>CAZHRF010000019.1:0-13477 GCA_964534625.1 uncultured archaeon | reverse complement strand
ATCCTCATCAGCGTCGTCTTGACTATCATCTATAAGTGGGTTAAGATTATGTTCAACTTCCCATCCGTCTGGCATACCGTCATCGTCCGTATCTGAATTTTGTGGGTCTGTTCCGTGGTTATATTCTTGGAGGTTAGTTAAACCATCCTCATCAAGATCCTCAAGTGTATCATTAAATAAAGGATCGGTACCTTTATCCACTTCCCAAAAATCATCCATTCCATCTCCGTCTGTGTCTTCATCTAAAGGATTAAGACCAAGTTCAATTTCTTCTCCATCCAACAATCCGTCATCATCACAATCAGGATTATTTGGATTGGTGGAATAATGACTTTCTTCGCCATCAAGGAGCCCATCATCGTCCGTATCGTTTTTCCAAGGGTCAGTATTATACAAAAGTACTTCTTGTGTTTCGTTAAGATTATCGCCATCAGTATCATTGAAAGGATAAAGGTCTTGAGCACTAGCACTACCTTCTATGTCATATGCTCCTGATGTCCATTCTGACCAATAATTTCCCTCTTGTAATGTTTCATTATAGAAGAGATTATTGTTTCCATCATTAGTGGCTTTACTGGTAATTGTTTCTGCATTGGTTCCAATAAAGATATTATGGTAAATTATATTATTGTCCGAATTACTGGCAATGTTCATATAATAATTCCTTGAATTAACGACTATATTTTTCTTAATATAGTTAGACGAACTATCAAGGAGTTCAATGCTATCACTTTGCGTATCATTAATAAAATTTTCAGAAATAGTAACGAATATGCTGTACTCTATTTTAATTCCTTGATAAGTACTATTTTCTATTTCATTATTGTTTATATCTGAATAAGATGTTTCATCAAGATATATTCCATAATCGGCATTTTTTATTTTGTTAAAAGAAATCTCTGAATCATTAAGATCAGCACCTTCTATTCCATATTCCAAATTATCAAATGTATTATTAATGATTTTGAAATTAGAGCTTACTACTGAATTATAGTCAGTTGTAACCGCTGTACGACTTTCTTTAACTACGTTATTTTTTATGGTAATATTATTGGAAATTTCAGCTTTAATAGCGTGTTCGTTATACTCAAAAAACGATTTGGATATAATGCTATTATCTGTGTTAGTTATATCTATGGCTGATTCTGTTGCAGTAATTGTAACGTTATTAACTGTAGTATAATTACAAGAATGTATTGTTATGGCGTTATTTACTTCTGTCAATGCTATAGACTCTATTAAGACATTCGTTGAATTTAACAGTATTATCTGTCCATAATCATTTGATTCTTCGATTTGTAAGTTGGTTTGGTTAGCTAAAAATAGTATATTCTTATCGTTGGCGGTGTTATTATTAAAGGATAGGCTAGAAAGATCAGATAGTTCTCCTTTAATAGTGAAACTGCAGTTAAAAAACGCATTATTAGTAAAAGTTAGATTCTCGGTTTTATAAACATTAATCGCACTTGATGCCGCGTTGAAAATTTGATTATTAGAAATAATTGAATCATATAGGTTTCTTGTTTTAATGCCAGTATCTGTTGAATAAAATATGTTGTTTGATATGTTATTATTATAAGAGCTACTCATATAATAAATACCATAGTTTGAATCTGTCACAATATTGTTAATAATACTAATATTATTACCTTGTCGAACGTAAATGCCGTTTGCTTGTAAGTTGTTTTTATTGAGAATTAAATCTTCTGAAAATTTTATGACAAGTCCATAATAATAACAATTCGTTATATTATTTTCAAATGCTATATGTCCATGAGTAGACTCAAAACGCATTCCATAGTCTGAATCAATGAAAAGGTTCGATTGTACTATAGCAGTTTGTGGAGCAACATTTTCTATAGACACAGAATAATAATTAGCTGTTATTTTGCAATTTTGTATAATGAAATATTTGGTTGTGTCTTGGATTAGTATACCGTAATCCTCTGTATCATTGATAATTTCTAAATTTTCTATAATATATGGGCTTTCTTTAGAACCATCCCCTATAATAAAGGAAGAATAGTTTTCATGTTCAAAATCAGCATCAGATGTTATAGTTATTACCCGATCTAAAGAGATTAAACCTGAGGCAGAAGCAGAATGAAATGTTGTTATCTGTTGTCTATTGGTAAAAACCACATGCTGTGAAAAAAAAATGAGTGTTGTTAAAATTATTGTGATTAATAATTGTTTTTTTGTTAATCTCATAAAAGTTACACTATGCTTCCTATTTTTGGCTTTTTAAATAGTTTATTGATAAAATTAATATAGGGAAGAAGTCAGTTAACGTTCATTTCTTAAACTTTTTATATTAAGCAAATGTTCGTTTTGTGATTAATCATGCCAGATATTAGTAGAGATTTAGAAAAGGCTAAAGATGCTTATGCTGAAAAAGATGTTGAACTAATGAAGAAGGCTCACTCTGTAGAAAGTAGAGATGAAACTTGGCATCAACAGGACGAGGGAAAATATATTAAATCAATTATTTACGGCGGCTTAGATGGCATCATCACGACTTTTGCTGTAGTTGCTGGTGTTACTGGTGCTAAGTTAGCTGCAGCTATTGTTCTTATTTTAGGCTTTGCTAACCTCATAGCTGATGGCTTATCAATGGGTGTAGGTGATTATCTGAGTGCTAAAGCTGAACAAGAATATCACGCCAAGGAACGTTCTCGTGAAGAATGGGAGCTCGAGCATTATCGTGAAGGTGAAATTCGAGAAATGGTTGAACTTTATGAACTCAAAGGTATTGAAAAAGAAGATGCTGAGCTCATTGTCAAAACGATGGCCAAATATGATGATGCTTTTGTTGATATTATGATTGCGGAAGAATTAGAAATTCTTGAATCAACAGAACCGCCCTTAAAGAACGGAATAGCTACCTTCTTGTCTTTTGTTATGTTTGGTTTCATTCCTTTGTTGTCGTATATATTGGCTCAGTTAATTCCTGCCATTCAGAGTTCCGAATGGTTGTCTTTCATACTTGCTTGCATACTTACTGCTATAACTCTGTTTTCTCTAGGCACCCTAAAATCTCGCCTAGTAGATAAAAAATGGTTTATTGCAGGTCTGGAAATGTTATTGATTGGTGGTCTAGCTGCAACTGCTGCTTATTTGATAGGGTTCTTGTTGAGATCATTAGTTCCCGGTGGTGCAGTTTAAACTAGTTTGAAGTAAAAAAGACTGTAATCGAATTATACGCATTAAGATGATAGTAAAATACACCTAAGATATCGTTACACTAATAATATTTTTTTCAGCTAATAATCTATCCACTATATCTCCAGAAAGTGGTTTATTGGTAACTATAGTCATAGTAGATTCAACGCTGAATTGAGGATCCTTGCAAAGCATATAACGTATGCAGATCCCTGCTTCTGCTATTATTTTAGTTGCTAAAGCAGCTATTCCGATCTCAGAGGATTTTGCTCGTACTTCTATTACACCTAGTTTTTTCCTTCCAGTTTTTCGGGCTACTTCTGAAATATCTGCAACAGGTTTTAGGCGAGAAAAAACATCCAAAAGTTCTTTGTTATTTAAGATTACTTCACAACACATATCTACTACTTTTCTGTCGACTCCAATAGCTCGGGCTATTTTCGTGTTTGTCATCTCTATTTCACCAGCATAAATTTTACCATCTTTTGCCACTCTAAAACCATAATCTAGGAGTGTTGAAGCAACTTTCAATCTTGAAGGTGTTCGTTCAAAAGCATCAAGGACTTGTTCGTAACTCATCAGTACTCACCCCATTTCTGTTCAATTATATATATAATTGTTATTATACCATATATATTGTACTGAAATATTGCGTTTTGTATATTAAGGTGTATTAATTGCATATACTTGATACTCATGAATATTGAAACTGTATCAAAAACATTAGAAAAAAACAGAACAAAGCAAACTGATGATAATATTGAAGTTCCAAGACAATATTATAACCTCAGACCAGATTTACCGACACCTTTAGCTCCAATCATTAATCCAGGAACTAAAGAACCTCTGTCTTTTGAAGAGCTTGAACCATTATTTCCTAAAAGACTAGTTGAACTAGAGTTTTCCAATGAACGTTATATTGACATTCCAGAGCCACTTAGGGAGTTCTATTATAGTTTTGGAAGACCAACGCCTTTAATGCGTCTAAAACGTTTGGAGATGTATCTAAATACACCCGCTAAAATTTTCCTTAAACGTGAGGATGTTTCTCCTACCGGTAGCCATAAGATCAATACCGCGATAGCTCAAGCATATTATGCATTCCAAGAAGGCACAAAAAAACTTACAACCGAAACAGGTGCTGGTCAATGGGGATCGGCATTGAGTTTATCAGCTTCTCTAATTCGAACTGCGCATGGTGCTGAACTTGACTGTGAAGTTTTCATGGTTCGCTGCAGTTATGATCAGAAACCCTTCCGAAAAACACTTATGAATCTTTATGATGCTACTATTCACGCCTCACCTAGTCCAACTACTAAATCAGGTAGGAAAATACTGAAAGAAAATCCGGATCATCCCGGTACTCTCGGCATAGCCATTTCTGAAGCTGTAGAAAGAGCTATGGAAGAAGAAAATACTAAGTATTCATTAGGCAGTGTATTAAATGGGGTTCTTATCAATCAATCTGTTATTGGTCTAGAAGTAGAACAACAATTCAAAGCGATGGATCAAAAACCAGATTATTTGATAGGTTGTGTTGGCGGTGGTTCTAACTTCTCTGGATTAGTTTTTCCTCTTCGAAAAGCTTTTCCTGAAGCCAAAATTATTGCAGCTGAATCAACTGCTTGTCCTGCTTTAACCACGGGGTTATACAAATATGATTTTGCTGACACGTTAAGAATTTGCCCAATGATTAAAGGGCATACTGTAGGTCACGATTATACCCCACCACCTATACATGCTGGTGGTCTAAGATATCATTCAACTGCACCCATGGTCAGTAATCTCTTAGATGCTGGTGAGGTTACCCCGTATGCATATCCACAGACCGAGATTTATGAAGCTGGAAAGATTCTTGCTCAGACTGAAGGATTAATTGCTGCCCCCGAAACTAACCATGCCATTAAAGCAGCTATAGATATTGCTAGGGCGGTAAAGAAAACTGGTGAAAAAGCCAATATTGTTGTTAGTTATAGTGGGCATGGATTGCTTGATTTAACCGGATATGAAGAATTTCTTAACAACAATCTGATTGATGTTTAAGTCAAATGAAATTAAAGTAAAGATTAAGGAGATGAATGCTGAAAAAGATGGCTAAAACAAAGCGTTTCTTATTTTTCATCTTTTTTTGATTTTAGAAAAGCAATACTTCTGTTTAATTTTTATAATTGTGGTTTGTTTGCTTTATTTATCCTCCGTATTGTTCTCTTTATCAATTCAGTATATTTGTTCATTGAAACAATCTAAAACTATTTTTCCAGTATACTTTTTCTAGGACATCTTTAGATAAATTTAAGCCATTTATCACTGTATGATTATCATTATCGGGGTCTGGTATAGGTAATGGGTGCTTTCTTACATCGGTTTCCAATAATGCTTGAAAAGCCACATAGCGATGAATATAGTACCCAGGCAAAGGTTCGCGATCTGTCCTGCCAGAAACAATATCTGTACCAAATAAGATTCTATCTGCATGGCGATCGAAAAATGCTCTTGTTAAATCAATATTTTCGCCAAACTCCCTGACCATCCATTTAGCTGAAGCAAGATCTACATAAAGATTAGGATAATTCTTTAACCAAGTAGAAAGGTTCTCCAAATGTTCTGGTTGTCCAGCCATATGTGCTCCTATTATTTTTAACTTAGGATACTCAGATAGGATAGACTTAAACTCTTCTAAATGTTCTTTTTTTGTACCATATTTCGATTCTGGTTGATACCGATCTCCATACATTAAATCAGGATCACTCACATGCAGTAATAAGGTTAAATTTAGATCGTCTAACCTTTCAAAAAAAGGTTCTAGAAGCGGTGAGTTTAATGAATAGTTGTGATTAGTGTCACGTTTTAAGCCATATCTGTCAATGGCATAGTCTTTCCAACGAGGGGCGAACCAAATTTTTATGACAGAATATCCGTCTGCATATGCTTGCTCAAGATCTTCTAGCCCTTTCTTCTTTTCTCCTTTAAAATAGTCTGCAAAAGCGAGAAACTTTGCATAAACAAATTTATCTGGGAAGGCATCATCAAGTTCTTTTCTATTGTCTTCATGCATAATCCCAAGCATTTTTTTAACATTAAACTCTTCGGAGTATCCAATCATTGACTCAATATCCTCTTTATTTCTAAGGTGGACGTGAGCATCAAACTTTGGTCCCCTATATTTTTGATTCATTTCGAGAAAAAACTTATCCATGTGCTTCTTAACGTAACTAAACATATTTTCACCGTTAAAGGAATTTTTTTATCCGCTTTGAGTGTAGAACTTTTTTCTTTTTAATTTTTGGATAGAGCAACAGAAAAAAATTGTTACCGAGCTAGCGTTAAATAATTATTATTTGGTGTTTTTATGTTCTTTTCCCTCTTACATGTTTAGTCCTTAAAATCTATGAAAAACAATATTTGTTAAATGTATAAAAATTTAAGCATATAATAAAGTATGATGAATATGGACAGATTCAAAGTTTTGTTAATACAAATAGCGATGATTCTTGGTTATATTGGCACAATAATAGTTAATGCATTGGCTAATATTTTACCAATTAACAATGTTGGCACAGGTGAGGTGTCAGATTCCCTTCCTAATCTATTTGGTCCAGCTGGGTTAACTTTTTCTATTTGGGGCGTAATATATGTTCTCCTTGGTGTCTTAACTATATATAGTGTGAAATCCCTTTTTACTACCGAGGAACCTCCAGAATTTTTATCTAAAATGGGTATAGAGTTTATTGTAGCCTCAGTCGCTAATATGACTTGGCTTTTTCTCTGGCATTATGGATTCTTTTTCTTATCTGTATTAGTTATGTTAGTTCTATTAGGAGCATTACTTAGCAGTTATTTACGCTTACAAATAGGACTACGAGACGCCGATAGAAATGAAAAATGGTTTATTCATGTACCAATTTCTGTTTATCTAGGGTGGATAACTATCGCCACAGTTGCGAATGTAACAGTTTTCTTGGTTGATGTTAATTGGAATGGTTTTGGACTTTCTGACCAAGTTTGGACAATAACAATGATAAGTATAGCTGCGATTATCACAGGATTAATGATCTGGATACGAAAAGATTATGCTTATACAGCAGTTGTCTTATGGGCTTTCATTGGAATAATAATCAAAAGAGCTATGGAAACACCGGTTTACTCTGGTATAATAGCAACTATAAGTGTTCTTATAGCACTTTTATTGGGTTTAATGGGTGTCAAAATACACTTAGAATTGAGAAAATAAAGCCAAGTCACGTATTTTCTAAAATCCGCTTTTTTCTTCTTTCTCTTGCCTTACAAATTGTCAGGAAATAAAGCTTTAGAGAATCTTGCTTTTGAATTAGAAAAATTAGGCTCAAAACGACCTATGTTTCTTACAGATAAAGGAATAAAACAAGCAAGTGTATGATGAGATACCTACTGACTCTTCAACGGAGATCATTAATAAAATAGCCAAAATATAAAAACAAACGCATTCAGACGCTATTGTAGCTATAGGAGGCGGGTCAGTAATTTATACAGCTAAAGGTGTAAATATACTTGTATCTAGAGGGGGCTATAATCTCAAAGAGTATATGGGGGCAGATATTTTAGATAAACCATTAAAGCCTTTAGTTGTAATACCTACAACGGCAGGTACGGGATCTGAAGTCACCAATGCAGCTGTTATAAAAGATCATGAAAAAAATGTTAAACTTTCTTTCACCTCTCGATTTTTCCTTCCTCATCTGGCTATCCTAGATCCTCGCATGACTTTGACTCTACCAGCTTATATTACAGCCTTTACAGCTATGGATGCATTAACTCATGTTATTGAAGCATATGTGTGTCTACAAAAAAATCCTCTAAGTGATGCGTATGCATGGAAGGCCATTGAATTAATTTGTAGAACTATTAAAGATGTAATTCACAATCCAAAAGACATACAAAAAAGATTAATATTAGCAAACGCCGCTATGATGGCTGGAATAGCTTTTTCTAACTCGATGGTGGGTGCTGTCCATAGTTTGGGTCATGCTTTGGGTGGTGTTTGTAGTATACCTCATGGTGTAGCTATGAATATATTCTTGCCTATTGTGTTAGAGTATAATTATGAATGTATCAAAGAGCATTTAGATGAACTTTTATTACCCATAGCGGGAGTTGAAGTATATACTCATACAAAAGAGAGTGAAAGGGCAAAAGAAACGATTAACCAGATAAGAAAACTTCAAGATCAATTGCATGACTTAGTTGAATTACCCAGAACATTAGAAGAGGCAAAAGTATCAACAAAGGATTTTGATGAAATAGCTCAAAAAGCAATAAATGACGGGTCGTTAATAACCAATCCAAAGGATATATCTTTGGATGATGCATTAGACCTACTAAAAAAAGCGAAAACGAGGATGAAAAAGTAGTATATCTTTCCTTTAATTATTAAAAAACCAATTAGTCTTTCTTTCTCGTAACCTGTTAGTTCAACAGTCTTTTGAGTCTCCCAGAAAACTTTAAGAAGGACATATTGAATTATTACCCGATACTAATGGACCGTGTTGGAATAATTATTTGTGATAGATACAAAAGTTGTGATGGAGGAAAATGTTTTCGTTCTGTAAGAGAGCGAGAGGGTTCTTTCGAACGATATGCTGGCAAAAAGCTTGAACTTATAGGATATAGTTCTTGTGGAGGCTGTCCAGGTGGAAATATTGAATATGTTGCAACTAACATGAAAAAATATGGGGCTAACGTAATCCACTTTGCAACTGGTTTTCTCGCAGGTTATCCCCCTTGTCCACGGATTGATATTTTTAAGGCTTTTATTGAAAAAAACATTGGACTTGAAGTTGTAGTAGGTACACATCCAATGCCCACCAATTACATAGAAAATCATAATAGAATAAATGATATACCTGAAAAATATAAGGAATATTGGGATGCTCTTTGTGATAAAAAAGGATCAGCAAAATATGACTCAACATCCCCAAACTATGTAGAAGAACTCAAAAAAGAACTGATGAAAGAATAGTCTTGCTCTTGTTCTTACAATTATTCTCGTTTTGATTATCGATGAAATTGTAATAAGGTACAATTCCTTAAAATTGCTTTAAATGCTTTTGTCATCAAATAGTACTTCCGAAATAGTATGAAAAAGCAAGAAACTCACAAATGAATACGATTTAGTTTCGTTTTAAGTATGTCGAAGAGGTTATTACCAGCTTAATTCAGAAGTACTATCCAAGAAGAAAAAATAATTAAACTATGGATACCCCTATAAATTATGGCTAAGAGCAAAGAAGGGTCTCCTTATGAAGGAGAAAAAGTTTGTTTAAGAGCTTTAGAAACATCAGACATTGATAATGTAATGAAAAACTGGAATACTTATGAAACTAGGCGTAACTTAATGAACACATTTCCCATGTCCAGAAGTCATGAGATTGACTGGATTGAAACAACTTTGGACGCAGTAAAGAAAGGGAAGAAATTTGTTTTTGTAATAGAGGAAAAAGAGACAAGGAAATTTTTAGGAACAGTAGGATTTGAGTCAGTTGATTTTATTTCTAGAAGTGCAACCCTAGGTATAGCTATCCATGACTCCAATGATCAAGGAAAGGGGTATGGTACAGAAGCCATGATTCTCATGCTAAAGATTGGTTTTTGGCACATAAATTTGCATAGGATTGAATTAATTGTTTTAGACTACAATCAAAGGGCTAAATACGTATATGAAAAAGTAGGGTTTACAGAGGTAGGACGAAAGAGAGAAGCACACTATTTAGAAGGGTGCTATTATGATTTCATTTTGATGGACATACTTAAAGCTGAGTTTAATGAGAAATATGCGTAAAAACTAAGTATATCCATTTGATCTTTTTTCTTTTAAAGAACGGAAAATTCCCTCTTATAGTTAAAATAATGAACAATGCTACAAAATTTCACCTTGAAGTTTCTTAATTTAGCTAATTAGTGTTTAGATTTGCCTTGCTTATTTGTCTCTATGTGCTTCCCTGATGTGGAAATTTAATGACATGACGCTTGTATATTCTTTGTCACATAGATGGCATTTGAACGTGATTTTTTCTTCATTGTCTTCTTTTTTTTCATGCACCTGTTTGTCTGGATTATTCATATAATCTCCTTATCTGAATATTCATTAAAAGCGGTACTAATAAAACTAAGGATATCAACTTCTCATTTAAACTAGAATTCTGCTTTATGAGAAAAAGATATAGGGAGGCATATCAATGTACTATTGTAGACCATCGATAGATAGGAACTAGATATACATGAATAAAAACCAAGAGAAAAATAAAGAACAAAAAAAGATTGATGTTGATTTTCAATCTGTACAAAATGTAGCAGATGAACAATCTTTTCAACAGTTTAGTAAAGGTCAGAAGAGTGATAAATATGATCGTATGAAACAATCCTATGAAGTCGCTTCTTTTTACTCAAGAAAAAAATTAGAAAAAGAGAATCCTGATCTTGCTAAAGCATTAGAAGACATTCAAGAAAGTAATGTTATTGTAGTTGAAGGAAGTTATGATCGTTGCCAGTTGGTTTTAGAACTTACAGGCATCCCTCATAAATTGATTCCAATCCATATTTTGGATAAGATTGAATTGAACCCTGAACAGACAGTTTTTATAAATTGTCCAGGAAGAGTGTCTGATCAAGCTGTTAGAAAATTGGCCACTTTTGTCAAGGCAGGAGGATTATTAGTTACCACAGACTGGGCTTTGTCTAATGTATTAGAGAAGGCTTTTCCAGAGAAAGTAAGATATAATCAGAATCCTACTGGCGATGAGGTTGTCCGTATTATAGTTGCGGATAAAAAGAATCCAATTGTATCTGATTTTCTAGATAGTAAAACCGAGCCTTTATGGTGGCTAGAGGGATCAAGTTATCCTATTCAAGTACTTGATAAAGAAAATGTGACGATATTAATTTATTCCAATGAGTTGAAAGAAAAGTATGGGGAAAGCCCAGTTATAATAGAGTTCGAAGAAGGTAAAGGTAAAGTCGTGCACATGATAAGCCATTTTTATTTACAACGAACCGAAACACGTGACAAGAAGGATAAGGTTGTAGCTGGAACGAATATAGAAAAAGAAGTCTATGATCAAGCTCCTGATGATATTAAACAGAAGTTAGATTCTACTTCTACAGCTGAATTTTCTGCAGCCCAAACCTCTGTCAGTTTTATTGCTAAAAATATTGCTCAACAAAAAAAGAAATACATGGACGAAGAAAAATAATCTCTTCAGAACAATAAATTGGATTACAGATAAAAGACTTAAAGCTAAAAACAATTTAAGAAAAAAATTGATGGTAAAGAAAAAAACGAATAATTCTAGATTGATCTTTAATAGGAAACCAGTAGGTCCTCACCCGAATATCTTCCTTCTCCTTTTAAGATATAGATTATTTCTATTTCTTGATTTGCTTCAATTTTATCTATTATCCACTGTCTTATTTCTCCTTGATCTATTTCTTTTACAAGTTCTGACTTTATTTGTTCGTCTTCTTTTTCAAGCTTAAAACCTTCTGGGATTAAGTCTCTGAGTTTGATATATTCAATGGGTTCTTCTCCTCTATTCTTGAAAAACAATGTGATTTCGTAGGTTCCTTCCGTCCTTCTGGGTAAAATGTCTTTAGCAGAAGTAATTCTCCGCCTAACGTGAGAAATGCGGATGGTATTAACTGTATCAGAAATTGGTATAGTAAAATCAGGAGCGGGTTCGACGAGAGAAACAGTTGCTAGGGGATTAGCTTGAAATTGGATATCTTTAGGTGGTTTATTTACTGTGGTATCATATTTGAGCCTAAGTATTGCATTGGGTTCAAGTGGCGTGTTGATTATGAAGTTTAGTTCTCTCACTATCTCACTATCTTTTTCGTTCTCTGTCTCTTCTTGTAAAGCATAGTCCTCTCTGGTTAATTTCGTTTCATCACCATTTTTTATTAAGAACACCTGTATTTCTTCTTCTTTAGGTGACAGAAAATAATTTGGAAGCTCGTCGCGAATGAGGATTTTCTCATAGGTGACAGCACCAGTATTGGTGACATCAAGTATTGATCCAATGAGAGAGCGACTAAACGAAGGCACAATAGTTTTGGTATATGTTTTTTGTCCTTCACCTCCTGCTACTACTAACTCTTTTTCTCTAAATTCCATTGATGCTCCTACTTGAGCATTTACTGTAATATTAAGTGTACTTTTTACATTAGCTCTAAATTGTGGGATGTCTTCAGACTCTACTTCCCAACTTTCTGTTGTCAATTGTTCATATTCGGGTAAAATTTCTGGCGTATTATGCTTTACATCTAGATAGATATTTTCATCTTTTTGAACAAGTAGTGAATAAACTTCAATTGGAAATTCTGATTTGTTATTTAAGAGAAGTTTTGCTCTCCATAGATTGGGTCTTTCTTCTACTTCTTCTACTTCAAGTGTCAATCTTTTCTTAATGTGGGCATTAGCCATTCTAATTACTAACTGGCAAGATTCTTCATTTCTCTCGGTGTATTTGAATAGTGTAGGACCTGTTGAGATTGGATCAACTGTTGTAGGCAAGATTCTACCAACAATACTGAGATGTATAGCCTCTTCTTCTTGCACTAAATCTTCTATTCTCCAAATCAGTGCATTATCTTCAATTTTAGCTTCCCCCTTGTATGAGTTAATGTCGATTTGCTCAAATTCTTTCGGTAGATTACTCTTTAAAACAACCTCATCTAGATTGCGTTTGGGGTTGATACTGTAAATCAATTCTACTTCTGTTTCTTTGTCTTTAAAGAGTACATGGGATAGAGATTCATCATTATCAGTAAAAGTGTCAATTTTTTGTTCAAAATCAAATGGGAGATCACTCTGTTCTCTATCTTTAATTAAATATTCTTTTATCCAGAGTTTTTGAGGGCTTAAATTATGAATATGAAAGTCTTCTTTAAGATCAAGATTCTCATAATTATCAAGTTTAAGACCAATGTCAAAAATATTTGATTCTTTACCTGGATTTTCGATTTCCAATGTACCCTTGCTCTCTTCTAGTATTAATGTACCCTCATCATAAATGCCTTTGAGACTCTCAGATATCTTAATATTGAGGGAAGACTCCTTTGGACCTTCACCATATATTATTTTAGAATTGATAAATTCATAAGCAGGGGACTTGTCTTCAACAACTGCTTCCTCTGGTTCTTCTTGGGTAAAAGTTGTTTCATTAGGTTCTTTGTAAACTTGTTCTTCGTAGGGTATTGGTGCTTGCTCCTCTCTTTCTTCTTCTACTATAGCTGTTTGCTCTTGTTCTTCTTCTACTATAGCTGTTTGCTCTTGTTCTTCTTC
>CAZHRF010000018.1:0-52734 GCA_964534625.1 uncultured archaeon | reverse complement strand
TGTATTTAATTGTTTCGCCAAACATTTTATCTCCTTTATATATCATTTTGCACATGTATCCGTAGACATATCATATTGTCTTGTATATATTGTATATTTAATTTCTGTAATGGAATTTATTTGACAATTAAACCATTTGTTTGTATCACCTATTTTCATTTATTAGTCCTACCTAAAGGACATAAAAACAAATTATCAGTTGGATTGTTTCGTAAGTGATTACCCATATTATCTAGAAGTTTGAAAAGAATAGGCTTTATTCCAAAAATGAGGAATACAAAAGGCTTAATTTATTAAGTAAGTAAAAAGGTCAATAATAAGATGAAAAACTATCGATTGTACGGAAAAGAACCTTATAGGGTAATTCTTCTTCATGGTGGACCAGGAGCTTGGGGAGAGATGACAGAAGTAGCTCTAGAACTAGAAAAAGAATACGGGATTATAGAAACCTATCAAACAAAACCAACTATACAAGGGCAAATAGAAGAATTATATCAAATAATTCATGAAAAAGGAAACGAACCTATAACTATAATAGGGTTCTCTTGGGGTGCGTGGTTAGGGTATTAAAAAAGAAAAAAAGAAAAAATAGGAGCAAATAGAAAATTAAGAGTAAGGAGGATTTAATGTGAAACTACTCATGAAATGCACATTCTTTTCTCTCTTTTTTTAAATAGTTTGAAAAAAAGAATAGAACAGAGAAGTAAAAAAAAATCTAAGAACTAAAATGTCCCTCTAATACTCAAAACGAAAATGAAAGCAAAAAGAAGAAAGAAATCAAAGCTTAAAGAAAAAAGGGAGAAAATTAGCCGTGAAGTTTACGGGGGTTATAGTACAACTCTTCGCTGTGATGATCTAACTGTAATTTTTCTCCGCGACGAAGTTTGCCAACCATAATTTTAATGCGATCATTGAGCTCGTCAAGAAATTCGATGACAGAAGTAAAGAGAATAATAGTCATATAAAATCTCTTATCACTAGCAAGATCCGCGTCATAAATTTTAATATCATATCTACCGCCGACGTTTAAAAATTTACCATCGATTTCACCAATGACATTATTATGAATATCCTTGATATAGAAGTCATCAGAAAGTGTGAAACGATTGTCATCAACGCAGAAAGAACGTACCTCACCGTCGTCAAGAAGAAGGTCAAAGCCCCAAGTTTCGCCTCTGAAAGATCGTTTATGAGGTACTTTGTGAATGCGCGTAACAAAATCACTACGGTCATAATTCACAATAAATGCCGGTGTAGGTTCATTACTCACATGCGATAACATTATGCTCTTACCGGGGAGAAATTCTATTGAAGCTCGCCAATAATTACTCGGTGTGAAAGACTTGATCACTAACTTGGAGTCAATAAAATTATCAACTTGCCACTCGCCTTCACGGAAAGCTAAAGGGCCAAATTCCTCATCATCACGTTGAACCATACCAAGAATTTCGCTATCTTTAGACCACTGACGATCCTTAAATGCCCTGCGGGCGTCCTTGAAAAAACCTATCTCTTCTTTATGTAGCTCACTTGCCCATATGTCAACATTGAATCTTGCGTGAATTGTATCCAAGTCCTTTGTCTCTTGTTTATTTTCTTCTTTTGCTTCTTCATTAGTACCGTTGTTATCCTCATTGTCTGACATAATCTATCTTCAAATAAAAGATGTTTGTACCCTTTTATTAACGTTATCAATGAACAAGCACTTAGAACCTAATAGAAGATGTTCTAATATGTAGAACAAAAAAATCTCAAAATAAGAACTAGGAATTAATCAGTCATTCGCCTAGGATTAAAGTACAATTCCTTTTCAGAGCTTTCAAGAACCAGCTTTTCTCCTCTTTGTAGATTATTTACAAGGAGTTTGATCTTTTCCTTTATTGAGTCTAGAAATTCTATTGTAGCCGTGAACAGCACCAACGTGATATAGAAACGTTTGTCTTTGGCTAAATCTTTATCATAAATCTCAATAGTATAGCGACCACACACATTCCAAAGCTTGCCGTCTATTCGGGCTACTAAAAGATTATTAATATCTTTAACGTAAAAATCAGTGCCTAAAGTAAAGCGGTTGTCATCTATTTCAAAGGTTTTTACTTCATCATCCAATAACAAGTCAAAGCCCCATACCTCACCTCTTGTTGAAAAGAAGTTTTTATGTGGTACTTTTTGAATCCGGGTAACATATTGTGATCCGTCATAATTCACGATAAATGCTGGCGTAGGTTCATTTGCTACACTTGAAAGCATAACGGTTGTGCCCATTTGTAGTTCAATTGATCCTCTCCAGTAATCGCTTGGTGTAAATGCTTTTATTACTAATTTGCTCTTCAAATGGTCGTCTCGATCATTGTTCCATTCACTTTCTCTATACGCTATTGGCCCCCATTCTTTGCCATCTCTTTCTACTATTCCTATTAAATTGGAGTCCTTCGACCACTGCCTGTCTTTTGCTGCCCTTCTTTCATGCTTAAATATCTTTATTTTTCTTGCGTGTAAACCTGTTGCCCACAAGTCTATATCAAATGATGTATATATTTCTCTCTTTTCTTATTCTTTCTTTACTGTTTCTTTCTTTTTTTCCTCTTGTTTCTCTTCCTTCTTTTGTTCTTCTGGCATTAGTTATTCCTCATCAAATAGGAGCTTCTTAAGTATATTAAGTTTATCAACTATAAAATAAGTTTTAGAATTTTAGAAGTTCAATGTTCAATTTTTTCCACAAAAAACGTCCTTTTTCCTTTTATCTTTCTTTATCTCTCTTTTCTTGCTTTTATTGAGAATGATAGAGGTAACATGTTTTTCATTTTTCCTGCTAGAACCCACCTATTTTTTTCTACTTTTTCCATACATGGGTATCTTTTGTCTGCTAAATAGGGATATTCTTTGAATTCTTCTATTTTCAATCTTGCTTGAGCTAAAGAATTTATTATTTCTCCCAAAGTGTGATCCCATTGGTAATTTTTTGTATGTTCCAATTCTGCTTCTGGATCAGCATATGTCCCCTCTTCATCCCACTCATAGGTTTTTCCTTCACTAAAATAGGGATATTTCAACACCAGATTTTGTTCATCCTCTTCATCTATTTCTACAATATTTTTTACAGGATGTCCATCATTAATATAGAATAGCCCTCCTGGTTTTAGATAATATTCGATCATTTCTGCCCATTTTTCTAAATCCGGCAACCAACAGAGTATACCTACTGACGTAAACACTATGTCATATTTCTCATTTAGATGTTTTTTTAGGTCATATACATCCGATTCTATAAATTCGGCTTCCAATCCCACTTGTTCATTTACTTGTCGGGCAAAAGTTATTGCCTCTCCGGATATATCCACCCCTGTTGCTTCTGCTCCCAATCTACATAAGGAGAGAGTATCTAACCCGAAGTGACATTGCAAATGCAGTATTTTTTTACCCTTTATTTCTCCCAAATCTTTATGTTCATCTGCTACAAAAGAGAGAGATTGAGGGTTTTCTACAAACTCTTGAAGATTATAGTAGTCACTTTTAATATGTGCTTTAGTTCTTGCATCCCAATTTTTCCTATTAGCCTCTATAAATTCTTCAAACTTTTTTTCTTTATTCATAATCCTTCTAAAAGTCAAACCTTTATATGTTTCACTTTCACGTCACAACCTAGGGAGTATATAAAGAAACAAGTACACCTAATGAAAGAAACAGCTTTTTATATGTAAAAAAGTTGTTTTCAATGATAGATATGGATGATCAAACGAAGAAAAAAATAAGAAGCTGTACATAGCTTTAACAAAACGTGGCAATTAATAGAAAAGGGTAAAAATAAAACCGATGAAGAAAGAAATGAGATGATAGGGTTAGCTCATACCTCAAGACTCTATTGGGGATATATCGGATCAGAAGTTAATTTCCAACGGGGAGAATGGTTACTCGCAAGGATATATGCCTTATTAAACAGACCTGAAGCTTCACTTTATCACGCCAAAGAATGCGGAGAATGGACAGAAAAAGCAAACTTGAAAGGTTTTGACCTTGCATATTCTTATAAAGGGCTGGCTAGGCCTTATGCTTGTAACAAAAATAGAAAAAAGGCACAAGTGCATTTCAAGAAAGCGCTAGAAGCGAGTAAAAGTATAGAAAGAGAAGATGACAGAGAATACTTCTTGAAAGATATGAAAGCAGAACCTTGGTTTGGAATAGAAATAGAAAAATAATTTTTGATTTTTATTTTCTGCAAAAGTTTCTCTTTCCAATGTAAATAGACAAATGTATGGAATTACATAAAATTCCTTGCTCTGCTATTTCCTTAATGTGTGTTTCTGCTCGATTTAAAAAAGGGTCAGTACTGAAAATCTCTTGTCCAATTCTATCTATTTTAAAATCATAAAATCAGATATATTCTTCCGGGCATAGAATATTCAATAGATTCATCCTTTCCAAGGTGAAACTGTGTTTCTCGATTAAATTGGAAAAAACAAACCCAAAAAGTTGTTCTGTTTTCTCTTTGGAAATCTCAAGGAGTTTATCATGGATAAAATCTATTAGTTCCATAAAATTTTCTAAAACTTCATCAAAAGTATAGCCCATTTGATAAAGTGAATTGTTAATTTTCGTTACAGAATGCAAGCCAAAACTATCTAGATTCAACAAATTGGCTGTTAAGATACTTGTTTCCCTCCGTAATTCTTCAAATATTTTTTCGCGCTCTACTTCAAAATAGTCCGTTAAACTCGAATAGATTAGCTGTAGATACTCAAAAATCAATATATTTAGTGTTTGTTCGTTGGAGATCGTTTCTACTAAATTTTGCTCAATCAAAATAGTTAGATTCATCTCAACATCGGTATCTGACAAGCGGGATTTCAACTGTCCAATATTATAAGCGCCATTTATTTCTCGTAGAAGATTTAAAGCATCAGGGAAATATTCTTCCATCTGCTGACTCTCCTCAGTACGCCTTTTAGAAAGTAAGAGGGCTTGATCAGTTTTCTGAAAGATCATATAATCTCGAAGTTCTAGATCCAATATCACAGCTTGTTGCCATTCAAAAATTTTCAAGATTGCAAAGGTTTCACTTTCGCCTATTTCGGTTGTTAGAGAAAGTTCTTTTACATTCTTCACTCCATCAATATAATCATAGGTCGTCGCAGAATGAGCACTCCATAAGAACGATTGGCCTTGGGTCTTTTGAGAAACAAACAACTCATAGTTGGAATCGGAAGAAATAATCTCGTGAATTAACGAGCGTATTTGTTCAGATTCTTCATTAATACTTCGTTCACTATTCTTAACAAAATGTATATCCAGAAATTGGAAAAATTGGTCATAAATAAAAGGGCTATTTTTGAAGAGATTTTTGCCTATGACAGTATAATAATAACCCGACTCTAATTTATCAATGATGCCTTCGTACTCTTGCTGTGCGAATTGGATTATTTCTTTTTCAGATTGTAAAACTTCAGAAAGAAAATTACTAAAGGCAGTAACAAACCCTGAGATGAGTACAGAATTATCGTCTAGATCAGTCGTTTGATTATTCTTCATAAAATAGCGGGGTAAACCGCCCTCATCAATGATTATCATCGTTAAAACTTCTGATTCCATATAAAGGTACTAAAGTAGAAAATAGAACATAAAAAAGGTTTCTTTTGCTCTAACTCTAATTTAATGAAAATTAAAAAAATATCCCCTTGGAGTTTCTCTTTCCCCCTCCGCCAACAAATATAATCAGTTAGATGATTAACATAAAAAAAATGATAAGTTACAATGAACTTTGAAGTTCGTAAAAAAAAGAAGAACGAACCAGTAAACGTTACCACCAAGCTCTTTCTGAATCATCATATGAATTTATTTCAAATTGCCATTCTGTTTGATCAGATGATTTCCCTCCTTGTGCTTTTACCTAACTAAGGTAAATCGTGAACTACTATTTGCTGATGAACCAACGGGGGATTTAGATTCTCCGACAGTAACTGTTGTTGTAAAATTAATCAAAAAATTAAGCAAAGAAAAGGGTTGTATACCTACGAGATGGTAAAATTATAGAGAGAGAAAATCTGAAATGAGATACTGGATGAGCTGTATGAACAATAGTACTAGTATCCTTTAAAGGGTCTTTTTTTCTAATTTTCGTATTTTTTTATACCAGCGTTTGAACTTTTGTGGTTTTTGTGGATAGTTTATTGCCATCTTTTGCAATTTTTTAATATAAAAATACATCTTAGTTAGGTAAAAGCACAATACTGGCTTGTTAAATACAAGTTTGATAATTGTTCTTATTGGAACATTACTTATCTCATATTGAAACAATTGTTCGATAAACTCTTGATTTATAATTTTTCGTGCAAACAGATCAGAAAAATCGTTAGCATCAATACTGTCTAATAGTTTGAAAATACCTATACCTATAGCATTCTCTTTTCCGAATTCATGCCATATTAAACGGTTATACTTCCAAAGCGTTTCACTAGAAAAATCGTTAGCCAATAGTGCTTCTTCTATAATTATTGCTGCATATAATCCACTTATCAATGCATTACCATGTCCAGCTCCACTCAATGGTTCAACTAATGCCCCAGCATCACCACAAAGCATGAAACCAGGAGCAACTAAGGAATAAAGAGGTAATCTACCAGACAAATTACCTCCAGATGAAGATATGCATTCGTATGATAGATGAGCCAGATACTCTTTCTTCAAAGATTCAAGAGTAGGTTTGAGTTGGTCAGATGAAATATTGGTTTTCAATCCCCCAATACCTACATTTAGTAAGTGAGATCCCTTTGAGAAAATCCAAAAATAACCTTTAGGAATATTGTCAATTTGTGATAAAAACATCTTGTTTTGAAAGTTGTGAGAAGTTTGTGTTTTCAATATTTGTCTATGTGCAATGATTATATCTTCTTCGGATAAGTGCTGGGGGATAAAAGGTGAAATATCTGGCATTATTTTCTTTCTAGCTACGGCATTAAATCCTGAACAATCAGCCACTATTTTAGTTTTTATTCTTTTAGTTTGATTGTTTTTATCCTTGACTATAACCCCTTTGATAGCTTTCTCTTTAACAATTAAATCAATAAAAGTATGTTCTGGAAGTATTTTTATCCATGGATAATCAATTAATGAATTAAGTAACCTTTGGCCGTATTTTAACCGATCAATTGAATAGGTTTCATATTGAACAGTAATAGGATCTAAACCTTTCAAATGAAAGACACATGAAGTTATTCTCTCACAAAGTTCATCATGGTTTATTGATGGTTTATTGATACCTGCTACGCTCCAAAGTTTATGGGTTAAGTTTTTACTGAGAATATCACCACAAACTTTTGTCCCAATTTTATATCTATTCTTTTTGTCAACCAGATATGTAGAAATATTGCGTTTACCAAGATTTATTGCTAATGAAAGACCAGCAGGTCCAGCACCAATAATAACAACATCGGAAGACAATACCCCCTCAAAACTTTTCAACTGATACCCCATAAATGTATTTAACTTTCTATAATATAAGTGTTTATAGTAAAAAAATTCTAGTAGATTAGTATATGAGAGGCGACACATCTATTTCGCATACAAATAAATATTTTATTTTCATGCTGTACATAAACAAGTTATGATATAAGCAGAACAGATGGTTTATGGGATATTCTAAACTATTATATATCTGTTTAATTTTGGTAATGTATGGTTGATTATGCTATCAACGTGTATCTAAACATTACTAAACATGCTCATACTGCGTATTTAGATTATTTGAATAATCTTTCTGAAGCTGTATTAGAATGGAAAATAAATGAGTTTAGCAAAACGATAAAAGAGATCCTCATGCATATCTTAAACCACCAGACATGGTTTTTAAATGAGATTTTTAATATTCAGAATGAACAAAAAAAACAGTTTCATGAGCTAAATATAGAACAATTAATAACTAAAACAAAAAAGATGTTAGAATCTAATGAACAAAAGATAGCCCAATTGAAAAACGAAGATTTACAGAGAGAGGTTAGTGTTAAAGAATATACAATGAATATCTCTGAATTGTTACATGAATACATTTACCATCTAAATCACCATACAGGGCAAATTGCTCAAATTGTACAGGCAAAAAAAAGATATTCACGAGTTCACTTTGCAGATGAATCTTAATCATATAGTTCAACTAGAATAAGTTTCTCCAATTCATTTAGAGTTTTTACAGCTCGTATTTTCATTCTTGTTTTTTTTGAATTGGGGAGATCACGAAAGAGCTTGGTGGTAAAGTCTTTAGTGAAACGTAGAGCTAAACCATTCTTGCTCTTGCTTTTTTGTCTCTCTACAAGTTTAATGAATTGTTTAAAGACGGTTATACGATCACTGATGGTTGGTTCATTATTACGAGAGAAAATAAAAGGATTACCTATTGCTGCTCTCCCTATCGCTACCCCATATGCACCATTATCAAAATATGTTTCTATATCATTGAGCGAACGTATATCTCCATTAGCAATAATTGGAAATGGTGAGTGGCGTATTACCTCGTTCAATAGTTCTTTTTTTACAGGTGTTTTATACGATTCAGAAGCCAATCTTAGATGAACTGTGAGCCATGAAAGATCATACTCCTCAATTGCTTTTAGCACATCAAAAATATTGATGCTATTATAACCAAGACGTAACTTGAGAGAAACAGGCAAATTAGTACAATTGATTGTTGATTCGATAATAGCTTTGAGGGTGCTGATGTTATTTAATAGGTCTGCCCCAGCACCTGTTGTGGTAATAGCATTCTTTGGACATCCTGCATTAAGAGAAATGAATTTGAATGATAACCTCTCATTTACAATGTTGGTAGCTTTCTTAAAGAAGCGGGGATCATTACCGAATAATTGAATCCCTGCATTATTCTCAAGTTCATCTGTATAAATCAAGACCCCAGTACGAGGATTAAAGGTACGGGTAAAATGATAATAAAGTCCATTCACATTAACCATTTCTGTAACTGTATAATCTGCACCGTTTTGAGTTGCAACAACGCGGTAGGGATAATTACTATAGGCAGATAAAGGAGCTAAAAAAACAGCTCTTTCCTTGAGTCTAATTGTAATCACCCTAAAAAGCATAAAAAAGAAAGGGAGTATTAGTTTCCACTACTTACTTTGAGTGGAGCTAATTTAATAGAAGGTGCAATATGCCCTTTATGATTTACTGTTTCTTTTGATAAGAGTTGTATTTTATTTAGGATCTCAAAGACTGTTGTACCAATGACTGTATTTTTAACTGGGTGTTGAATTTCACCATCTTTTACATAAAATCCTTGATTAACTTGTGCTGAAATATTTGGATTAGACCCCATAGGTGGAATAGATGAACTCATCAAAAACAATCCTTCTTTCATGTCTTTTAACATTTCTTCTTGACTTGCTTTACCAGGCAATACTTGTAAAGCATAAGGTGAAGGTGAAGGTTTAGATGAAAAGCTACTTCTTGACGCGTGTCCCGTATTATCTAGTCCAACAAGAGGGGCAGAATACGAATCTGTGATATATGTCTGTAATACCCCATCTTTGACTAAAGTGAGTTTCTGGGGTATTACTCCCTCATCATCAAACGGTGAAGAATCTGTTCCACCTTCATAGAATGGATCATCAATAATTGTTAGCTTATCATTAGCTATTGTATCTCCTATTTTATCAACAAAAAAGGCTGTACGATTGTAGATAGAAAATGCATCAATACCATTGCCTATAATTGCACTTATTGTACCCATAGTGCTTTCTGGATCTAAAATAATGGGAAGTTCTTTAGTTTCAATTGTTTTTGCTCCAAGCATTTTAATGGCTCTTTCACCAGCTATTTTCCCTATTTTCATATGATCAAACTCTTTCAATTCACACGCATTATCCCAATAATATGCATTGCCTATATCCTCGTCTTGAGTAATTTTTGCTTGTAAATATCCACTAATTGAAGTAGATTTAGTGTGTCTATCAATACCAAGAGAATTAAGAATGTATCTTTCACCCCATCCAGCACTGAAATTTCCGCTTACATTCGTGTCTTTTTTGATTTTGGCTTGCTCTGCTGATTCAAGAATAATATCTGTAAATTGTTCTATTTCAAGCTCAAGAATATTGTTATCAAACGTTCGAGAAATTGGCTTACTCTCTCTTTTGTCTGTAGGAAGTGATTGAAAATTTTCGTCAGCTGGAATAGCTGAAGCAAGATTATATGCATCTTTTACTGTTTTCTTAATCGAATCATCAGAAAAGATAGTAGTAGAAGCCATACCTACTGCATTGTTTTTCACAATTCGTATGCCTAAACCAGAACTACTTTTATCAGTAAAATTGCGTATATATCCACGCTCAATTTGAATGGATTTAGATGCACCATAAATAATGTAGCTTTCAGCTTGATCAGCACCCAGATCCAAGGCTATGTTAATGGCTTTTTTTGCTAAAGAATGTAAATCTATTATTTCGTTCATCTTATCTGCCTCCTACGACTAAATCGCTAACACCAATGTTAGGCCCTCCACCAGTTACAGGAATCCATTGGCCACCTTTTCCACACGTACCAAGAAATGAAGGTTCCCACTTTTTACTCACCCCATATGCATTCTGTAGGACATCTAACGTCATGCCACTCATTCCGACATTACCCATAAGATCAGTTAACTCACCATTTTCAATATAATGACCCATTTGGCAAGTGAAATAAAACTGTCCTTTGGCGGGAGAAACATAACCACCATAAGAACTTTTTAGATATACGCCATTTTGCGTTTCTTCTATTAATTCTTCTAAGGTCAACTCTCCTTCATCTACATAGGTATTCCCCATACGAGCGAGAGGAGGACTGTTAAAGTTTTGAGCTCTCCCTGATCCGTTGGGGTCAGCCCCTAAAGCTGTTGCGGTTTCTAATGTTTGGAAGTATTCTTTTAAAACTCCTTGTTTTACTAAATATCTCTTCTTGGCTTTTGTACCTTCCGAATCGTATTCAAAAGAACCTCTTAGACCAGGCAAAGTAGGATCATCAATTATAGTAATTCCCTCAACTCCAACTTGTTGACCGATTTTACCAGCCAAAATAGATGTTTCAGCTATTATAGCATCAGCTTCACATGCATGACCAAAGGCTTCATGTATAAAGACCCCAGTTAAACTAGGATCCATAATAATATTCATTTTACCACTAGGGGGATTTTTAGCAGTCAATAGTTTTTCAGCCATTTGAGCTGCTTCAAGCCCTTCTTTTTCGGGATCCCAATGTTTTATGAGTTCCCATCCACCCGTACCTCCAATGGAATCGAATACATTTTGCATTTCTTGCCCTTCTCTTCCAGTTATATTCTTCATTAAGCGAATGGAATGCGTTTCGTTTTCTACACGTGTACCACGGTTGTTAATGATAAATTCATTATTGTGCGTTTCAATATAAGAAATTACTGCTTGGGCTATCTTATTGGAATATTCTCGAGCTGTTTTTTCTGTTAGGATTAATTTTTCGAATTTTGTGTCTTTGTCGATATCTCGAGGATCGATTTTTAATTTAGTTTGTCCTTTTCCTTCAAAAACCCAATCAGGATTGATGGCTCTTTCTTGTTTTGCGTATTTGGAGCTAATTTCTGCAATGTTTATGGCTTTTTTAATCGCTTCGTGTATTGAGTCTGAGTCTGTGTTAACAGTGGTTGTGAAGCCCCATGCGTTATTAATAAGTGCTCGAACGGCGATACCACCCATGGTAAGATTACTAATAGAATCAAATCTGCCATTTCTTACAGTAACTGATTCTCCTGCACTATAAGCATAACGAACATCAACAAACTGTTTATCAGAAAGATCAAACTTGTTAAGCTCTTTTTCAAGTTTATCTAACATAATAAGGGACATTTTAAAGTTGGAATTATAAACCTTAGCCTAAGACTAATTAATAAAAATGATTGGTTGCTTGGTTGATTCACTTTACATTCTTATAGTAGTAGGTGAACCACATGATTTACAAGTCCCATCGGGATTCAGTTGTTTAATAGTAACTCTATATGATTCTCTGCTAATCAATTCAGCATTACAATGGGGGCATCTAGTGATATTAACTTCGCCCCAATGAAGATTGCCAGTATAAACATATTTCAACCCTACATCTTCAGCGATTTTTTTGGCTTGCTTTATTTTAGAAGGGGAGGTTGGTGATATATGTTTTAGTTTGTAATGGGGGAAAAAACGGCTAAAATGAACAGGTACCATTGGATCTAATTTTTCCAATACCCATAAAGCAAAATGTCTGATT
Source organism: uncultured archaeon (assembly GCA_964534625.1). Taxonomy (GTDB): domain Archaea; phylum Asgardarchaeota; class Heimdallarchaeia; order Heimdallarchaeales; family Heimdallarchaeaceae; genus CAZHRF01. Next base: position 40,482 of record CAZHRF010000018.1, on the reverse strand, counting down.
TCGTCAACACTAGTATTATAATTGGGGATTAGTAGCATGGTTAATTCTATATGTACTCCTTCTCGATGTAAATGTAAGATATTCTTTTTTATTTGTTTTGAACTTGGAAAATGCGTTAATTCTTTATAAAATTCATCATTAAAGGCCTTCATATCTACATTAATTGCATCTAACCAAGGTATTAATTCATTTAGTGGTTCAGTATTTATTAATCCATTTGAAACAAGAACATTGGATATTCCTTCCTCTTGCGTCTTTTTGCATGTATCTCGCATCCATTCAAAATTAATTAAAGGTTCATTATATGTATAGGCAATAGATTCACAATCGTTCTTGACAGTAAGCTGGACAGCTTGTTCAGGAGAAACCTTATTTGAATGTAAATCCTCAATAGAACTTTGAGAAATCTGCCAATTCTGACAAAAATCACAATGTAGATTACAACCCGCAGCACCAAAACTCATAACAGATGAACCAGGTTTAAAATGATACAGAGGTTTTTTTTCTATTGGATCACTATGGATTGCTGTAAAACGATTATAACATAAGGCATATAACGTCCCTTCAACATTTTTTCTAGCCTTGCAATCACCTAACATACCCGGTTTTATTAAGCAATATCTCGGACAAAGCTTACATTGAACTTTCAAATCAGACTTTTTTTCATAATATTCTGCTTCATGCAATTTAAATTTCATAGAATCACTATTGATGTTTACAAGATTATTATTATTATAAAAAAAATTATGCATTTAGTATAAAAAAAATAAGACAAAAAGATTTATTGTACCCAAATAGAAATAACTATAGGTTGAGATGAAATCAGAAAAAGGATATTTTAAGGAGATATTAGCTGAAATTGAAGACATGTTCGCAATTGTTCAGAATAGCAAATGGAGATCAACCTCAATAACGAGACAGAAAATATTAATTCGAGCTAAAATTGATACAATAAAACAAAAAATGGTTAATTATACTCTTGAAAATCTTATTAGTTCAGAAGCATATAGTACATTCTTTGAGAAAATATTGCAAAAATTCACCGAATTACAAAGTTTTCTAGATAAAGACGAAATGAGTATAGAATGGTATCAATTGGAACTATTTAGATTGCGCTTTGCTTCAATGTATGCGAACCTTTGGGGTGATGCGGGTAATTTACATATAGCAGGAACTGCACACGCTCTGGCACAAGTCTTAATGGGAATAGAAACGTTAGATGTAGAACATCTCCTTGTTGATTGGACTCATCCTGAATTTGAAAAAAGAAGAAATATGATTATGAATTATCTGAGTTCAGCTATGTTATTTTTCTTTAGTTTATGCTCAACCTTATATTCAATTTATGACCATGATTTAATACACTGGCTGGAAGAGGGATTCAAGGCGACAGCGCAGTTTCTTCAATATGTTGATGTATTTTGGAATATACCAAAAATTATAGGTTTAGAACAACGGCTAAATAAAAGACACAATTACTCCATATACGGAGCAACATTCACTGGATTTGATCAAATAATTACCTTTCTAATTAGCAATCAGAGATATCTGTATGAACAGCCAGTAAAGAAGGCTATACCTTCAAATATAGTCAATGTGAGTACACCAGATGAATTCTTTAGTTCTATATTTAAACTCTTTAATCAATTTCAAAAATACATTGACGATTTAAAGGGTCATATTGAGAAGGGAACATTTGATATAAATGACGACCCCCTAAATAAACCCGAACTTAAAGAAACCCTTCTTCAATTACAGCTATCGAAAGTTGTAGTAAAGGGCTATAAAATTGGTTATGATTTTCATATCAAAGAAGAAACAGACCGAATAGATGACTTAGAACGTGAAGTAATTGCTGTATTAGATAAGTTTCTGTCCAGATTCACCGAAATGATGAAAAATCCTGCATTTATTTCTAGTCAAATTGCTGATGCATTAAGACAGATACTAGAATTGTTGATTTTCTTCAAAGGAATAATCGCTTTAAACCAACTAGACTATAAATCTCTGCTTGAGCTCGAATGTAAATATGCGTGTTTTTTTAGTGATGCGGGAATCAAAAGATACCCTTCTCTAAATGGACAATTACAGATGATTAAACTAACAATAGATCTAAAAAAAGAGAATTTTAAAGATATGCTGGTATATTCTGATATATTTTTATTATTGGCGGATACTATACAATATCAATCGCGTGAGATAATCTCTTTTTATTTACTTGGAAATCTAATACAGCTAATTGAAAGCAAACTAACAAGAGATGATTTCATAATGAAAATGAAGAAAAAAACAGAAGAGATTATGTTTTCACTTCCACAAACGCTGGAAAGTGAAGTAGATATTTATCTAAGAAATCTCGAAGTGGCATTAAGAAACCAACCAGTCAAATATAATATCACAAGGTTAGTTGCACAAGAGTATTATGATATCTTTTCGGTTTTCATTCCTGACATTTCAAACTATGCTGAAACAAAAGGCTATCATGATGTAATTTATTTGCCTTTTAATCTACAAAAAGATTATCTGATAAGAAAAAGAGAGCAATAAAAGTGAGTAATCCAAAAAAGGAGATAAGATAAATAGAATACCCACCAATAAGCCCATAGGATAAAACAAAGAAAAGAGAAGATTCTTTAAAAATATCTTGCTACAAAATCATTAGTGCAGAAGAAAATCAAAAACCGATAATAATTGTTATAAATCTTTATAAACAAATGAAATTACTAGAGTTTAGAGTGAGTTCTTTTATGAGTGACAAAAAGGAAAAGACGAATACTGACAAGAAAGATTTGAATATAATCAAATTAAAGAAAGGCGAAACGGTTAATATAACTAAAGCCTTAGGCTCTAGTAAGCGTCTTAATATACTCAAACACTTGACGGAAGAAGAATTGAATCTATCCGAAATAGCCGAAAAAATAGATAGTACACCACAAGCTGTTTATCATCATTTAAATATCTTAGAAAAATCCAAATTAGTACGTGTCGTAAGAGAAGAAAAAATAAAAAACATGGCTAAGACAATTAAGTATTATCGGGCTAACTACCAACCTGATGGTATTAATGTGTTATTGTGGGCACCACTTGATCAAGTTGACACCACAAATATGAAGGCCAGAATACCTATACCTGAACGTGCTGTTGAACGAATCGCCCGGAAAATTGGTGATAAGCTTTTTCTTGATAAAACTGATTTCAAAATAGAAATATTAACAATAATTGTGAAAGACGCAGTAGATTTAATACACAGCTCTATGGAGAACCTAAAGAGCGATTATGAGCTGGAAATAGATGAAAAATTATGGGATTTATTACTCTTATTCAGCGAATTATCAATCATGAATGTTATAAAGAAAATGGTCGAAGAAAAAGAAAAAAGAGAACATCTTGATGATCTGCTCGCGTTACTTTTTGAAGAAAAAATGGAAAAAAACGGTTTACATCCACCTCTAGATGAAGATGTAAATGAATTAATGGATTAAAACTGATCCCACTGCAATTTTTTACTTTTCACATCAAGATGTTGTCTAGTGATATCTAAATTAATCCTTTGGACAATTCTGAGGGTTTCTTTAATATAATATTCTTTGTCAATTTCATCCAAATTAACAAGATTTGGATGTCGGGCTCTTGAAGAAATGGCCCCCTTCCCTTTTGTTATAACATAAGGAAATCGTTGATAATCCGCCCATACCTCTCTAAAACTTTTGTTTTTTTCCCGAGCAAAATGTTCTAAGGCGACATAGGCGGGAGTTTTATTCTTGTATTTACTTGGATCTTTTTTAACAGGCCCATAAATAGTGATATCATCTAGTAGGTGTTCTTTATCATTATCAGATTTCAGAAAATCAAGTAAAGTCTTGATAACAACTTTTTTCGCTCCTAAATAGATCCCATCTGATAAAATACGTTGGAGAGCTAATCGTTGAACTTTGGCAGCAAGAGGTGAAGTGTCACTTCTTATCGCTTCAAACCCTACTATTACTAGTTCTCCAGTTATAGCACTAAGGTATGCATAACGTTTCTTTGTTTTAGGAGCAAAAATGATTCTAAGAGCAATGTCCACTAGATCGATGTCGATATTTTCTGGTAACTCATCAGTATAGAAATCGAGTAATTCTTTACCTTCGGGCACATCTTGCAATGAAAATGTTTTTCCATTTTTTAATTGGTAAATCAGGTTAAGTACAGGTTCCTTATCAGCCAGTTTGATAAAAACAGAGTCAGTATCACCATACACTACCTCAGCCTTACCGTCTGAACATTGTTTTGTCCATCTGGTAATTTTGTCTAAATATAAACGAGATAAATGAGTTATTGTATTGGAAATATCTGTGTTGAAAAATCGACTTCCAACATAATTATGAGCCCCATAAGTGGAGTTGGCAACAATTTTAAGCGCGCTAGATCTTTGTTTTAACAGTTTTAGTTTATCTTTCAATCTTTTTTTCTCTATACTATCAGAAAAAGCGTTTAAATAAGCTTCTAATTCAAAAATATCTTTTTTAATAGTTTTGCGTTTTTCAAGTATATGTTTTTCCATCATTTTAATAGCAGTAGTTGGCTCAGAATGAAAACGTTCTTCAGGGGGGTAAGTAATACCTTTGAAACTTTCTCCACCAATGTTGTATTGAACCATAATACTAGGAAACATACTGCGGAAATCAGCAATTAAAACTGCTTCATGCAAAGAACCTTTGGGGGTCATAACAAACCCACCAACAGCTTGAGGTCTATTTCTGGCGCGTATCTTTCTTGTTTCTGCTGAAGGTTCGGGGGGAATAAGGGTGCCTTTGGTATATAGATTTCTCAAAATTTGAAATTCACCTAGATGACGAGCTGTTCCATAAATGCCTTTAGACGGACGGATTCCCACATATTTGACGATTTCTAGCCATTCTTCTGTGCCCATCTCGTAGAATAGAGAAAAGATAAGCTGGGCATCTTCATCAATAGCTACTTTTAATTTATCCAGAACTGCACTTTTTTCTTGGTCCATTGCAGTATGCCATTTTTGGTTAACAAGAAAAGGATTATATTTGCGGTTAACGTGTAAAAATTCAAAAGCATAGTCAGTTAAACTTATCTTTCCTGAACGAGTTTTAACAGATCTAGAGCGACGAAGAAGATCATAAAAAGTGTACCCGGGAATACGGTAGCCATAAAAAATGGTGGGCTTTTTTATTTTAGCTTCATATAGCGACATTAAATTATTATTTAAGTATAATTTACTCATGCGTTTAATTAAATAAGCAAAATCGAAATTATTTCCATTGAATGTTACAATGATATCAGGGCTAATATCATGAATCGTTTGTATGAAAGATAAAATGAGCTCTTTTTCTGCATTATCCTTGTCTTCAGTTAAAAGGAAGGTTTTTGTACCTTCAACAGAACGTTGTTGTCCCCAACAGATACTTGCGCCAATAATCCTTTGTTTACCATATTTGAGCACAGTATTGAGGGATAAATGCTTGCCTTCATCGATGCAGTCAACAAATATTCGTAATGCAAGAACTGAGGGAGTATACTCTGAAATTTGGTCTAATGTTACTTCAATATCTTCGTAATCGACCTTATAGATTTCTCCATGAGGAGATTCTTCAATAAACTGAAAGTTATTAACGGTAATAGCGTTATAAGTTTTAATGCCAGTATCAATTAAAAAGCGAGCCACAAAAGGAATATCATTCTCATAACATTTAATCCCTTTATTATGAAGAACAGAACTATATTTTGCAATACCCCAAGGGTTTCTGCCTTTAATCTTTGTCAGATAAATAGGACGATGACGATAATATGTACGCTTAGAGTGTGGCTGATGATCTTTAATCCATTGACCAAATTCTTTCTCGTTAGGAAGAATTCTTTGTATCAAACTATTAGCTCTAGGCGTATCGTCAATGTAAAAATAGGGATAAAAACCATAAACATGTAAAAAAATATTTTCGTTAGCATCATTTTTACACCTGAGACGAATTACAGGTTCCTCTCCTCCATTAGACTCCTCGGTATCAATAAAGAAATCTAGATTAACAACAATTAAATCAAGAGAGGAATGGGTATTTGACATAAATCTATCACCTTTAAAGGAAATATTGCAATCTATGTTAACAGTATATATACATATATATAAAGTCTTTTTAAATTCTATCGGATTCAACCATTACAGCACCTAAGAAAAACAAAAAAATTCTAAGGTTGTTTATGGATGGTTTTAGGTTTAATGTCGGCTATATGTTTTTCAATAAAAAATTTAAATGAAAAAATAAATACATTGAGATGGTATATGATATAATAATCTATCTTTATTCAAATATCCTCGCTACTATAGGTTTTTAGGTAGATTTATATAAACAATAGTAAGATGTGAATTAGACAGTAACTATCGTTATACTTGCATTAGCCTTATATCAGTAAAATTAATAAATTGGTCAAACAAAGTATATGTATTCTGTTTAGAGAATGATAAAATGTCGATGCGTAGATTGCCCCCTGATGTATATAAGAACTTAAAAAAACTCGAATTGTCAGCAAATACCAAAAGTGGGACATTAGAGGAAACAGTTATTCTTAAAGAAGAATCAAATGATGATGATTCCACTCCTTATTATTGGTTTGTAATAATGCTGAGCTTTGGACAAAGAAGCGGCTATATTTATGATCGTGAAGGGTTGCATATTCCAGAACCCGATGAATTTCTTTATTCTATAGAATTATGGCGTTTTAGAGGAAGCCAAATAAAACAAGTAGAAACACTTACCAGTAAAGTAGAATTTGATGAAGCTGTGAAAACCTTAAATGAAGAAAAACAAAAACTAGAAGATAAAGGATACGAACCTATAGACTATTAGGGTTTATTGAGGAGAGCATAGATTCAAATATTTATTTATTGTAAGAATTAACATGAAATTGACTTTTTACCTTTTTACCTTTTTACCTTTTTACCTTTTTACCTTTTTGCTTTTCTAACAAGATTTAAGTGGAAGAATACCTAATCTAATGTGTCTCAATTTGTCCATTTTAAATAGAATCTTGCGTAATTATGCTATAAGTGCTAAGAGCACAGTTAATAATATTATTGGAATAAAACAGCTTAGTACCAATAGTATTTTCTTAGGTTGATTTTCTGTCTCCATTAAATCACCTAGTCTAGCTCCTGTTTCTTCAAGCAAGGTAATATTTAGATATAATAATCCTGCAATGGATAATACTAATACCCCTATGGCGATTAGGATAAAATAAAAAGGGATAGCAGGAGTAGTATATTTAACAGCAAATCCATAAGTTGGGACTAAACCTATATAAAACAATAGTGTATTCGAAACAATCATACTAGGTTTAGTTTTGGTCTTATCTATGATTAAGAAAAATCTGATGGATTTTGAGGTCAAAGAAAGCGTTATGACCATTGTAAAAGATGAGAGAAGTACCAAAATAATACCAGAAAAGATTCTCCAAAAATTAATTAATTGACTGGTAATTAAGCTTCTGTAGATATATGCATGTCCTAAGCCAAGGAAAATTCCTGTAAAAATGGCTCCTAAAGGATTAAATGTTTTTGGTTTTTTACTCACACGGGGTTTTTGAGTAATATCAGATTCTAGTAATGACATTTTATCTATCCTCCATCAGTTTCCACAGTTAAATTTTTTTTCCTAAGGTGCTTTTCAGCTGCAATTAGTATATTGCGTGTATTTTCAAAAGTTAGCATTTCAAGAGCTTCATCATACGTACGCCAACAATACCCAACATGTTCATTTGAAATCTCAACTTTTTTTGTATCAGTGACAGCAATAAAATAAACTACAGTTTTCTTTATTTTCGTTGTTCCTCGGGTAAAAAAATAGGTGACTTTATGCTTGAAACCAGGAATGAGTCTGAGACTTTGAATACCTGTCTCTTCATAAGCCTCACGTAAGGCTGCCTCTTGGATAGACTCACCTTGCTCAATATGTCCCTTGGTAAAACCAAAGCGATCAGGGGAGTTCCAAGACCGACCATAGTTTAAAAGCAAATATTCGCCATTACTATTATAAATAACAATACCTGCGCTCTCTTCATGATACATTGTACATCGTTAATTCGAAACTTTATATATTCATATAATCATTGAAATTCATATACTACTATACTAATCTGAACTATGGTAGATTACTAATAATAATTTCGGTAGAATCAATATTTTGCTAACATCAAAATAGATTAAACAATCGTAAATAATCTAACTAGTATTCTGTTCAAACTTCAACTGGTCGATTTTTTTGACAGAAAGAATTAAGAAAGTAATGAGTATAAAGAAACTAACAATGATAAACCTTATGGCATTCATGGATATCGAAATTGGCTTGGGAATAACGTTGTATTCTGATGATAGAGTACCCGTCAGAGAAGAATTGATTTATTCAATGATATGCGCTTTAAATAGTTTTGTAAAAGAAACAACCAGTCATGAAGAGGACCTAGTAAATGCAATTTTAATAGATGTGAAAATATTAATTTGGGGACCGGATAAGAATAAACCACTTAGATATGTTTTTTTCACAGATTTGCACGATAGTGATGTATATATTATAGCAAAAGCTAAAGCTATACACAACTTATTGCATCCTTACATTAATTTAGAATGTTTTAGTCCACCAAGAGAAATAATGAATAAAATAACAGAAATAGCTAAACATACGCAAAATTTGACAGAAAAAGACTTATCTTTAGAGTTAGTGAATTCGATCAAAAAAAGAATATCTGTTATGGAAGAAAAAAGCGCTATCTTTGCTGATTTGTTTATAGGCGATATAGATGGGGGAATAGCTGTTTCATTTATGCATGAACCAAAACTAGTTGAAACTAATGGACATGAGCTCTTTAGTAATCTAATGGATACCTTCTTAATGGATCATACATTAAGTATAATTTCTGAATTGGAGCCTGATGAAGAAGAGAGACTCAAATATTTTGTAGAAGATACGTCAGTATATAAAGAAGCATGGTTTCTAGAAAAATTAGCCAAAACTAAAGATTCGAGTGATTTCTGGCTATTGGGATACTACTTCTACAAACCAGAGTATAAGTTTCAAATTGATGAATGTTTAAAAAAAATGGCAGATGACCTTTCCGAAGAAATAAAAGATGTACTTATTGATCGACCATTTAAATGAAATAATTGTTCTCAACAACAATGTATCGGAATTCATCCTAATGTTTTTCTAAACAAAAAAACTATTTTTTGGAGATTAAGAAATAGATATAAATATGTTATTTTATCATTCTCTTGAGATAATATGACCGAATATTTACATACCCCAATAAGCTGGGGCGATGATATGTTAGATGAATTTATTCCTTCTGCATTCAAAAATAATGTTACTTTTCTTAATCCACCTGAATTTTCTAAAGAAAAGCAGTTTGAGGGGACAATAGCTGAAGCACTTGAAAAAGTTTTACAGAATCCTTTGGGTATAGATATGAGCTTTGACGAACTAGTCAAAGAAAAGTATGAAAAAGGTAAACCAATAACCTTTGCTGTAGACGATTCTACCCGTCCAAATACACACACAAAGATATTACTTCCTATTCTTATACAAAAAGTTCTATCCTTAGGTGTAACTAAAGATGACATACGTGTTTTAATTGCTTGTGGAACACATAGGACTCCTTATGAAAAAGAATATCCTAAGATCGTAGGAGAAGATATCTATAAAGAATATAAAAACCAAGTCATTCCACATGTTTGCAAAGATGTAACGGAGTTTATAGGAGAGAGTGAAGCGGGTACGCCAATGGGTTTCAATAATCTAGCATTTGAGAGTTCATTACTTATCCCTTTAACAGATAGCGAATTACACTATTTTGCTGGAGTAGCTGGAACAATTAAAGAAATCTGTCCTGGAATAGCTGCATGTAAAACAGTAAGCTACAATCATCCTCGAATGTTTGATAAGGAATTAGGGTTTGTTCCTGGATGTAGACTGGGGAATGCCGATGAGACTAATCCTGTTATTACGGATATTAAAAACATGGTAAAAGTATTAAAGAAAAGAGTGACCATCTTTGGTATAGATGCCCTAGTAACTGAAGGAGAGATTGTTACGCTTCAAGCAGGAGATTTAATAGCTTTACACAATGATGCAAAGAAGAAGATTTTACCTATGCGGACAGTTAAAGTACCTAAAGCAGGAGATTTAGTTATAACAGGACTCAAAAGTTGGGGAATCAACTTATATCAAGCAGGTAAAGGTTTACATGCTGCATGGAATGCTGTAAGAAAAGATGGAAAGGGAGAAATTTTGATGCTTGCTCCTTGTCCAGATGGGGTAGGTAATGCCAATTATGAGAATACCATGATAGAGTGTAAGGACAAAGAGCTTCAAGAATCTTTAGAATATGTCTTAGAAAATTATTGTGGCATTGAAACATTCAAAATAGGTAACCAGAAACCAGTAGATCTACTAAGAATACTAAAGACAGTAGGCGAAGGAAATATAAAAATGATTACAGATATGGATGGCGACCAATTAGAAACTGTATTTAGAATTCAACCTCTAAAAGAAGAAGGAGAAGATCCATTATCTGTCCTTAGAGAAGAAGTACAAAGAGTTTTAGATGAAAACCCAGAAGCAGTAATCTATTTATTAGATGATCCTGGTTTGTATATACATGTAGAAGAATAAGAAACTCTATTGCTACTTTTTTATTTTCTTTTATTAATTCTTTACACGTTATTTTATTTATCAAAGCAATCTGGATAAACTTTTTCAGATACGTTCGGTATCTTCAGGCCACATTCGTTCTTCAACTTCAGAATTGCATTTCATACAAAGGTTTTGTTTTTGGATCATTCCATCACGATCTTCACCAAATTTCTGTATGAGACCACGATCACAAAGAATATCAGATTTACAACCCGGACAATAAAAATACCTTTTTTCTTCCTTAGGTGAAATCATGCATTTTGTACAACTAACGCATTTTTCTCGCATATCACAGCGTAAATGTTGGGCAATAATTGTCATATATTAATAACTCCTGATAATGTTAGTGTTGTTAGTAGACACTAAGAAACTAACTATATGTGTTTTTGTATGTGGATAAATTGAATATCAATCGTCTTCTTTTTTCATTAACCATTTGTAATAGTCGGATTTTTTCTTGCGCTCTTTACGTTCTTTTTCTTGATCGCTTTCACCAATAGCTTGACGAAATTCATCCTTAATCTTCTTGCGCATTCTTTCAACCTCACCACGACGGAATGAAAGACCACACTCTTGGCAAACGTAGAAAGGCGGACGCCATTTCATTTCTCCACCACAATCTGGACATGTTGGCATAATTTTATCTCCATGATAACTGTTAATTGTTCGTGTGATATTAAAAACGAGGACTATTTAAAAATTAAGATTCGGTAAAACAAATGTTATGAAATTTCGCTATATCTTTTCTTTCTTTTTTATAATTGGTGCACGCGCCGGAATTCGAATCCGGGTTTCGACCGTGGGAGGGTCGAGTCCTACCACTAGACTACGCGTGCTATAAAATAACTAAAAGAAATATGACTCTTTCTTTTATAATTTTTTCCCTAAAATACATATACTAAGTTATCTATGTTGGAATAACTGTCATTTGATTGATTAATCTTTTTGTTGTTTGTCTTTTCCATCTATTGAGAGCACTTCTTGCTGCGATAGTCTCTGTTAGGAATTTGTGTTGAAAGTCGGCTATAAACTCAATCAATTTGTTTTTTTCTTGAACCCTTTCCAGTAAGACATTGGTTAGATAAAAAGTTATTGAAAAACCAGGTTCTGCTTCGTTTTGAACTATGCCTGTGTCTTGTGCTAATGCACTAGAAAGTTGATTTAAGAGCATATCATCAAAAGGATCTTTTAGATCCAAAGAAAGACTAATTAAACTGGAGTTTTTTGTTCTTTCAACCATACCATTTTTAAGAACATATTGTTCCAGATCCATCTCTCGGCATTGTTTACATATCACACATGGATATTCAATACCTCCTTTATGAGGACAAGTAAAAGCTTGAATTTGAAATGCTTTAGCGATTTTTTGTTTATCTGTTAGTGAATCATTATCATCACTCATTTTACCACAAAAAGAAGAAAAGATTCAATTCTTTAAAGATTACGCTTGTTACTTATTGGATATTTTCATTTTTCAAACCCCCTCCATATTAAATTATCGAAAATCCCCAAAATTAAGAAAAGACAAGTGAAAGAATAGTCTATCTGCATCAGTTATAAAACGAAAATATCCTCTCTCTCTCTTTTTAGTTCCCCATCAATGAGCTTATACTTTGGAATGGGAAAGGCATCAATGACCATAGATATAGTTGCTTTTATTTTCCATATGTATTGAAAAACTGCTTCTAAGTCGGTATCAAATCTTTTTTGTAATTTTTTTGTAGAAAGATTAAATTCTTTTAATCTCTCGATTGCTTTATCACGAAATTTTGTTTCTTTTTTCTTCAAAAATTCATGTTGCCAAGGTTCACTTATATATTCTTTATCAAGATAATGTTTTAATTGAATCTGACAGAGCTCAAAAAAAGCCCTGACTTCCCAAAGGGTAGCATGTACCTCACTGTCCTTTTTAGATTCTATTTCCTTTAATAATTTTACATATCGTTTATATTGGGATAATGTTTTTGATTTGATTTCTTTGAGTAGCTCTTCTTTATTCAAAGTCATTACGTGAAAAAACTCTAAGCAATTAAAAAAATAGTGGTTCATACGTAGTTCCTCCTATTATTTTGGATGCATATTTGTATTCTTATGTGTCTTCCAGCTAAAAGTTAGAGGTTGTTGCTGTATAATTTTGGATAAAGAGAATATTAAAAAGAGGATGGAATATGATATATTTGATGAGTTCAGAATATAGAGAAAATTTTGGGGTTTCATTTGCTTTACCTGATGATTTGATTTATTTAGATTCAGCAACAATAGGACGTCTACCCCTCTCGTCGATCGATATTATATCAGACTATTATAAAAAATGTGGAGGAGTTAAAAATAGAGGAACACATGAATACTCTATTTGTGCCAATGTTAAATTGGAAAAAGCACGAAAAGAATTAGGTTCTCTAATTAACATTTCTCCTGACAATATATCATTTTCATCGGATATGGAAGTGATGTTGAGCAATATACTTTTCTCTCATAAACTGAATGAAAAAGATCATGTACTCACTAGTATGATGGAAGACCATTCCCTGTTAGGACCTGTATATAGAGGGAAGAAGTTATTCAATTATACCATAGACTTTCTTCACAAAGAAGATGAAAGAAATATAGTAGAGAGTATTAAGGAAAAAGTGACTGACAAAACATCAGTTGTTGTATTATCCTCTCAAACTGTTGGAGTAGGAATAAAAAGAGATTGGAAACGAATAACCACATTACTTGAAGATCTTAACATTTCTCTCATTTTAGATGTGAGTAGAACAATAGGCTTGGAACCACTCACATTGGACAATGTTCAACCTGATTATGTGCTATGTAATGGTCCATTAGGGACATTAGGACCTATGGGATCAGCATTTATGACATTTAAGAGAAAGCATGTAGAGCCACTTATAGTAGGTACAAATTCAATCAACCATATGGATGAAAAAACTTATTCATTATCAAATACATTCAATTCGTTTGAAACAGGTTTCATAAACACTCCTGCGATTGTTTCGATGGTTAATAGCTTCAAAGTGTTAAATGAAATAGGATTAGAAAAAATCCATGCTCATCAAAAAAACTTACGAGAACTACTAGTAAAAGGGATTAGGGGTATTGTACCTTTTAAAAGCGTAGAAATTGAAGGATGTAGTTATGGACCGATTATGGCCTTAGAGGTTGAAATAATTGACACTCACGATTTGGCAATAATATTGGAAGATTTAAGAAAAATAATAGTGAGAAGCGGAGGATTGTGTGCTCAAACCCAACTAAAAGAAATGAATAAAGAATCATTAGTTCAGTTATCTACCCACGTATATAATACTCAAGAAGATATCAAAATAACTATAGAACAAATGCAAGAACTCTCTGAAAGCCTGTGAAAAGCATTTAAGGGGTCACCCAAGCTTCTTTTTTCATCGCTCCTTTGGAGCATCAATCAAATGCCTACCGATCATTCCCCAGTATATTGTTAGTTTAATGTTAGTACAAAAGGATTACTTTTGAAGATTTATTTAAGTAAGATATACCCACATACTCTTTGGATCATGATACACTTTTCCAGTATATGCCTTTTTCTTCTGCATAATTCCGTACTTTAGTCATCTCTTTACTTGTAGGAAAGGTATTGATTTTTTGATATTTAGAGTCTTTTCTTACTTTATATTGAGGTCTATATTGTCCCATAATATTTACAAGCGGTGTTTCAAGGTTTTCATCTATCCAATTTAATATTGGTAAAGAACAACAATCCACATGGGTGGGCATGACTAGATGACGAATAATATATTCTCCACTTCCTTTCTCTTCAATCATTTTCACATTACGCTTTATTACCTGCCAGTATCTCTGCACTAAAGAATACTTTTTTCCACAATCATCATTTCCATATTTGATATCGGGAAGCCAAATATCAAATATGTCTACTATTAAATCCATGCTAGTTTTCGATAGATACATATTACTATTCCATAGCATAGGTATATCTATATCGGTTTTAAGCAAAGATTCGACTATTAAATGTAAGTTTGGTGTTGGCTCGCCCCCTACAAAGTTGATATTTCTCGCTCCCTGTTTTCTTAGATCATCATAGATTCTAACTAATCCCTCTGCATTTATCCCTCTCCCCTTATACGATTGAATATTATGTTCTTGACTTATTTCCCAATTTTGACAAAAAACACACTGAATTGTGCAACCATAGAAGAAAATAGTACCTGACGGTATTATGGGGCTTTCTTCTCCCACATGGATAAAAGAACTTGAAACATATGCTTGGTCATCTATCAAACATTTCCCTACTTGACCTGCTGTTCTATCAACATGGCATTTATTTCCACAGAATTCACATTCTGTTAAAATATCATAGAAAATTTTTGATTTTAGATGAAGATAATTATTCTGTTCCAATTCTTCAAGTGAATGGAGTTTCAACGCCTTTTTTTCTACTTCTTCATGAGATAAATGCTGGTTTTCTTTAACCCATTTCTTAAATTGCATTTGATATTTTTTATGGATCTCCAAATTACTCTGTTTATCCTTCTTTACAGGGGTATGGAATAACTTAGCGAGTTGATATCTAGGCAAACATTCTCCTGTAAAAATTTTTTTATAAATTGGTAAACGTTCTTTTACTTCTTTATTCTCCCATACTGAATTAGCTCTACTAGACAAAAAAGACCACATTATCTATCATCTATATTTTTATACTAGTTATACATCTTTTTTTTTCTTAATAACATTTTGTTAACACACGTGTGTACTTGAATAAAATTTAATAAGTATAAAAGAAATTGTTTAGTGGTTAAGATGTCTGATTTACATGAAGCAGAATATTATGAAATAATTGACCCTGAACTACAACAAATTCGCTGCAACTTATGTCCTCATTATTGTGAGATAAATCCGGGTGAATCGGGAAAATGTATTGCACGAAAGAATATTGATGGTACTCTCTATAGTTTATCATATGGTTATACAGACGTATCTATTGATCATATAGAAAAGCAACATGCTTATCATTTTATCCCCAACTCACGTACACAGACTTTTTCTACCTTGTTTTGTAATCTTGATTGCTCCTACTGTCCCGTTACAGATAAAACAAAAGCTGATCCTGATAACCCTCTTGGTCGTAAATACCCCCCTGCTACAGCTGCAATGATAGCAAAAGCTTCTGGTTCAAGGGTCTTATGTTTTGGTGATTCAGAACCTCTAATTTCCTTTGAATGGGTGAGAGATACTGCAAAAGCAGCAAAGGCTAACGGGATGAAAATTTTTCTAAGAACAAATGGTTTCTTTACAGAAGAACCAATAATAGAACTCATTGAATACCTAGATGGAGTTATGATAGAATTAAAGGCTGTTGATAAAGAAGGATATCAAAGAATATGTAAAGGCGGAGATTTTGAACATATTAAACAAATAATTAAATTGTTTCATGAAAATGAGATTCATATTGAATTAGGCATAGTTATTCACGAAGAATTAGGAGTAGGAATTGAAGATGTAGAAATACTTGCAAAATGGATGAGTAATGAATTATCAAAAGAGATTCCTCTACATATAATGCGCTTGTTGCCTACGTATAGAGTATCTAGTTTATTACCCACAGCAAATGAGTATCTGGAAGAAGCAAGAGAAAAAGCACTTGAAGAAGGATTAGATTACGTCTATGTTGATAATATTTCGAATAGCGATTCAATGCACACTTATTGTCCTAATTGTAATACAAGACTAATCAAGCGGCAAGAAATGAGCACAGATGTTGAGTGGGTATCTTTGCATGGACATTGTAACAAATGTCAATATGAACTATACATTACGATGTCATAATACACTACACTCATATTTTTTTTGTTCAAAATATGGTAAAACCATTCAAATCTTACAACCAGCGGTTTAACAAAGAAAAAGCTCGAATGCAACATTTCTATGTAAAACAAAGAAGAAAAAACTGAACGCGCACTCTTGAATCGCTAAAAACGGATCCATTTTTCTTTGCTATTTGAAAATCTATTTTAATCAGTTTTATCCGTTAATTCCAAAATATCTTAAATGCCATTAGATAATATCTTCTATTTGGAAGTCTATTATTGTTATATTCAAATGATTTTCCATTTCTTCTTGTACCATTTCTATATATAATCTTATATCTGTTTCAGAATCTCTATACGATGTTTTAAATCGAAAATTTATTTCTATCCAATCTTCTGAATAAAAAGAAGTTTCAAGATAAGGTTCACGTTTAGGCTCTTTTTTCTCTAATTCCTGTTGAAAAAGGCTAAGGTATAAATCAAAGTGGCCAAAATCTTCATATTCGTCTTCATCATTAGGACGTGCAACGATATGACAAATATAATGATAATAACCAGCTGACCTTTTCATCTCTTACACTTCTATATACTATTTTTGTGCTGGGAAGCATCTTCATATTTTTTTACTACATCCTGATATTGTTTGGGGATTGCTTCTCTAAGCACCTCATTGAAAGTTTTAACCGGTATAATCTCAACTTGATCCTTGTATTTTTCTTCTATCTTTACATCTCCCTTATTATGAAATGGGATGATAAATCGTTTGATACCTGCATCAGATCCTGCTTCAATTTTACTTGTAACGCCACCAACAGGTAAAACTTTCCCCCTAACAGTCAAACTGCCCGTCATTGCAGTATCTTGTCTTATCGGAACATTTTCAAATGCCGAGAAAACAGATGTAGCAATGGAAATTGAAGCTGAATCACCCTCAACGCCAGAATATGCTCCTACGAATTGGATATGAAAGTCATAACTAGAAATGTCCTTGCCAACATATTTTTTAATAATGGCTGAGACATTTTGTACTGCTTCTCTGGCAATAATACGTAACTGTCCCGTTGCTATAATTTTTCCTTCACGTCTACTGAAAGCGGGTACGACATCAGATTCAATAGGCATAACTATTCCTGATCGTTTATTAATAACAGCAAGACCATTAACACGGCCTACTTTTGTTTCAGTTGTTTCGATAATTTTGTATTGTTTTCGCTCCTCAACATACATATCGCTCATTTGATTTTCAAGTGTTCGCCCTAATTTTTTGGCTTTTCGGACGGTTTCAGCAGAGACAAAACGTTCATTAGTTTCTTTAGCAATATCACCAGCTGCCCTAACAAGCCCTCCAAGTTCTCGTAATCTAAGGGTGAGATGTCCTTTACGGTCTGCTCGTCTTTGTGCTTCATATATGATTTCTTCAACTGCTTCTTTCTTAAAATGAGGGATTTTGCGGTCTTTGACAACTTCTTGGGTAACAAAGCGTGCAAGTTTTCGACGATTTTGGATGCTATCATCCATCGTTTCTTTCATATATACTTCATACCCCATACCTTGTATACGAGAACGTAATGCCGGATGAATAGAACGAACGGTCTCAAAATTACCTGATGCTACAAGAACGAAATTACAAGGAACGGGTTCAGTTCTTACCATAGCACCGCTACTTAGTTCTGATTGTCCTGTAATAGCTAATTTACCATCTTGAATGGCGGTGAGTAACTTTTGTTGAGTACGAATCTCTAATGTACCGATTTCATCACAATAAAGCACTCCGTTGTGGCTTTTATGGATTAAACCGGGTTCAACTCGCTCATGAGGAGGAGTACCAAGACCACCTGATTGAAAAGGATCATGGCGTACATCACCTAATAGTCCACCTGCGTGACTCCCCGTAGCGTCATTAAATGGTGCTGTATCCTTGTTGCTATTATCGACTAGCAATTTAGGTACAAGTGTTTCTTGTTTACTCCTTGATTGATTTAACATGAAGAAAATAAAGAATCCGACAAAGAAAGCGAACAGCAAAGTTTGAGGTTGGGTTTGAGAATAAGGTGCAGTCGCAATAAGTGCATAAATTATAATGGCTGCAAGAATGACTAAAGAGATGAGAAAACGTTTATTTCCTCCCTTCCTTGCCATTGCTCTGTCCATTTCGACTTTCCTAGTTCCATGACCTGCAGGTAGTGTGGCAATACGGGGGATGTTTTGGTTTTTAGGATTTGGTAGACATAGAACATCAACTAACTCTTCTTTAGGTAGTAATTCTGCCATAGCCTGACCTAACATAGATTTGCCCGTTCCAGGTTCACCTATTAATAATACATGTCTACGTTGTAGGGCTGCCTTTTTTATTATTTCAACAGAATCATCTTGACCAATAACTTGATCAATTAAACGAGGAGGAACGGATATTTCAGACGTATCATTAAAATTAATATCCAGCAATACATCGCTTTTTTCCGTTGATTTTTTCATGGATTGTTCTTTCTCTGCCATAATTTATCACATTTAAGCAATAAGAAAATTATACTACTACTACTACTACTGCTATAGTACTTTCTGTCTTTTATGAACTTAATACCTTAATAAAGGTTAACTTATTTCAGAATATGTTAATTTCCACCCTATTTCTTACAAAGTTAAATATTAGTAGTAGTACAGAAGAAAAAATAAAACAGATAAAAGGTTTAAATTAAGAAATTACTCAATCATAGTATTTATATCAATTTAAACAAAATTATCTTAAGGTTGTTATAAATGAAGGTTTTACCTGGACCATCAAGCATTAAACTGGCGAAAAATGTGGCAGAGGGTTTAAATCTCCCCTTGTTAAATCTTGATACAAAAAGATTTTACGATGGAGAAACCTATCTCCGTGTAGAAGGAGATGTAAAAAATGAACGTATTATTATAATTCAAACTACAGATGAGCCACAAGAAAAACATTTTCTAGAAGTCTGTTTTCTCAGTAAAACAGTAAAAGAATTAGGGGCTAAAGAAGTAATAGCAATAATTCCCTATCTCTGTTATGCAAGAGCAGATAGAAGAAGATTAGAGGGGGAAGTTAAATCTCACCAAATTAGTCTCCAATTACTTGGTGAAGCTGGAGTAGATCAACTTTTAACATGTAATGTACATAATGAACAAGCCTATATAGAACCTTCAGATGGACTGAAAAAAAAGAACTTGAATCTTTTTCAACACTTAAATAAATATATTGAGAATTTACCTCTGGATAATTTATTCATTGTTGGTCCAGATCAAGGGGCATTAATCGATGTAAAGAAAGTAGCAAAAACATTATCAGTTCCTTATGGTTGTTTTGAAAAACATAGAGACCCGGAAACACATGAAGTCAAAATGAAAAATCCTGGACTCGAACTCAAAGACAAGGATGTTATACTAATTGATGATGTTGTTACATCTGGAGGAACAGCAAGTAAAGCTATCAAATATATATTGGAAAATGAACCTAGGAGCGTAAGTTTCATAGTTATTCATGCAATGTCGGAGAGACAAGTGTTCAAAAATATGAATAACCTAGGTCTGAAATATTTACTCTCGACAAACACAATTCCCAGGGATGATATTGAACAAATTGATATTACTCCCTTCCTAACAGAATTTATAAAGGAACATTACGTATGAATCGTTATGTGATATTTCTAAGAGGGCATTATCTTAATCTGGCTACAGAGGAATTATTTGCATGTCTAGAAGCAAGCAAAATTAATTATGAATTGATAAAGCATGAGAACCAAATACTGATCATTGAAACAAATGATATTCAAAGTAGTAAAATTATACCAAACGCAGTAAAACGTTGTAGTTTAACTCATTGTGTAATAAAATTAAACTATATTCTCAGTATTGAAGGTGACGATAAGATAGATATTGAAGAGATTTTACCGTTAGAACTTGATCCTAACTATAGTTTTAGAGTACGAGTTACTCGTTATGGAGATAAATATACTTCATATAGTACATATGATTTTGAAAGAAAATTAGCTGAATACATCTGGGAAAAACAACATAATGATATTAAAGTTGACCTTGATAATCCAGATAAGGAAATACGAGGTATATTATATAAAAAAACATTATATTGTGGATTGATAGAGTGGTCAATAGATCTCAAAAAATATGCACAAAGAGAACCAGGAAAAAGGCCCTTTTTTAGACCCGGTTCAATGAAAACTGATTTTGCACGTGCTTTAATAAACTTGTGCCAGTTAAACAAAGGAGAGGTCTTATATGACCCCTTTTCTGGAAGTGGCGGAATTTTACTCGAGTCCATTGCCTTAGGAATGCATAGTTTTGGATCGGATCTGGATTATCGAGCTATTAGAGGAGCAAAAAAAAATATTGATCACTATTTTCCTTCAAACGTTCTATTATTTATTGCTGATTCGAGATTTACCCCAATAAAAAAAGTGGATGGGATAGTAACTGATCCACCTTATTCTATACAAAGTTCAACTCATGGAGAGCAAGTCAACACGTTGGTAACTGATTTTTTAAAAGAAATGAAGCTAATATTGAAAAAGAATAAAATATTAGTTATGTGTGCTCCAAAAAGAAACCATCCAGAAAAACTTGCAGCGGATTTGAATTGGACAGTTAAAACAGTAATTGATGAAAGACTTCACAGAAGTTTAACTAGACGCGTTTTAGTATTGGTGAATAACTAATGGCAAATAAATTGATAATTACTTTCCTAGGTACTTCCTCCTCCTCTCCACAACCAAAAAGAAATCAGAGTTGTATCGGTGTAAAATATAGGGATTACACAATACTATTTGATATGGGCGAGGGAGCACAATCGCGCATGGTAGAACATGGAATGGGATTTGGAAAAAATTCGTTAATATGCTTCACTCATCTACATGCAGATCACACATTGGGATTGATAGGATATCTAACAACAAGAAACATGAATGATATAGATCATCCTATTACAATTATTGGGCCGCCAGGTACAAGTACTTTTGTTACTCTATTATTATACACTTATAGGGTTCTGCCCGATTATCCAATTGAAATAATTGAAACGCCAGGAAATGAAATGGTTTTTTCTACACCTACCTTTGCAATTGAAGCATTTGCTGTTCACCATAGACAAAATTGTTTTGGATATAAACTAGTGACCTTTCCCTCTTTTGGCAAATTTAACGTCAAAAACGCTAAAGACTTGCAAGTTCCTAAAGGTAAACAATGGCAAAGATTCAAAGAAGGATATCCATTATCTCAAAAAGATAGAACCATCTACCCTTCTGATATTTTAGATCCTAATCCTGCAAAAGGTATTAAACTGGTGTATTCGGGTGATACAGCAATAGATGATCGAGTTATATCTCAAGCTTATAAATCAGATTTGTTGATACATGAGGCAACTTTTCCTGCTTGTGATAGAAAACGAGCTATGCAATATAAGCATTCAACAAATATAGATGCTGGAATTGTAGCCAAATACGCAAAGACAAAAAAACTGATCATGACACATTTATCACCAATTTATCCAGTAAATAAAAATAAATATCTTGAACAAACGCAATCTCTTTTTTCTAATGCACAATTCGCTTATGACGGATTAAAAATAGTTATAGAAGGTTCATGAAAGACTATGTACGGCTTTGAAAGGTTGGGGATGTATGATTTCACCTTCTACTGTTTTTGGAGCTAACCAATCAAGAACTTTTTCTGGAAAAGGAGTCTGAATCTTTAGCTCAATATTTCCTAAAGGTGAAGAGGCATCTTTAGTAATAACAGCTATTCTCTCTACAAATAAAGCTTGTTTATGTAAAATAAATATAATTGAACGATTTGGTTCAACTATTGCACAATTCCGCACCGTATCTACAACTCTGTCTCTCCTAATGTTCTTGAAAAATTTTTGTAAACTTTCTACAGGTAGATCCTCTGCTGTAAGAAGTATATATTCGTTCATCTTAATATGTTCAAGTTCAGGAAGCATTTCTAATAAATTAATTATAGTAACTTCAACTTTTTCTAACATTTCTGTAGGATAAAATGGAACAGACAAAGATATTTTCATTTGGTTTAATTCTCCTTTTCAATTTCTTCAAGAAGGCTAATAGACTTAACCTTAAATTGCTCTACACTGTCATTATTAGGGATAACAAAATTTGCAAAAGCGATCGTTTCTCCTACCCCTAAATTAAGCTCGACGAAATCTCGTTCATCAAATTCTTTCATATCTTGTGGAGCATCACGTCTTCCTCGCTCTTTTAATCTCTTAAATCGTATTTTAGGGTCTACATGAATTGCTATGATATTAAACGAATTACCAAATTCGTTCTCGAATTCTTTCACTTCATGTTGGCTACGGATACCATCGATAATTATTTTTTTTTCTCCCGATTGAATGAGTTTTGAGATTTCCTTAGAAGTAATCTTTGCAACTGCTGCGTCACCATCAATCTTGCGCATATCGATCATCGTATCACGACACGCTTGAGGTGTAGGATCCATCCCTCGCCTTCTAACTTCTTTTCGTACCATATCACCCATCACAACCGATTTATAGCCAAAATCTGTTGCAAATCTAGCAAAGACTGTTTTTCCACTGCCAGGCATGCCAGTTACTCCAATAACATGAACACTCATTGTAGTCAGATACAGACAAAAAGAGATTCTTAAAAAGTTTGTTAAAGATGGAAGAAAGATTTGAATCTGCTACGATTGCCTTAAAAATTGCACTATCTAGCGGAGACTTTATAAAAAATCTTCAAATTTTAGCTTGTATGGTTAGAGCCTTTATAAGTGTAGATTTTATGGATGAAACAATAAAAGAGAATATAATCAAGGTTCAGAATGAGCTGAAAGAAAGTGGGGCACACATAAAATATGTAGACAAGGATATTTTACATATCACTTTAGCATTTCTTGGTGAAATATCTGAATCAAAAATAAATGAAGTAAAGAAGATTATGGATAGTATTACCTTTCATCCACTTGAATTAGAAGTAAAAGGATTAGGATTATTACCTAATGAAAATTATGTTAGGGTTGTGTATGCAGATATAAGTGGAAAAGTCGAAAAATTGGCAAACATTAAAAATGAATTATGTCAAAAATTACAAAAGAAAGGCTTTAAGGGTGATAATAGACCTTTCACCCCGCATCTAACCATAGGTAGAGTTAAATCAGGTAAAAATAAGCATGAATTAGTACGTAAAGTTAATGAGCTAACAAATAAACAATTTGGGAAGCAACGAGTAGAAACAATTAAATTAAAGCAGTCAATATTGAAAAAAGATGGACCAGAATACATAACATTATATCAACTTGAAGAAGGTGAATAAATGTCATCAAGTACAAAAGACACAGCACAAAACGAATTGGAAATAAAATATGAGAAGATTGAAAATGCAGTTCTCAAAGAAATTACTGTAGATGATGAAAAACATGAGCAAATTAGAGAACTGTTATCTATATTAAAAGAAAAAATAATGCTAGATTTAAGTTCCTTGCGTATCCCAGCTAGAGTTGAAATACAGGGTTCTTTTGTGAAAAAAACGTACTTGGTTCATGATGATTCCTTTGATTTATTACTCATATTACCAAGAGAAGAAAAAGTAAATATTCACCGTATTTTAGATTCATTGGTAGCACGGCTAAAAAAAGATCGAATTAAAAAGGGTCCAATTAATGTTGAAAAAATAACTGGTAAAAATCCATACATTAGAATAATGGTAGAAGCAGAATTGGTACATCTTTTTGTGGGATTTGAAATAATACCTGGTGAACCCAAAATATCCCTGTTTGATTTAGCACCTCACCATACGCAGTACATTTTGA
The DNA here is from genome assembly GCA_964534625.1 of uncultured archaeon. Taxonomy (GTDB): domain Archaea; phylum Asgardarchaeota; class Heimdallarchaeia; order Heimdallarchaeales; family Heimdallarchaeaceae; genus CAZHRF01. The sequence goes on along the minus strand of CAZHRF010000018.1, from coordinate 16,169 downwards.
CTCACCTTGAGAAGAATAAAAGAAAAGATGTTTTACTATTTAAAAAATTCTTGAAAAATCTAGGGGTATACAGTTCAGAAATTGGTGCTCCGGGTTTTAATGGCTATCTCTGTGAGATCTTAATCCTTTTTTATGGCGATTTTAGAACGACTCTTAGGGCACTTACAAAATGGGAACCTAGAACAATAGTAGATGTAAAGAAGAACAAAGAGATAGTTGAAGATGTAGATGAGTTAACAGTAGCATTATTAACACGTTATTATCCCTTGTATGTTCCAGACCCTTTAAATCCAAGAGAAAATGTAGCAGCTACAGTCTCAAACGATCAATTTAAGTCCATAATAGCTGCAGCTAATCTTTATTTGATGGAACCAAGTGAAAAATATTTTATTGAACAAATACTCAAAGTTGAAGCATTTGAAGAGATTGAGAGAAAATCTCATCTGGCAGGTCGAACTGTAGTTACAATGGCCATTGAACGAAATTTCCAAGAGCCTGAAGTTTGTTGGCAAAAATCTCTGGCATTGAAAAAGGCCTTTGAAGAAGAGTTGAGAAGGAATAGCTATATTGTTGATAGAGTAAAATCATATGTGACAGCTGAACATTATGGAATACTAATATCTATGCTCAATCCACAACCACATATGTCACTTAGAAAAGAGGGTCCAGAAGTAACCTCTGAAGCATCAATGGACTTTTTAAAACAATATACAGCACATTCTGATGTTATAGCAGGACCATTTATAGATAATCATAAATGGGTAGTGTACTTTGCAAATAAAGGGTCACATGTACTGGATTTCTTACATGATTTAGTGAAAGAAAACACGTATCTGTTAAATGTAGACTCGTTTTTAAAGATGGAAATTATTGATAAGCTAAAAATAGCAACATTTGAATCAGGATTAAAAGAAATATATGATTATGATTTTGATTTTGCAAAAGAATTGGCGCATTTTGTTGATAGGAAGCCTTTTTGGATAACTTCTGTAATAACAGAATTAGATTGAATAGTTGATTGATTTAACTGGGAATTATGTATCTATTTTCCAAAATTAAGTTGTTTTAAAAAAAATAAATAAGAAACTAAAAAAAATTTAGAGATTATATTTTTGAACAGCAGCTTGGTAAGCTGCTTCTATTGTCTCTCTCTCGTCTTCAGTAATTTTATCTACATCTCGCTTATTAATAGCCCGTAGTTTTTCCTTAAAGTCTTCTGAAAAGTCTTTCATGTGCTTATCTGAAGCCAGAATATCATTTTTTTGCTTCTCCGATAGTCCTGGCCAAGTTGAAAGGAAATAATCTAAAGTTGCATCTTGGGAATAAAGATCAGCATCTTTGACTTGTAAAACATCTTTGATATCTTTCTCAGGTTGTTTTTGGGTTTTGCCTTTTTTTTTGCCAAAAAGGTTTTGATAGATGGTTAGGAAGAATTCTTTGATTGACATACATGTACTAGAAATTAACCTTTAATTAATATTGCTATTGATAGAATACCCTATTAACATAATGAATAGATGTAAAATCTAATACATATAAAAAAACGATAAAACATAAAAGTAAGTTAGAATATCGCAAGTAATGTGGCAATACGCGGGATGCTTTGGATTATTAAGCTAATAATGAAAATTATGAAATTAAGAAAAAAATAGAAATGTATGTTTACATATGATCCGATACAAAACCGGAGTAATCGGATATTATCATTTCGTATGCTTTGTTAAGGGAATCGCGTTCAGCATTAGTTATTTCATCGATATTACTTCTATTAATGGTCTTAAGTCTATCTTTAAGATCGTCTGGGAGGTTTTTCATTTTTTCATCTGAATTTAAAATGTCATTTTTTTGTTTTTCATTGAGATGAGGCCAAGTAGTAGTTAAATATTCTAAAGTAATATCGTTTGTATACATAAAGGGATCAATAAACGTTTGATCTTCATCTCTTTGGTATTTTTGTTTAAATAATCTACGGTAAATTTTGATGATAAATTCTTTAATTTTCATATGTGCACTAAATGATTTGTTATTAATTAAACTTCGGATATGTAGAATAAGTTAATGCTACTCAAATTTAATAACTATAGTGGATTGATATATTTGGTAAGCGTTAAATTTTATCTTTACGAGAATTGGCGATGGTTTCAAAGCCAATGGCATTGCTCATTACAGGATCTGGCGGCACGTAAATTTCTTCTTTTGAATTGACTATACCATCTGCAACAAAAGCATTTTTTAAATAATCACCAAAAATATGTGCTCCTCCACCACACACAATGACTTTCTCAATCCAAGCATCAGGTGGTAGATTGTTAAGCAAACGGTGGCTTTCATCAACAATAACATCAGAAATTGCAACAGTAGCTTGATGAATGGCAGAAGAAATATCCATAACTTTTCCACCGACAAGTACTTGATTACGTCCTTCTTCTATAGTTTTAATGAGCTCAAAGGGTCGGAGGATCTTACCTGTTTTTTCTTGAATAGCGCGAGTAAGTGCGTTAGTCAAACTATCGGTGGCTTCTTCTATAGATCCAGATGCTCCACGCATAATTCCTCCTTTATACATACATAAAAAGTCGGTACTACCGTGACCTATATCACATATAATGGCATCGACAGCTTTACTTTCACCTAAAACACTAAGGGTTTGCCAGTAAGTTCCATAAGGTTCAGGTAAAACCATAGCCCTAGGAAAATGAAGGTTAATAGTAGTTTCATCCCCTGTAGAATCATTACGAATTTTAAAAGAATGTTTGCCTTTCATCCCGCGGATCATACGTAAACTTTGATCTTTAGAGCTAGCTACAGGAACTCCGGTGGCAATAACAAACGTGTCGTATCCTTTCTTTTGCTGAATAATGCTTAAAGCAGCTTTGAGGGCAAGAATAACATTTTGTATTGATTTCATGCGTCCTTCCGATGCAAGAGATTTTTTAATAGGGGACTGAAGACGAGCTAATTCCCCCACATATATTAAGCGATTATTATCATCATAAATAGATAAATTGTCAATTAGTTCTTTATTGGAATTTAAACCTTCCCACCCTCCAGGATTATTATCGCCTATAATAGACGGTATTTTGTATGAAAAACCTTGGCAAGATACTTTGATTGTTGATGTACCCAAGTCGACGCCAACGCCATAAATAGAATCAGAACTCATTATCTGACTCGAAAATATTTGGATATAAAAACCTAGCTTTGATAAAGTTGCTTTAAACATGTAATTTCAAAGTTTTATTATTGTTGTAAAGGTTAGTTTATAAGGAGGGAAGACTATATGTACACAGATAAAAATGCAAGTCTTTCAAGCTATGATCTTGATGTTGGTTGTAATCATACTGCTATTATGGTTAATTGCTACATTTAATAGTAGATATAACAAACAAGTTGAGTTTGTTCATACAAAACCTAATATGAAACGGAGTCAAGAGAAGGCTAATGTAAGAGCAACATTTGTGGGATATATTGGCGGAAATAATATTCCTCCAAGTGGATTAAAACTGACATACGAAGAAACAGATGATGCGTATGAATAGAAAAAATTGAAATAAATTAAAAAAGTTTTTTAGATGGAATTTCAAGATGATTTTATTTTATTTTATAGATTTGTTTTTGAAACTTTCCTTGAACGAACTTTTTCAAGTTCAGCTTGGACTTGTTCTAATCTTTTCCCATGAAGTGGAAAAATGTATAGTAATAGTGCTACTATAAGATTTCCTGCAATACTTACTGGAACAAATAAGACTCTTAATCCATCTCGTAAGTTTGTAAGTTGATCTTCTCCTGCTCCAATTAAATATTGTTCCCAACCGTAGCCGCTTAAGACGATAGCAATAATAACAAACACCAGAATCGTACTTAAACGGTTAATTAACCCATTAACACCATAATATGAACCAGCTTTTGCTTTTCCTGTTCGGAGTTCATCTTCATCGATAAGATTAGCAATAATGGGTTCTACAAAAAAGATAGCACCCGATAAACCCACACCTACAAAGATCATATTAATCATTGCCAAATTGGGTTTTCCATCATACCACCAGAAGGGTAATAAAGCTAGACACCAGAAAAGCTGAGTCCCAATGAACGCATTACGCCATCCAAATCTTTGACCAATTTTTTCCATAAGAGGAAACATGATCATAGAAGCAATGAATGCAGCTAATAATAAGAGGCTAACCCTAATACCTGTAATTTGTAAATTGTGTATGGCCCATAAAGGTATAATGCTAGTCAACATCTTAAAAACGGTCCATTTGATCATATTGGCTGTACAAAAAAGAACGAATTTACCGTTACTGATCGTATCACTTACCATTTCTACTAATCCGGGATCAGCTTGACTCTCAAGATATTCTTTATCGTGACGGTCTTCGATGATACCATACTTAAAGAAAATTAAGCCTGAGATTATAACAGCAACAGCAACAATAAGCCCACTTATTACATATTGTTTGGGGATAAGTTCTAAAACTGCTTGACTTGTATTGCTATCAGGAGCAAGTTCTGTAATAATAATAGTTGGTACAACAAAACCTATAATTACACCACAGATGGTTAAAACACATTTCCACATATTTGCTCTTCCACGCTCTTCCTCAGTTATGAACATCTCAGAAAAAAGACTGAGCTGACTAACACCAAAGAATGTATATACAGTATCATAAGCAATGATGATTAGAATCATGTAAATGAAATTAGGCCAAACATTTGTATTTCCAAAGAAAAACGGGGGAGTAAATAATAGCACATTAACCAACGCAAAAGGTAGCAAAGAGACAATAGTCCAAAATTTACGCTTACCCATTTCAACATTTGTCTTATCTGTCAAAGTTCCAACAATAGGATCATTAATTGAATCCCATAATGCAAAAATTATAAAACCAATAACTAAATACTCTACGCTGATCTGTACTATAGCGTAATAATAAGTAAAGACAAGAAATTGGAACATTTGAGATGACATCTGATCACTGAATGAACCAAAACCATACATGATTGTGCTCTTTCTAGAAATTTTTTCATGGCTTGGTTCAATACTTTCCTCATTAATCATTATCTGTTCAGACATAAAACTCTGTTTGGATTTTTTTGAGGGTTATATATAAACTATTGCTCATAATTATATTTATTTTAAAAGAAAAAATTAAGAATCAAAAAAAAGTCTATAGCATAAATTTAACTAATGTACACTTTTTTCTTCTATTTAAGATATTTCGAGTATGTTATTATTGCTATTTACCTGATTTTCTCCTCTTATTTTGATTATCTAGAGCGAACTTCAGCTAGTTCAGCTTGGACTTTTTCTAATCTTTCACCGTGAAGTGGGAAAAATAGTAATAAAATAGCTACTATGAGGTTTCCCGCAATACTTACTGGAACAAATAGCACCCTTAATCCTTCTCTCAATTGTGCTAGTTCTTCTATTTCAGCACCTACAATATATTGTTCCCAGCCATAACCCGATAAAACTATAGCTATTAAAACAAAGACCATAATAGTACTAAGTCGGTTAATCAGTCCATTTACACCATAGTATGAGCCCGCTTTTGCTCTTCCTGTTCGTAGTTCATTTTCATCGATAACATTAGCTATAATAGGTTCTACAAAGTAGATAGCTCCCGATAAACCTGCACCAACAAACACAACAAAGACCATAGCAAGATATGGACGAAAATCTAACCACCAATAAGGGACTAATGCTATACACCAGAAAAGTTGCATAACAATTAATCCATTTCTCCAACCGATTTTTCTACCTACCAGCTCCATGATAGGAAACATAATCATAGATGAGATAAATGCAATTAGAAGAAATACGCTGACCCAAATACCAGAAAGCCCCAAATTATGAATGGCCCAAAGAGGCGTAATCGTAACCAACATCTTGAATACTACCCATTTAACCATGTTTGCTATACAAAAGAGCACAAATTTCTTATTTTTTAATGTGTCTGTTAGCATTTGGAATAATCCTGGATCATCTTGGCTTTCCAAATACTTTTCATCATGTCTATTTTCAACAATTCCATATTTGTAAAATATTAATCCTCCTATGATAATTAATACTGCTACCATTATACTTGTTATGAAATATTGATTTGGAAGAGCAGCTATAACCTCAGGCGGTGTATTTGGTTTAGGAGCAAGTTCATCAATAATTAGTGTGGGAACTACAAACCCTATAATCACTCCAACAATGGTTAATACGCATTTCCACATGTTAGCTCTTCCACGCTCTTCTTCTGTTATAAACATTTCAGAGAATAAACTGAGCTGGCTTACTCCAAAAAATGTTATCATTGTATCGTAAACAATTATTACTATAATCATATATACATAATTAATCATAATGTTTGTATTTCCAAAGAAAAACGGTGGAGTAAATAATAGCACATTAACCAACGCAAAAGGTACTAAAGAGACAATCGTCCAAAATTTCCTTCGTCCCATTTTTGGTTTTGTCTTATCTGTCAGCGTTCCGACCATTGGATCATTAATCGAGTCCCATAGAGCAAAAATAACGAACCCCATTGCTAATAAATCAACCCCAACACCCACTATTGCATAATAATAAGTGAATACAAGAAACTGAAAAAATTGTGTCGACATTTGATCTGCTAAGGACCCAAAGCCATATAGTACTGTACTCTTTGTGGTCAAGGGATCTGGTGTATTTTTTGATTTCTCACTCGTCTCTACCTTTTTTAGTTTACTTTTATCTAAACTAGATTTCTGGTCATCCATTATTGTTCAACTCACATCTTATTTAGCTTTTATATAAAATCTTACTCAAAATAAACTGATTTAAACTAGGAAATTTTTTTTTATTTAAATTCGATGTGCTATAAATCAATAATAAAAGAAAAAATGAAAAAATACAATCACAAAGAGATCTTATAATTCAATAGTATTATCTTTTCCTTTCTACGTTTCTAGATCTAATACTTCGACTCTCATGTTAGGTAATTTTTCTTTAAATTCTTGTGTATATGAAACCTCTCCTATTCCCCTTCCCACATGCATTGGTATTGTTATTTTTGCATTAATTGATTGTGCTGCTTCTATAGCTTCGTCTACATCCATTACATATGTGCCACTAATGGGGATCAAAGCAATATCTGGTTTTAATCCTGTCATATCTTCTATTTTATCAGTATCTCCTGAATGATAGATTTTCAAATCATCGATGTGTAGAATTGGTCCTATATGTCCGGATTCTTTAGGGTGGAAAGGCGTTTTTGTTTTGGGATCTCTAAATCTGTGCCAATTATAGGCGGGTATAGCTGTAAATACAAAGGCTTCAACAGCTATTTTCCCACCTGGGTTTAATTCAAGAATTTCTTTTTTCTGTTCTATTTCATTGAGTTTTTCCTGAGTAATTTTTGGTCCAATTAACGTGGTTTTGTCTGTAGATAAAGCATTAATAGATTCAGGATGACAATGATCAAAATGCTCGTGGGTAGTTATAATTATATCAGCAGAGGGTAGGTCGCTATCTTCAATCTTATAAGGGTCAATGTATATATTCTTCCCTTTTGCTTTGATTAAAAAAGAGTCGTGCCCAAGCCACTTGATTTTAATATTTTCATATTCAAACATAGTAATCGATTAAACAATTGTTTGCAATTATAAATATATTTTGTCTAAAGTCGATTTTGCCTATTTTCAATAAAATGCAAGTAAACTTAATAAATGCCTTTAAAAAAACGAGTTTAATGACGTTTACAAGAAATAATGAGATAGTAACAATTGCATTAATGTTTTTGATTTCTTTAAGTTTAGTGTCTTCTATAGCAGTTAGGAGCGATAATATCTTTCAAGATAGAGTTTATCCTAGCATAAGATTCAACGTTAAACCTTCGGAAGTAGACCAAACACAAACCATAAATTATGAATGGATCTGGGAAACTTATGAAGGGGCTCCTTCGGCTTTTCCGGGGGAGGATTGCGTATACTGGGGGCCAAGTTTAGGCCCGTATCATAATTATACTGAAGTAACGGATAAATTACACAGCTTGGAAACATACTTGCCAGACTATGTGGATTTGTTCTCGATAGGTCAATCTATTGAAGGTCGAGAATTATGGACAGTAAGAATTACTAATGAATCTATTCGAACAAGTAAAACTGAATATTATGTTGTTGGGGCACATCACGCCCGAGAAGCTATAACTGTCGAGAATTCATTATATTTCATTGATCTGCTAATGCATGATTTATTAAACCAAAATGAAACTGTTGAAGAGTTGATTAATACAACAGAAATATATGTGATCCCACTGTTAAACCCAGATGGGCATTCAATCCTCCATTGGTACCCGCCAATGAGAAAAAATTTGCGACCAATCGATGATGACCGAGATCGCACACTTATTGACGAAAAAGAAGTCATATATTTTTGGAACACTACTTCTAATGTTAGTGATATCATTTATGAGGATCTTGATGGTGATGGTTCGATAAATGAGGATGCTCCTGGTGGAGTTGACTTGAATCGAAATTATGATTATCATTGGAATGGTCCAGGTTCTAGTTCAAACAGACGTAGTGATGTTTTCAGAGGTTTTAGTGGTAATAGCGAACCAGAAGTTCGAGCATTGGTAGATTTTTCATATGAACACGATTTTAGATGGGCTGTTAGTTTACATTCTGGAATAAAAGCCCTAATTGCTCCTTGGGGACACACAAGTGATCCTCCACCTCATGTAAAAGAATTTGAGGCTGTTTTATCAGCATTAAAAAACATAACTGGTTTTCCAACGTGGGAAGAAGTTGGAGGCTATGCTACTAATGGTGATTGGGGTGATCATCAATTGGGAATACGCGATATTTTGGCTATTACAATTGAGACTTATGGAAATGATTTCAGCGACTATTTTTGGGAGTTTTTTAATCCTCCCGCTGATCAAGTAATAGCAAATTCAGAACTTATTTATAACGCACTATTTCTACTAGCGACAAATCCGCACTATGAAGAAGAAAATTCTATACCTGTTTTATCTGAACCTACTATAGAGTTAACAGTTGATGAACAATATCTAAATATTTCTTGGGAAGCGTTTGATGTAGATCAAGATGATCTAACTTTTACTCTGTACTATGGAAATAATAATAAATGGAATGCACTCTCTCGCAATATTAGTGAACAGAACTACTTAATTGATTTAGCCTCAATACCCACGGGAGAATTTCAATTTAGAGTGAGCGCAAATGATGGCATTGACAAAGTTGTATCTACATCCCAGTTTATTACACTTAAAGGTAATATTCGCGGTTCTTTAAATTGTAAAGTTGTGGATAATAACAAAATTGAAATCCAGCTTCTAGATAGAGACTTGAATAAGAACGAATCAGCAATCGAAGAAGTCATTGTCCTTGTGAATTCCACGGCAGATCCACTGGGATTAAATGTCGTATTAAAAGAAAAAAGTAAAAGCTCAACTCTATTCAGTTCTATAGTGAAATTAGTGGATGAAGCACCTTCTGAAAATAATAAACTATATGTAAACAAAAAAGATACAGTTATGATATATTATGCCGATGAAGAAACGCAAACAGGTGAAAATGAAATAGTACAATTTTCTTTGCAAATAGAATTTTATTATCCTCCAGATGAAGAAACAGAAACCACAACACTTACTGAAAAAACCAATTATTCTATTTTACTTACTGCCATTGGAATATTAATGGTACTCATAAGAAAAAAAAGAAAAAGAATAATAAACAACCTCTAGTGTCCATTTTTTCCCTTTTACTTTATTTATATTCTAATAATTCCGTTTTTCTGTTAACCTTTGATTTTTTATAACTTTTTTATTTTCTTGTGATCAAAAAAGCTTACTTTGGGATAGGTGACTTGTTAGCAGCGAGTTTTTGTAAATATGATAATTTGAAAAAATTCCGTTTCCTAAGTACAAATATATTACAGATTTCCCTAAAAATAGACCATGTAATTATGCTCTAAAAGACAAAGATTAGTAAAAAACTAATTCTAAAGACATTTTAAATGATAGTTTAATGATGAAAAAACAAAAAATGTTTAATATACCCTTTGATTATCTTTAAAAACAAAAATAGCCTCTGGTTTTACATATCCAGTTAGTTTGTTACCAACTTTCAGTGAAGTATAAGCTTCTGGTTGTTTTTCTACATCAACAAGAAGTATAGTACCATCTTTAAGTTTACCCGTTAATTTAAGCATAACACCAAGGTATTCTATTGTATTTATCTCGAATTCAATTGGATGATAGCCATTCTCTTGAACTAATTTAACATCTTCAGGTCTAATAACTATTTGCAAATCTGTTGCTTTAGGTAACTTTTCCTTTGTTTTTATCTTTAGAACCTCTCCACCCTCAAGAGTTATTGTTTCTTCTGCTGTAACTTTTCCATTGATGGTGGTTGACTCACCGATGAATTGGGCTACAAATAGGGTTTGAGGATCATTAAATACCTTTATGGGGTCACCATATTGTTCGATGTTTCCCTCATGCATAATAGCTATTTTATCGCTAATTGCTAGTGCTTCTTCTTGATCGTGGGTAACATAAACAGCTGTTATACCTATATTTTTAATAATAGAGCGAATTTCTGTTCGTAATTCAGATCTAAGTTTAGCATCTAAGTTACTTAAAGGCTCATCACAAAGCAATATGTCCGGTTCAACGACTATAGCCCTACATAATGCAATACGCTGTTGTTGACCTCCTGATAACTGAGGGGGGCTTTTATAAGCTTGATTCTCCAGATGTACTAACTGTAAAACTTTAAACACTTTATCTCGACGAAATTTGAAGTGAGGATCAACTGATGCTTTTTTATCGTAATATACTTGAGTAGATTGCTCAAATATTAGCTTAATGCCTCGAAATACTAACTTGAAAGGCCATAAGAGTGAAGCAAAGAGTTTGTTTCTATTGTTAAAAAATTTAGTTTTTTCTTCTTTTAATTCATTACCAACCTTTACAAAAGTTTGTTTATGAAACCAAAAAACGGGTTTAGTAAGCCAGAAAAAACGGGCATACCAAGGGCGTTTCGTATCTTTTAATTTGTCTTTGCTACGTAATTTAAGCCCATATTCGATATTACGAAAAACATTCATATGTGGCCATAAAGCATAGTTTTGAAATATCATGGCAGTATTTCTTTTCTGGGGAGGCAATTCAGTAATATCTTTATTATCCATATGTATTCTACCTTGAAAAGGTTCAACAAAACCAGCTAATGAACGTAATAAAGTGGTTTTACCACAACCACTAGGACCTAAAAGAGTAGTTATCTCTCCATCTTCAATGTCTAAATCTAAATGTTGACAAACTATGAAATCTCCATACGCAATGCCTATATCTACATATTGAACTGCAACCATTTATTTCACGCTTTAATAATATTGGATACATGAAGTTAATAGGATAGATTATAAATCTTTTCGCAATAACAGATAACTATGATAAAAGCAGTAGACTATAATAATAATGCAGTATAAAGTATCTTCAGGTGAAGCAAAGAGTTTGTTTCTATTGTTAAAAAATTTAGTTTTTTCTTCTTTTAATTCATTACCAACCTTTCCTTCATATCTTTAAATTATTCATGCATAATATGAACTACTCTACCCTAAAGGAGTCGGCTTTCTGGCAATGGAGAATGTGAACTTAAAATTGAAAAGTAACATAAAAGCAAATATGTATATATCTAAATGACAGCTAAGATTTAATATACCCCAATAGTAATAGTAATAATCTTAAGACTTATTATTAGCTTAGAATTCCCATGGTGGAATAAATGAATCATCCAAATATAGGACCAGAAAAAAAATTATTCTCAAGAACTAAAGAGTATTATGAGAATGAATTTGAAGAAATAGATGAGATTTTACATCATGATACCTATAGTTCTGCTTATGTTAAAGAATTAACACAGCGTAATATGGTCCTATTAGAAGCTCTCCGCAAAGTTAAGTTACTTGTAGATAAACTAATGAAACAGAATAGAGAACTTAAAAGGCGTGTGGAGTTCTTAGAACAAGATCTGCGAGATAAAGAGGGAAAGGGTATAAAGATTGTATCAGCTGCTAGATATCATGAAATGCAAAAGAATGCAGCTGAGCTGAGTCGAAGTTTTCCTAAGATGCTTAAACTCATTAAATTATTGAATAGTGGTAATAAATTATTGCAACAAAAATATTCAGCATTAGAAAGTGAGTTTGCAGATCTTATAAATGAGAGAGATGAATTAAGGGATAAGATACGTAATCTTAATGAAACAAATCAGAGACAAGTGTTGACGGAATTAACAGAGCTATTTCCATCAGATATGGTGGCAGAACAAGTTGCAGAAGCCATTACCGAAAATCATATGGGAAAAATTGTAAAAACGCAAACGGAGTTAAAACCAGAACAAAAAGTTTCAAGTTTTGACAAACTAGAAAAAGCAACGGAAGATAAAGAAGCAATTAGAAAGCAGGCTGAAAAAGATCTTGATGGCGTAGGTACATTTAATAACGAACAAATTTCAAAACTTGTAGATCTTGTAACAACTATTAATACTAAAATAGAACAGCTGAGTGGTAATATGGTAGTAGCCTCTCCATCTCGAATACGAAGGAGAGGGGGCGGTCTAGACCTCTCTGGTGCAATAACTGAAGGTGATCTAAAAAAATCAGATGAACCTCCAGAAAGACCAGATCTAGAATCTGTTTTAGATGATATTTTGATATCAGACTAGTCTAATCAGTAGCATCTCAAATGTCAAAAGAATATATGCTTACATTCATTGAGGAAAACATATTAAAAGAAATATCTATGTTCATATATGTCTGGTAGCAACTGGAAAATTTTAATGGTTGTCTTAAGTACGGTCAATCCTGATGTTAGAGTGGAAAAAGAAGCTAGATATCTAGCTTCTCAAGGACATGAACTAACAGTTATTGGTATAGATCGAACGGGAGATTTGGAAAAAAGGGAACATAGAGATGGATACACGATTATACGATTACCGAGTAAAAAACGGGCAATATTCAAGTATTGGGAATTCTGGAGAAAAGTGAAAAAATATGTTGACAAAGTCTCAGTTAAATACGATTTTATTCATCTACATGATCTGAATGTCTTACCTTTAGTATCTAAATTAAAGAAGAAAGGAAAATTCTTTATTTATGATAGTCATGAAAATTTTCCCGAACAAATGTCCGAAACTTATGGAGTAATCGCTCTTTGGGTTTATACATTACTAGAAAAGTTTTACATCCATAAAGTTGATCATGTTATAACCCCGGGTCCTTCCTATTCAAAAAATTTAGAAAAAAAATATGGTGTTAAATGTGATTATATTGCCAATTATCCTTCTTTAGTTGATGTTAAACAAGCCCATGACCAAGAAATACCAGAAAAATTTAGAAAACAAGAGCAGTTTAGAATAGTGTATTTCGGTGTGATGTATCATAATTTAGGTTACAACAAGGTTGTTGAAGCAGCTAATATTTTAAGAGAAAAATATTCTTCAAACGAAATACATTTTCTTATCATAGGTTCTGGTTCTTCTTACCTCCCAATGAAGCAGAAAATAAACGAATTAGATTTATCAAATTATTTTAGACTCACTGGTTGGATGGATTATCATAAGGCACTTTCTGTAATGAGAACAGCTGATGTGGGTCTAATCTTATTTCAACCAGGAAAAAACAATTATTTGAGGATACCAAATAGACTCTATGAATATTTTAGTGCAGGAGTTCTTTTTATTGGATCCGATTTTGAAGGTTTAAAAATTGGAACTGAAGGGCATGAAAATCTCGGTTTATTGATTGATCCAACTTCCTCTATGGAGCTAGCAAAAACTATTGAAAGGATATATCACAGAGAAAATCTTGAGGAATTAAAAAAAGAAGCACAAACAGCTTTTTTTGAGCACTACAATTGGGAAAAAGAGATACCAAAGATAGAAGAGATTTATGAAGCGTGTTGGAAAAAGAAATAGTATCGTATTAAAATCTTGAAATTATATTATAAATTTTCTTTTCAACTTGTTCTGCCTTTTCTTTTACTTCGGAGATATCTTCAATTCCTTCAAAAAAGGCGGATAAGATATTTTGTATTTTGCTTATTTCATAGACTAAACTTTCATAATCAGCCGGATAAGCAAGGGCGACTATACAATAATCTTTTCCTGAAAAACGGGGATCTTCTTGTCCCTTGTCTTTTAAAACATACAGAAAACTTGTTGCGCTATAATCTTTCATTTTAGGAATTCTAACGGGACCAGAGATAATGGAACCATCATCAATCTTATCAATTTCTCCCATACCAAAGAGAGTGAATAAAAGAACGCCTAAAGATAAAGTAACCGTTTCTTTATTATTTGCATATTCAACAGGTAAGTTTTTAAGATAAATAGGTTCTGTACCCGATTTACCAAATCTGTAAAAAGCTAAAAATATTTTGGCAGTATCATATTTAGGTTTGAGTTTGACAACTTTTTTGATGGCTTCGGGGATCTGATTGAAAAAGTGTCCTCGTTTAACAATATAGTCACTAGCACCTAGTTTCATTGCTTTGACAGCTACCTCTTCAGATCCTTGACCCGTAATAATAACGACAGGTATCTGGGTTACTTCACGCACTTTTTCTAAAATTTCTAGTCCGGTAACATTGCCAAGTAAATAATCTAAAAGAATAACATCGAAATCGTAATTATTTTTATGAAGAATGTCAAGAGTTTCTTCTATTGTATCAGTTATACTAATCATTACATCATCAAAGTGTTTTTCTATGTTAGCCTTGACTAAGAAAGCAATATCAGTATCATCCTCGACTAACAGTACTTTTAATTGTAATTTAGACATTCTTCTCTTTTCCTATTTCTCTGTTAAATATATGTATCTTTTTATTATAACAAAACTTAGAGTACGCCATCCTTTTTAAGACTTTTTAATATTTCTGCAATTTCATCATCTAATTTCTCTAATTCCTCATCTTGGTGTTTTTTCTTCTTTCTTTTATCAGGTGTGGGTATATTTTCATTACTTTTAGGTAAATCTAAGAGTGTTCCTCCTATCTCTGAGATCTGTTCAGATAGTTCTTTTAGTTGTGTTTCAGATTGATCAAACATTTCTTTATCCGGTAAGAGTTCTCTTATTTCTGCTGTTTCATCTTCAGGTGCTTTGGGGAATTCAAAACTATCTAACCCTAACGAACTAAGAATTTTTTGGTCAGTATCATCTATCATATCAGAGCCAGTAGTATCTTTTGTATCTATACTCTCTGGAGACGATTGCAAACTATCAATATCTAACGCTTCGACAATTTTTTGTAGTTTTTCTGTATCGGATAAGGATGTGTTGGAGAGAGCAGGAGAGATTATATCTTTAGTAAATTGTTTTCCATCTGACCCCCTTAAAGCAATCATCTGTTCACAAAGGTGATCTTCTGTATTAGAGTAATGCTTGCCACAATAAGGGCATACAATTTCGTGGAGATCTTTGATATGAACGGCAAGAGCTCGTTGATCATGCGTTATATACCCACAAAAATTACATTTCAATAAAGGAATAAAATCTTCTGTAGCAACAAAATCATCAAAATTTGCATAAAGATACCAAATAAGAGAGATGCGAATGGATTTAGATGTGTTCCAACCTGTTTTACGTTTGATAATCTTAAGACTTTCTTTGACAACTTGATCTTTAAGCCGAAAAGTAAGTTTTTTATCAGAAGCAGAAGAATCATCATCGCTATATTTTTTCATAAGCAAAACTTCAAGCTTAATGTAGTCATTTAATTCTTCAACAACTTGTAAACGTTTAGAGAGTTTATTTAAACGTAAAGCTAAATCATCAAGGCAAAGAGCAATCATCTCACTAGTGCCACCAAAAACTTGCGATTTGTCAATGACTGCATCTTTAAAGCTTGCAGGAACATTAATTGAATAAACATTTGAGGAACGAGGAGAAACTGTAATCACCCTAAATAAACTGTATTATTTATGAATTATTTCTGCGCCTATATATTTCTTACGACGAAGGATAATACAAAATATTAAAAGAAAAAAGGAAAAAAACTAAAAAAACCTCGCTGGTGACAAGTCACCTATCCCAAAGTAAGCTTTTTGATCTCAAGAAAATAAAAAAGTTACAAAATAGAAAGAATAAGATACAAGTTAAAAAAAGG
>CAZHRF010000017.1:0-58217 GCA_964534625.1 uncultured archaeon | reverse complement strand
AAAAAAATGGAAAAATTAAAGAAAAAGAAGAATATTAATAATTTGGATTAGCTATCCCACTTTCTGTTATCGCAAACACGGCTTCTGTTTCTGGAATATGGGGACTATCAATAACTCTTGCAATCCTCTTTTCTCCTTTTCCTTTTCTCAGATATATCCGTGTTGTACATGAATGAGCTACAATGTTTCCTCCAATTGGGAAAATTGATTCTCCATAGAGCACATCTGGTTTTGCAAGTACTTGATTAGTAACTAAAACAGCTAGTCCATATACATCAGCAAGCCTCAATAATTGATGTAAAAACTTATTCAATTTTTGTTGTCTCTCCATTAATGAACCTCTTCCGGTATATTCAGCTCTAAAATGACTGGTCAAGGAATCAATTATTAACAACTTCACATTATTTTTTCTAATAAGTTTTGGGCTTTCAAGAACTAATAACATTTGATGATCTGAGTTATATGCACGACCTACATTTATTCGATTTAATACCTCCTCTTCAGAAGTATCATATTTTTTACATATGCTGATTATTCTTTCTGGTCTAAAAGTTCCCTCGGTATCTATATATATTACCCCCGCACCCAATCCACCTTTATCTTGATTCATTGCTGTCATAACACTTAATTGAAAACACAATTGAGTTTTTCCTGTCCTAAATTCTCCTGATAGTTCAGTAATAGATTTTGTTTCAACTCCCCCATCTAGCAGTTCGTCAAGATTTTTACATCCAGTAGATATTTTTGTTAGTTCTGTCCTGCTATCTAAAATCTGTTTTGCACTTTTGAATCCCACGCCCACTTGATTTCTAGCTGATGCTATAATCCTTTTAGCTGTTTGCTCACCAATTTCACAATGCTCAACGAGTTCAACAGGAGATGCATGTGCAACTGCAGCTAAAGTCAGGTATCCAGAAGAACGTAGTTTATCTGCAATAGCTGGACCAATACCCGGTATTTTATTAACGGTTATATCACCCATATTCTTTTCTTCATCTTCTTTATCCTTTCCATTTGTGTACTCAGGAACGATTTCATCTAACCATTCTTCTTCATTCACATCCTTATCAGATTTGGAAGATCCTTTTACATCTTTCTTTTTAGACATTATATCACATTATCTTTCTTTTTCTTTTTCTTTAATTTTTCCGTTAATCCGTGAACTACACCACCCCAAGTGATGGTGCTTCCTGCGAGTACAATCCCTGATGGTGTATGGCAATGCCTGTTTGTCGCAAATTACCAACAAAAAGTTGATAGGCTGTCCACAAGCCATTCTGGGATAGGTACCTTGACATGATATTGATGGCAGAATTTTCATCTCTATCTATAATTGTACCACAATTCCCGCATTCATATTTTCTCTTATAGAGGGGCATAGCTTTTTCACTCTCACAGACACAACATCTCTTCGATGTCTTTGTTTCGCTGATTTCTACTACTCTTTTGCTGTTGTTTTACTTTCATCTCCCAGCCAAGTCAAGGAGACTTCCCGCAATATAAAGTTAAATTATCTTTCATACATCAAGGAGGAGAATATCAGGTGTTAATGATACCTTCGTGTTACAAACTATTCACTACACGATTAGCAACAGCGTTTCTTTATTACTAATATTACTGTTTTTCCTATTTAAACTAAAACATTACTCATTTATCCCTTCATTTTGAAATTTGCCAGAATAACCTTTTTTTACTGGTTTTGAAGTGCGTACAAATAGTATTTGTCCTATTCTTGCATTCTTATAAAGTATAAGCTGATTCGTTACGTATAATAATCCCATACCTTTTCCTTTGTAACCTGGATCCCAAACAGCTGAAAAAAGTGTGGAACCACACCGCATCAGTGATGATCTTGGAAGCACAATACCTATTGAATCCAATGGTACATTAACTTCTTCATTGTATCGTACTATATATCCTCCTTGCTCTAATATCCATTTACCATCAATGGTTGCAATTTCAATGTGTTTAGGTATTTTTCGTTTTGAATTATCAAAGTCCAATACCCCAACCTCATCGGTTTTCAGTATTTTATTAACGGTTAAATCAAAACCTGCAATTTGCGTTTGGATATTTTCATCTATATATTCTTTAATTATATTAGGAGTATATGGTGGAAGCATTACCATATTTTTTTGTTCTTAAAATCTCTTTTTAATGTTACTATTTGGAGAAAAACAGGAAAAAGCCTAAACGCAATATCAATACGTAAACATTCCAGCTGTTAATTTTCTTCTACAGTTAGGACATTGAGGTTTTACCTTTATCCATTCAATAATATGAGAATAATGAGAGGGTACTTCACAAAATGGGCAGCGTACAAAACTTTCTCCAGCTTCTATAGAAGACATACAAACACTACATCTTCCTTCTAATTTACTGGTTGCAATTTTCAATTTTTGTGGGACAGGTCTTTTTCTTTTTAATTCTTCTTTATCGTCTCGTCTCGTCTCGTCTTCCATTTTTGCAAATGGTTCTTCAGGCTCACCTATTGAACTAACTTCCTGGCTTAAAGACTCTAGTTCTTCTAGACTTTGTTGAGTTTGTTCAAATCCCTCTTCATCATCCAGTTCTGTTTCATAAATTGGACTTACTTCTACCGTTTCACCACCATATAAATCCCCATATGTCTTGTTAATAGTAGCCAATACTGCAGCTGCTTCATTTTCTAATCCATATCTATAAAGAATAGACCCAGCTGCTTCTATATCTCCACTATCAAAAAAATATCTTGAAAGATTCCTTACCATTTCATCCTCTCGTTCCGGAGCATATCTTTGAATTAGATCAATAGCTTCTTCATGATATTCAACGCCTTTAGCTGCTAGGGATTTTGCTGCTCCAAAAATCCTTCCTGTTTTAAGATATTCATCCTTTGCTTGATCAAACATCCCTTCTCTATAATATTCATCAGCACTTGCATAAGCAGCTCTTTCCCTCGGGCGTGTCTCTGTTCTTTGAGATCCTCGTCTTTGTTCATCATTCTGAGTATCAGAATAACTATAACTAGTTTGATAAATACCGCTTGTACCAGGACTCTGAACCGATTGTTCTTGTCCCCTGTATTGATTCTGATCCATTTTTATGGGGCGATATGGTTTATATTTCTGTTTTTCTCTTTTCTCTTTCTTATTTTTATTAGCTTGTGCTTTTGCTATAAGCATTATTGCAAAGCCAACAAATAGTAAAAATATTATAAATCCTTCTCCTGCCATTATTATCAACCATGAATATAATTCATTTTAATTTTTTTATTCTTCTCGTTTATTTTTACGAAACCAAATCTTTCCAATTGAATAATCTCATTTTCTTTAGTTCTTAAAAGATTTTTTTCTCCATATCCAGATATCAATTTCAAGCTATCTTTATTTATTCGATTATTTAAATATAACATTTCGGGTTTTATAATTTCAACTGGAATGTAGTCGGATACCCACTGAACTTTAGGCAAGTTAGAAAGCAAATCACCACTTTTTCTCTTAATTAACCATTTGCTATCGGCTATTTTTTCAACTATTTTTATATTAAATAAATCCTTTAATCGAATCATAGTATTTATTTTTAAGAACTTAGCATCCTGCCCACTTATAAAAACTCTATCATTAATATCCAATGTTCTTGTTCCTCGCGCCCTATCTTCTGGATGTAGGGGGATTTCTATATTTTCATTTATTGGACTTTTAAATTCTAACTCTATTGGATTATCAACAAAAAAATAGTGGCTAGCTTGTGGATGCAGAATCTTTCTATTAATGGAGGCTATTAAAGACCAATCAATATTGGTTATAGATTTTGTTGCACCTAATGTTTTCACTATTTCAATAAATGTTTGTGGTTGTATACCTCTTTTTTTTAAAGCTTGATAAGTCATTAATCGTATATCATCCCATCCTGAAACCACATTGTCTTCTACTAATGTACGAATTTCCCTTCCTTTTGTAGTTGATCCACGGATATTATATCTACTGTATTGGTAAAACTCTGGTACGTTTAAATTTAATTTTTTAGCAATTAATGACTGTAATTCTTGTCTCATTTTACCAAATTCTTGACTCCGTAATACATGCGTTACGCCAGTAATATGTTCCATTATTGGAGACTCAAAATCATACATTGGCCACAAAACATATTTGTCATCTTGAATACAATGGTGGGCATCAGATAACCTAAGTAAAACAGGATCCCTTAGTACCGCATTAGAAGAATCCATTTCTCCTTTTAATCTTACAACAGATTCACCCGTTTTATAAGCGCCAGCAACAAGTTTTTCAAAAAAAGCGAGATTTTCTTCAATAGTTTGATTTACATTACATTTACATTTCTTTTCTTCATTTCGAAGTTTTGACATTTTTTTTCTTGTACAGAAACAGACATAAGCTTCATCTTTCTTAATAAGCTCTTTTGCTTTATCATAATATACATTCATATAATCGGAAGCTCTTACTTCTTCATCTAGCTGTAATCCCAACCAAATTATAGCTTCTCGGAAACTTTCATAATATTCCTTCTTTACTTTTTCAGGGTTTGTATCATCAAATCTTAGAACTGTTTTACCATCAAATTTTTCCGCGATTAAGTGGTTAATACAAAAAGACAAAAGTTGACCAATATGTGGATGTTTTGAGGGTTCTGGAGGATACCTTACTTTTACTTTTCCTTTCTTCGCATTAGGGAGATCATCTAGAAATTCTTGTTCCTCTTCTTTGTTTAATTCTTCAACAATTTCAAGGTAATCCATTTCCATTTTAGCACGTATATCTTCACTTGATAGTGAATTTATTGAAGAAACTGTTTTTTCTATTTCTGGTAGAATCGTTCTTGCTTCTTTCCTTAATTCAGGATATGCTGCCATGATTTTCTGAATGACTATCTTTGAATTAGTACTACCGTAGATATAAGCATTGGTTAATGCTTCTTTATAGATAGTCTTTTTGGTTTCCTCATCCATATGGAAAACATTCCTTTTTTTTTGTTAAATATTTGGGTTGATGAAGAAAATCAACCAGTCGAGAGAGAGAGAGAGATTGAAAAAAAGAATATTTGTAAATTCTTACTCAATTATAGCCCACAGATAAATCCGAGATTGAAATGCTATTTGGATATTTTGCCCCGCTTGTAGATCTAATTGATACCTACCATCACCCAAATTTATAACGGTTGTATCTGGCGTGACTTCAACACTACAAGTGCCAACAGATTTTCTTTCACTATTTATACTTTTAAACGCATATAAATAATTAGTATCATCGGTAATTGAAGAATATTGCATTTCATAGATAACTTTTAGGGAAAGAAGGGATTCATAGATTACTGAAGGATTTTCAATTTTTAACTCTATATCAGCATTTAGTTCTAAATATATCGGATTTGCGCTGGTTGAAGAGTTTCTAATCAAAAAGGTATTTTCAACTAGGTCTACTCTAGCAATTAAACTTTGGCGTTTAAGAAAGGTTTCAATATCATTCAATCCTATTTCAAAATTCTCTTTACATTCAGCTACCGTCAGACCAACATATGTATATTGATGTAATGCCACATCCACTAGTTCGTGAACTGCAGACACAGAATTATCCACATATCGCATTATTGCCTCTTCATTAGCTGATGGTTCGATATATGGACTTTGACTTACTTTGAATACTGTTGTTGATAGCAGTATAAGATATAAAAGGATGAGAATTGCCATTAAAAGGAAAACTTGTCCTTTTTTTCTTTTTAATGTTTTAAACTTCATTTAAACACCTATTAACCAATAATCTATATGAAATATGTGTGGTGCATTTTCACCATTTATTTCCGTTACTAAGTATTCTATACCATATACTGCATTTCCTAATGGATAATTCATATTCACCCATCCATCCTCTAATATTTCTTCTGATATCATATCATAAATATACATTCGGAATTCCCCATTATCTGGGAGAGCACCATAAATTGCTTCTTTTATTGTTACTTTTACCTCTGTTAATGCAGTATTATTATCATTTCTTATTGCATGAATTAATTCATCCAGATTACCATTTTCATCCAATTGTTTCATCACTGTATATAAAAACCCATCATAACCCGTTTTTACTGGTTTTTGTGTGGCTAATTGTACTTCGTATATGGCTGTAACCATTATTATCATTATTGATACAGCTATAAAGGCCTCTATAACAAAGAGTTGTCCTTTTTTCTTTCTTAAATGTTTGAAAATCTTTCTACCAGAACATAACATATCCATTCACCAACTTGTTCCTTATCGTTAATAATTCTGATTTGAGTATATATTCTCCACCAGCCATATAATCACGCGCTGTTTCTGAATTAAGCCCAAATACACCCCCTACATCTAAAGAAAGAAAGTGGGGTATTCCCATGAAACCTGCTCTATATGTATCCCCTACTCTTTCATGAATGATCACAACAGCAAAACCCGATGTAGGAATAGGTAACCCAGTTGCAGAATAAATGTTTCCTTGATTGCTTAAATTTTCCTTTATCAAATTGGTTGAAAAATTAGTTATACTGGTACTATATGGAAAAACTACGGTTGCACGTGCATTATCACTATTTGGATATCTATTAAAGCTAACATCTACACTACAAGAAGCACTTTGGCTATTTTCTCTTACATATGGCGTAAAATCGAATTCAGAGATTTCATAATCAAAACTTGTTTCAGAGATAAATCTTACCACCCTATATGTGTCATAAACATCTCCAACTCGGGCAAATATTACAACCGTATAAGCAGAACTATTAGGTAATGACAAATCAAACTGAAAAGATATAGAATCATCAATATTTTGTGTTGTTGTTTTTGTAGTACTAATGCTATTTTCGTTGTTTATGGCAAAAGCCCACACATGTGCATGTTCAATAGCTGTCTGATATTTCAATACTTGTCCAGTAATTGAAATC
This sequence comes from uncultured archaeon, assembly GCA_964534625.1. Taxonomy (GTDB): domain Archaea; phylum Asgardarchaeota; class Heimdallarchaeia; order Heimdallarchaeales; family Heimdallarchaeaceae; genus CAZHRF01. Next base: position 51,308 of record CAZHRF010000017.1, on the reverse strand, counting down.
TGCCCTAAAGCTATATTATATTCATCAATTGTTACTTTTACTTGGGGTTCTATTCCTATTGCAAAATTATTTGGAAAAGGATATGAGGTTCTGACTGTTTCATACCGTATATACCAATAATCTTGTAAACCCATTGAAAGTCTGTTAATTTTTGAAAAATCTAATTCCCCTGATGTCCGTTCCAACCCAAGTTTAAAGTCGCTTGTAACAAGAGTGTTTGTTGATAACAGATACCAATCTTCAGGGTTACCAGAAGAATAAAAAACCGAACTATATAACTTGTTAAGCTCTTGCTCGTATGAGTAAGTTTCCATTTGAAAGACTGTTGGTATTAGTAAATTTGTCAAGACAAGTATAATTTGACTAAATGCAATAATAAAAATTAACATAGCCAAAGCAAAATCTACTCCCCTTACTTGTCCTTTTTTCTTTTTTACTATTTTCCGTAATAGGTTCAAATACTATTCACCCTACTCTACTTCTTTATCTTCTAAAATCCGCTCTTCTAATAAAGTTCGAATTTCTGCCATTGTAGACTCTAGTTCAACTAATTCCATTCCTCGATCTAACAAATTCGTTGCTCTTTGTTGCATCTCTTCAGAATGCTTCATTTTCTCTGATACTAATTTATTCATCTCATCTTTAATTTGCTTTAATTCTTCTTTAGTAGCCATTTTATCGGCTAAAGAATCAATTCGATCTTCAAGTGGTCCTAAATCAACTGAAACAGATCCTGTGGTTGCTCCAACTCCCTCTTTATCACCAGAATCACCTATAACCGAACCTTTCTTTATTGCATCTAAAATACTGACAATGTAGAAATTCAACTGATTAACTGTACTTTTTAATTCTTCCATCTGACTTTGTAATTTTTTAACTTCTTCATCTATTTTGGCCATTTCTTTCACCTTATATTGAGATTGATAACAACTGAGCTTGTATTAATATTTTAAAGGCCATCCAACCTATTAACATTAATACAACCGAATGCATTAATCCAGCTCTTACTGACGTTTTTGACATCTTCCCTGCCACGAGCCCAGAAAACAACCCTTGTACTGCAAGCATATGCAAGAATAAGATTTTCAATACAGGTAGATTTATGTCAATTGTAAACAAGTCACTACTTACATTGGCTGTACCAAAAGGATAGAAAAATGTTTGAAACAAAATGACAATAACCATAATAAAGATTATATAGGCAGCATAAACGATATAAAGATAGGGTTTCATTGCTCCTTCTCTTTCTTCTTTAAGATTCAAGATTTGTTGTACATGCTCTTCTGCTGCTTCAAATATATCTTCAAGATTACCTCCAGATCTTTCAGCTTCAAGGATTAATAGAGTTGCTCTTTGAGCTAAAGGAGTATTAATAGCTTTTTGAAAATCTTTCATTGCTTTGGTGAATGGTATCCCCCAGCTTATTTTAGCAGACATTTTGCGTAACTCGGGTGTTAGAGGGCCATACTGCCTTTTTGCAGATTCTTTAACAGCTCTCGGAAGTGACATACCTGTTTTTTGTGCATTTGAGATTTCTCTTAAAAGATAGGGGAGGTTTTCATCAATTCTAGCTTTTCTTCTTTCTTCTCTATACACTATTAAAAATGTTGGAACACCCATTACAACAATAATAGCAAGTATAAAAAAGTCATGGATGTCCAAAAAGTCCACCATAGGTGAAACTGCATCTACAATACCCAATATTACTAGGAGTAATCCAGCAAAAATAGCTATTGTCCAATAAATTGTATCAGTAGTAACTTGAAATTCTCTTGTCTTAATTTCATATTCATCTTTAATTGTTATCTTAATCACCTATACCTCTGGTTGTTGTAAATCAATCAATAATATAATTACAAGTTCACTTACAGGAATTATGACATATACGAGCGTTGCCATCAATACTATAGAAGCGTCACCTGAATCTGATAACATTGACATCATAGCTAAAATAACTATGAAAAATATAGGAGATACAACCCCCATAACCATAAATAGTTCTGCCATTACCCCTAATGCTTCTATAAAATTCTTTTCAGTCTGAACCCTATCTTGCATTAATGCCTCTGTTGTAACTTCTAAATATCTTTGAAGTTCTCCACCCGATGTAAATGTTGCAACAATACCCTCTAAGAAACTGGCATATTTGGCTGAAGGAGATCTTAATGCTGCTTCTCCCAACGCATGAACAATATCATACCCAAAAATTGAGATATCCCTAGTTATCTTTTTTGCATCTTTTATAATTGCTTCACCTATCTTTTCTTTTGATAAACTCGCAAATATTTTATCTGGAGTAACACCAGCTGAAGACATTGCAGTCATATAACTCGCAGCTGTTGGAAGGGCAGCCTCTAGTTTCGTTTTTCTTTCTCCTTGCAAATAATTAGGATATAACCATATATAAATAAAGAAAGACAATAGGATAAAAAATGGAAGCATGATAACAAGAATAAAAGAAAACTCTGGAAAAATTATTTTTATTGCAATTAGCAGGATCAGAGAGGTTATTGATAGAACAATAGCCCAAAAAATACGAATGGAAAGATACATTCTAAGACTTTGATCTATACCTGCTTTTCTCAGTGTTGTTTTTAACGTTTCAAACTCCGATAGATTGGGTTCTATAAATCGTCCTATATAGGAATATGCCATTGATTCAACTATCTTACTGCTCATATATCTATCCACTCTTTGAACTTATCTAAATATACTACATCATAAAATATTAGTGTGAGTATATAACATTTTTTCATGTAGTTTTTATATGCATATAAATATAAGGTTATTATTTTATAAGGCACATGCATTAAGGCAATTCCATGATAATAATTCACAGAACAGCCCCATCACGAGAAACTTTGTCAAGTAGTTCACATTTCCTTGAGTAAAAACAAAATGCTCTTATATCAGTCTTTCTATGCTTTCAATATGGATACCTCATCTAAAGATACTATATATATTATCAAAATAATCAATGTTGGGATGTATCGTGTAGGTAAAACTAGTCTTGCAGTAAGATACACACAAAATAAATTTCAAGTCAATTATTTACCTACTCTGGGAGTTGATTTCTACAGTAAAATGATAGATATAGATGAGGACACAAAAATAAAACTAGTTCTTTTTGATACTGTAGGTCAAGAAAGGCTTGCAACGCTTAGAAAGAGATATTATGCAGGTGCTCATGGGGCAGTTGTGGTTTACGATGTGACACGACGTGAAACATTTGAAAGTTTGGATTATTGGATCAATGAGGTAATAGAGAAATGTTCTAATATACCCATGGTAATAGTTGGGAATAAAACAGACTTAATTGAAAAACGTGAAGTAAAATTGGAAGAAGCACAAAAAAGATGGGAAGATAGCGGGTATATAGTTTTAGAATCCTCCGCAAAAATGGGTACTGGAGTAGATGATATATACACCATAATAGCTAAAAAAGTTATTAGTCAGATGGAGTATTAATAAATAATAATATAATTGCTTACTATTAGATTTACAATTTACCATGAAACATGGATCCTGCTTTTAATTGTTAATTGCGCCACAATTCAACAGCTAATATTTTACCATCTTCTACGTATAATCGAGGTATATAATCATCAGCTACAAATGCACCGTCAGGTAATGAATTCATTATTTCATAGTCGTCACCCTCAACAGCATCAGGAGAAATATATAATGTATTTGCAATCAAAACATAATCTCTAATCTTATCTTCTAGAGGAGGGAGGGTACTCAGTTTTTTGAAAATCTCATCTAGATCTATTTCATCTATAGATAACTTAGACTTTAGTGGTAGTGATTCACTTTTTGAACTTATGGCTTCTTTAGGTCGGGAATGGGCTTTGAGTTGAGGTTGAGGTTTAATCGAAACATCATCTGAACTGCCTGTTACTTCATCAACAGCCTTTAGGAATTCATCTGTTGTGTGTACCTCCTCCAAATTCGCTATTCTATATCCAAGCTCCATTCGAACTCTTGAACTTTCTCTAGCACAAGCAAACTTTGAATGAGGGGATGCTTGACTGCCAATCCATGTGAAAACTTTTTTTTGGTCATGAGATATAACAATAAGCACATTGCAAGATTGTAATGCTTTTTCTTTGTCATTACACTCATTCAACTCACCAGTTGATTCGATAATAAACAAGCTCATATTATCACTCTTATTTTAGTACTTAATATATTTAGTGTTGGTTACAACACAATCGCTTTGCATATTTTATTGAATATCAGTAATTTTTTTGTTTCTACCGACTATTGCTTTATTCTTATTTTAATATAAATCATATCTAAAAATTATTAATCGTTTGAGTTTACTGCAATTTATGAGCGGTCTTGAAGAGTATAACGACCTTACAATTATAATTCCCACACTAAATGAAGAAGATAGTATTTATCCATTACTTTCAGAATTAGATGAATATGTTCCAAATGCCAAAATAATCATAGCTGACGACGGATCGTCTGATAAAACTCAAGAAAAGGTTATAAACTTTAAGGGCTCCTTAGACATATTCTTCCTTGACCGAAAAAAGCAAGATTCAAAGGGATTAACTGCAAGTATTCTACATGCAATTGATTTTGTTGAAACACCTCAATTTATAGTCATGGATGGTGATTTACAACATCCTCCAGAAAGAGTTAAAGAGTTCTATACTTCTTTAAAATCAGGTAATAATCTAGTTGTTGGCAATAGAATTAAGGTTGTTGATGAATGGCCAATTCATAGAAAATTCATGTCCAAAGTAGCCACTATTTTAGGGCGAATATCTTTATTCTTTCGCAACAAAAAAGCAGCTAAGGATATCATGTCAGGTTTCTTTGGTAGCAAAACGGTTCTTTGGCAAACCATAATAGTAACAAAAAAATCAAAATTTAATCCGAAAGGATATAAAATACTATTTGATTTTTTGAAATTAAATGAAGCCGAATTAAAAATTGATAACATTAATTATGTATTTGGCTCTCGCAACTTTGGAGATTCTAAAATCTCAAAAAAGGTAATCTGGGAATATATTAAATCTCTTTTTTAATTGCCTAAATTAAAAACCAGGTTTTATTTTTATTATTTCACTGCATTTTTAATTTGACTCCACTTATATATGGTTTTGAATCATAAACAGCTTGCAAAAATTCTTGCATTAAAACTGGGTCTTTAATTCCCAAAGGTCTTTCTACTGCGGTTGAAATATCAACTGCACTCGGTTTAAGTGTGCGAACAATTTTTTCTACATTAAAAGAGTCTAATCCTCCACCAATTATTAGGGGATTATGAATTGAATCTTTTATCTTTGTTATTAATTCTACAACTTCTTTTTTCTTGTTTGGAGATTTCCAACTTTTTCCTAGTGGTAGATTAACATTAATAGCGGCAACATATTGATCTAATATTTGGGCAGCTTTAACTGGATTATCACCCAATATCTGAGGTTCTAGTGTTTTTTCATCAAGAAATAGAGAACCTATTATAGGACTAGGAATTATTGACTGCATTTCAATTAAAACATTTTCATCTTGTAAATACTCTCCATTTATTTGTATCATATCTGGTTTGCACTCATCAATGATAGAGAAGATATCATCAATAGAAGTTGGACTTATTTCTGCAATTCCTGTACAGTTTTCTAGACTTGCAAATATTCTTCGAGCGTCATATTTGCTAATATTTCTTATATCTTTAATGTCATCAATAATTAAACCTATAGCAAATTCTTCAGCGATATCCATAGCTAGGGCAGTGTCATAATTTGTAACACCCGATACTTTAGCAATCCACATTAGAGTTCCTCTACTATCAAATTTATTAATCTGTTTTTATTTCTTTGGTTAATCTGCAAATTGTTTTGAAAAACCAAAAAAGTGATAGCTGGAATAAATATATATTAAAATATAGTAAATTAATATGATAAGGTCTTTAAGTAGTCTACTTTAAATCCAAATTCAATGGAAAGTGTGTGTTATCCGGATATTACGCTAGCCTTATTAAGGACGTGTGCCATATAATCCCTCGATATTACAAAAGATATTATTGAGTCTTTTTCTTCTAATGATGGTTGTCATGAGAGCGCAAGATTCATTTCTCAGTCATAGACTTGAGAAAGCCATTTCAAAACTAGCAAATAAGAAACGAAATTATAGTAATGCACCAGTTTTTATAGAAATTTGTAATTGTCCCAGCAAAGGAGGAAATCTAGTTTATGGCACACAAAACAAAGAATATCTCTACAAAGGCGGATGCAAACAAAACTTATTATGTGCCATGATCCAAGTAGACAAACATCAACTATTAATTACAAAACCCTATTCTAAATTGAATAAAAGTGAAATAAAACTTGATTTAAAACATAATTTTGTCAGTCAAAAATCTCTAAAGGATACATTACATTTGGATATAGTTGATGAGAAATTTGAAATCAAAAACGAAAGCCAAGAGTTTCTTAAAAATTATTGATAAAAAGAAAAGTTTAGTCAATATTTATTTCTACTTCATCTTTTTTTCCTTTTTCCTTTCTTTCAATTACTACTTCTAGAACACCATTTTTGTATTTGGCTTTAGCTGTCTCTATTTTAACAGCAACAGGTAATTCAATTGTTTTTTCGTATTTTCTATTTTTCGACTGAGCATTGATAGTTAATGATGTTTCTTTTCCTGTTAATTTTATATCCCCTTTTTCAATTCCAGGAACTTCTGCAATTACTCTCACATTCTCTTTCTCTTTAAAAATATCTATTAAGGGTTCTCTATATTCAGATGAGGTGATATCACCTTTTTCTTGAGGTTTCACATTCCCAAATTGTCTAAATACAGGTTTTCCTCTTTCATCAACGCCTATATTAAATCCATAAACATATGATTTTTCCATAAAATCCTCAAATTTTGATGCATCAAAACCATCTTGCAATGTACGCATTAAATTTTTTATCATTTCATCCATCATTCGACCAAAAGAACCCCCTCGCAATTGGGGTAAGATCTCTTCAAAGATTTTTTCGAAATCTCCTCTATATGCATCAAAATTGAAAGCAATATCATCAAATGAATCCCGCCACTCATCTTCCTTTTTCTTTTTCTTATCTCGTTTATCCTTGTCATCTTTCATGATATCAATCTCACTAATATTTTTTAACATTAATTAGTTATTAAACCTTTCATTATCTGATTATGAACGCTTAACTTAAATTTTACAATAAAAATAAAGAGGGGAGGGATTATCCTTTTAACCCTTTTCTTGCTTTTTCTAAAGAACTGTCTGGGTCTGCATAGTATTCTTGTAGGATTGAAGCAACATCTTCAAAGTAACGTACTCTCTTTTTTGTCATCCATCTTAAAATGGTTTTTCGCCTTTCCATTTCTTCTTGTACTTCACGTTCTGTATCTCCCGTGTTCTCCAGAATTTTTTCTATTACATAACTTCTACCAAAATTAATGTATGCATCTTCTCGAGCGTTCCATTGATAGATTTTGTTGGTTAATAACTCTTCTGTAACTGGATCCAGACCGATAATTTCTGTAATAGCCATTGTTCTTCTTGCAAATTTAGATTTATGCCTTACCTTTCGTATAACATGAATAATATCTAATGATTTCATCATAGATCTAGGAATATCCATTGGTTTACTCTCTAATCTGTGAATTACGCCTTCTACCGAATCACCATGGATAGTTCCAAGTCCTCGATGTCCAGTACTCATCGCTTGGAACATTGCATAAGCCTCGGATCCTCTAATTTCACCAACAATTATGTAATCAGGTCTTTGTCTCATAGCAGCACGCAATAATTCATACATGGAAATTTGTCCCCGTCTAAATCCTGTTTCTGATGCTTCGCCAAAACCAGAACGTACGACACTAGGTATCCAATTTTCATGAGCCAAATTTAACTCAGCTGTATTATGAACAACAATATTTTCACAAACAAAGTTTTCCATTTCGGAAACAGATAAATCGTATACATAATTGAATTTACTATCAAGTTCTTCAATACTTACAATTTTGTCCCATAAAATATCTGATGTAGCGGTAAGTTCCATTTTTGTCAATAAGGAGTGGGAATGGGAATTATATGATTGGTCCCCATAATACTCCAGAATCTTATCAAGGTAATTCCTTCCAATATTGCTTTTTGGGTTATTTTTATATGTTTTGAAATGGAATTTCTTTTCTATATCAAGTTTCTCAAGCGTTTCAATCATTTTATTAGATATAGGAATAGTATCAGTTATACTATGATGCGCCATTTCTCTGTTTGTAATACGAGTTTTTAATACATCTAATTTTCTTGTTTGTATAAACCCAATTTGATCTTTAAATCCTACCAAGTTAGATATTGAACTAATCCTAAGTCTGAAAGTTTGATCTTTTTTATACTTATTCTTAGATATGTGTGAGAGAATATCCAACTTAAGTAATAATGTTTGAACATCCTTTAGTAGTCCGAGTGATTGAGATGTCAAACAAATCTCATGTTTATTTACGGAACCATCTCCGCTGAATAAGCCTTTTAGAATCAAACATATTTGACGATTGGAGAGATTGAATACCCAGTTAGGTATTCGTTTCGTATTTGCATGACCTTTGAGATTTAATACGTTCTTAAATATTGTTCTCAAAAGAGAGCTGTTAAGCATCATAGTTGCACCATCAGAATGGTCTTTTACATGTAACCCAAGCTGAATGGCTACTCTATTAACAAGATTGCGACAAGGAGTTTCCGTATTAGTTATAAGAATCGAATGCTTATCATAGGAACCCTCAGCTAACCATAATCCAATCATTTCCAAAAATTCATCTGTTAAAGAAAGAGTGGGGGGTAAAGTATGCAAACCATTTTTACTCCTCAAGACAATATTGTCTAAACTTGATGCTAAAAGATTGAGATTGTAATACCTAATGAGCTTGTAGAAGTCTTTACATGACAATAGGGATTTTTTGAGTCTCCATCTATAGGTGTGGATATTCAAACCTAGATGGTTTATAAGCTCATTCTTATACTTTTTAAGTATTTTCTTAACAGGAGAACCTATTACATATGTATTTGTTAAATGTTTAAGATGATCTAACAAATCAACTTTTTCAACTTCAGTTTTTGATGATTCAAGAGATCTGGGTGTTGCAATTTTATCCCCTATTCGTAAATCTCTAGTGGCTATTTGTGTTACCTTGCAATTTTCATCTAACGTGAATAGAGAATGATCACCAGTAACTTTTATCCTTCTTCCTGTTGATGTAATAACTTGATAGATTTTTTTATTTATTTTATGTCGGATAAAAGAAGTAATAGGAGTAAATTTAATAGACTCATTTTGCATTGATTGTATCTCAATATTTTCTGGATTGATTGAACATACTTCATGACCACTATCTAACTTTCTTGAAGGATATTTATCTATCATTTCATCAACTAAGTCCCCTATTGTTACACGAACAAGTGAATTATCTTTCTTAATAAGCATCTCGCTATCTGGAGTCACAGAATCTTCAATCGTTACTACTTTCATATTTGGTTTAATCATCATTGCAAGAGTATTTAACAAGGTTGTTTTCCCAGCTGCAGTTCCTCCTGCTACCAATATACTTACATTATGTTCCATTACATACCAATAATAGGCTGCAATATCTAAGTCAATTGTATTGTATAAGATTAAATCAGATATTGTAAATGGATCAGCTTTAAATTTACGTATAGTAAATGTAGACCCCCGCTGAGTAACTTCTTTGCCATAACTTAATTGTACACGGCTTCCATCAGGTAAAGAAGCATCTAATAAGGGGTTGGCTATGCTTACATGTCTATTAGCTCTCTGTGCCATTTTAATAATAAAACTGTCTAAAACTCCTTCATCTTCAAATACAACATTAGTTGCTATTGATTCGTACTTTCTATGCCAAACATAAATTGGTACACCCACACCATCATTTGAAATATCTTCGATGTTAGGATCTAACATTAATGGTTGAATTTTACCATACCCTATAAGATCTCGTGATAGATAATACATAATCTTTTCAAACTGAGATTCATTCAAAGATATACGATAACGCTTGATAATGTCGACAATCTTCTTTTTCAAAAACTCTTCAGCTTTTTCTTGATTAAGTTTGTCTCGTTCAATATCAAGTTCTTCAATCATGATATCTAAGATTTTTTTGTATATTGCTTGTTCCTTATTATCTAAGGGGATTTCAACTACCATGTAAGTAGTCCTTTTTGATATGGGATCAGTTTGTATTAACACATACGAAAATGGCGGACTCACAGGATAGGTTTCCTCTAAGATTGGAACACCAGCACCAGTATCCATCAATGAATCGTCTATTCCTTCTTGCATACACATTCCATATCTATCTAATATATATATTCTTTTCGAAAGATTTCGAAACATCCATTGTATGATACAAAAATAGCATTGCAATTACTTTTTCCGATAGAGTTAAATTTGTTAATACCTAATTTAATTCAACCAATGAATTTATCGACTCTAATTAAAAAAAGAAAAGCTATTTCCCCCCTAATAGCTACATTATTAATGTTTGCTTTAATAATGTTATCTATAGGTATCTCTTTAATTTACATGTGGCCTTCTTTAGAGAGTTTCAAAGGCAACAGTTACAATAATAGTTCACGATTATATTTTACGTCCATTGACTCAGTAGTAAAAGACTTAAGTTATCAGCGTCCACCTGCAGTAAAAAAACTTACATTTACCCAGCAAGAAGGTAGACTCTATGTTGATGACAGTTGGGAGTTATTTTTTTATCTAAAAGACCAGAATGATGCTCTTATTCAAATGCCTTTTACAGAAAAAATCACTAGATTAATGCATCGAAGCGCATATACAGCTGATTATCAAAAAGGCGAACATCGTTATCTCATAGGACCGTCTAACCAAGATTACCTTTTCTTAAACGGTAGTCCAACTTTGTACAATGATATAACGGTTCTCAACGAATCGAGGGGGATTTTTGGTGAAAGTACTAACTTCTTGTACCTGGCTTTATATTATAGATATTTTCTAAATATCGATTACCAGCAAGAAGGTAACACTGAGATATACCAGATTGGTATTACTACTATAGATCTTATTTATAATACTAGTAGTAATTATGTACCTGAACAGACATCAATAAATGTCCAAATTAACTATCTGGGAACAGAAAAAACGCAACTAGAGGATGTATATTTTAATGAGGCAATACAAGGTGAAACTCAGCTTGTAGATGAATATGGAAGTATTCATATTGAAAATCCATTCTACTTCCCTGCAAATTCCCAATTTACAACCCATTTATTAAAAATGAATTTAATCAAAGTACAAATGGAACTAACATTTTCATAGGTGAAGATAAAAAATGCCAAGCGAATACTTAATGTATATGTCAATTTTGCTCGTAGGGTCATTAGCAATAGCAGGTATATCTGTTACTATGATAGGTATAAATAGTACGATATCTGATAGTTCTATTAAAATGAATCTTGAGTTTATTGTGCAAAAGATTTCTGAGACAATGCTTAATATCAAACAGCAAACAGATCAACAAATTATGGATGGAACGACAGAAATAAGTTTAACGGTTGGTCTTGATATACCTGAAAAATTGGAAACAGATTTTTATAAAATCGAAGTTACGACAAGTGAAGACGGTAATTATTATGCTCTCAGAGGTGCTTCTATTGACAATCCAGACATTTATGTCTTAAAATCATTATTAATTGAATTAGATGAAATCTCAATGAATGGCAATGTGAGAAGTTATCATAAGAACCCTGTAATTTCGTATAACTATGCAGATGAGAGCATCATTATACAATTATCAAGCGGATAATCAAACGATATTTTTTTTTCTACTTTATTTAGATACTATTTCATGCCACTAAATTACCATTTACTTAGGAATGCCTTCAAATACCTAACAATACCATATTAATATAGCTAAGATTTTTGTCGGAAATAGAATAACACTTAACCACGTCCATACGCTTTGTAAACGTTGAAAACGCTTAAATAAGATAAATGCATTCTTGAGCTCAACCTAAATTTGGCAAAATTACAGCTTAAATTCCAATTTAAGTTTTTTAGTAATTGATGACTAAATATACAATAACAGAATAAATAGATGTACAACTAAGGGGTATTAAAGTGAGTGATAATACTAAATTATCTAAAAATGCATTAACAGTATTGAAAAAAAGATATTTACAAAGGGATAAGAACAGAAAAATAATAGAAACACCAGATCAAATGTTCAAACGTGTTGCAACAGCAATAGCAGATAACGATAAACAAAAAGAAAAATTTGAACAATTGATGAAAAGTTTACGGTTTCTACCTAACTCGCCAACACTAATGAATGCGGGTACAGAATTGGGACAGTTAAGTGCATGCTTTGTCCTCCCGATTGGTGATTCTTTACCATCAATTTTTGACACAGTTAAAAATGCTGCATTAATACATCAGTCAGGGGGTGGATGTTGTGCAAAAGGTACAATAATACCAACGCTTGAATACGGATTTACTCCTATTGAGAACATACCTGGTTTCTCAGACATTCCATCTGACGAAAAAGGTCATAAGTGTGAACCATTTACTGTTTTTTCATTTGATAAGAGATCAAACTCATTTACTCGAGCTAAAGTTAGTCATCTCTGGAAATTCAATAAAGACTCATATCTACGAATTGAGTTCGGATCTGAAGGTTATATTAATGTAACAGAATGGCATCCTTTCTTTGTCTATGAAGCGTATCCAGATAAAAGAAGCGGTGGCGTCATTCTAAAAAAAAGAGCAGATGAACTCAAAGAAGGCGATTGGTTAATTACTCCTTCATTTCATGATAATATTTTTTTGAATGAAGAACCTGACTTTTGGTGGTTATACGGATTTTTCCTTGGAGATGGAAGTATTGATACGGGTGTAAACGGTGTGAGGTTAAGATTTCACTCTAATAAGGATCAATATTTACAAAGAGTATCAGAAATCATAGAATCGTATACAGGTTCTAAAGGAAGTATTTATGAAGACCCTAGAAGCAACTGCAAGTGTTTAAGCGTAATTTCACGATATAATCAAAAAGAAGAATATACGGAATTTAATAAAAATTTTAACAAAGAACTAGCAGATTTCATCAAAAAATTTGTTAAGTTGAACCAAAACAATACCGAGAAAAAACTAACTCCTAACTCAAACTTCATTTGTCCAAACCCACGTGCTTTAATCTCCGGATTAGTTGACGCAGATGGATGGATTGGAAAAGATAAATCGGGTATTTCAACCGGAGATAAACAAATGAAAGACTTTATTGTAAGGCATTTATCATTGCTTGGAATAAATTGTAATGTCAGATTCAGGAAAGATAAACGAGAGAGGGAGATACAAGGAGCATGGTGGAGTATTGAATTCAACTCAGGATATACACAATTATTATTCACGGAAAAAAATCCTAGGAAAAAGAAATTAGTTGCAAGTAGAAAACTTAGAGTTAAGAGAATTACTCAAAAAAAGGGAGAAATAGAATTTTATGATTTTACTGTCCCCAGATATCAAAATTATCTTGGAGGAAATACACAATTTGTATCAGTTCACAACACGGGCTTTGCTTTCAGTAACATTCGGCCTAAAAATGATGTGGTGAAAACAACAGGCGGCGTAGCGTCTGGACCCATTTCCTTTATGGAAGTTTTTAATGCAGCAACCAATACCATAAAACAAGGGGGATGTATTGCAACAGATAGTCTAATCCGAACTAATAATGGTTCATTACCCCTTGGGGATCTACTAAATTGTCCTCCCTTAAAAGACAATCCAACGCATTCATTAGTTTATGATGGTGAAGGATATAATCACGCCTATATATCAATGGATAACAGTCTAGCGGAAGTTTACACAATTACCACAGATTTAGGAATAGAAATTAATCCCACTTATAATCACCTAATCGCTACTATAAATGAAGAAGGAGATATGATGTGGAAAGCAGCTGAAAATCTAAAAATTGGTGACTGGCTAATCGTTTCACTAGGTGGACATTCAGGAACAAATGTTAGATTACCACCAATCAATGAACAACATTTCAATGCCAACGCCATATCAGTACCTAGTCATATTACCCCCGAATTAGCCGAAATACTAGGACTCTATATGGCTGATGGATGTATAAGCACTAATGGAAGAATAGTTTTTAGTATTGAAAATAAAGATCAAGATTTAATTAAACGAATTCAAGAGTTAATGGAAGTAACATTCAATCTTTCCATAGGAAATATAGATAATAAGAATACTTACTCAGACCTTTTCTTTTATTCTCGTGATTTATGTAAATATTTTGAAAAAATGAATTGGAAGAAAACTTCTTCTTATGATGCTTTTATTCCAGAAATCATTTTTAAATCTTCAATAGAAATTGTCAAGAGTTTTGTAAGAGGGCTGTTTGCAGGTGATGGTAATGTCCATACTGATGGATATCCAAGATATTATTCCATTTCTAAGAAATTAATTTATCAATTGCAACAACTTCTACTTGGAATTGAGGTTATTTCATCAATAACCATTAATGAAAATAGAGCAAATAGTTTTGGTAATAATCCTATATACGAACTTAAAATCATTCCTGAAAGGAGTTTAAAAACATTTAGAGATGAAATTGGTTTCTCTTCTGATAGAAAAAACCAGTTATTATTAGAAAGATTTCCATCTAAATCCATTGAATATGTTGACTATATTCCAAATCAAGGTAATAAGTTAAAGAAACACTACAAATATGTTGGTGCAGGTACAAATAAAGGCAGAACAAAGAGAGGAGGAAATAGACAATTCTATCGAGCAATTCAGCATTATATAACAGATAATCCCAATGGAAAACGATTGTTATCAAGAAAAAGACTTCTGGATTTATTCAACAAATTCCCAGTTTTAAAAGAAGATAAACATCTTAAGTCTATAGCTAATCCTAACTATTACTACTCTCAGATAAAATCTATTTCAAAAAAAGAAGATTACACAATGGATATCGAAGTTTCTGGTCCAAGTAAATTTGTAGCAAATGGTATATTAGTACATAATCGCAGGAGAGGGGCCAACATGGGTATTCTTAGAGTTGACCATCCAGATATTATGGAATTTATAACTGCTAAAGAAGATCAAACTAAACTCACTAATTTTAATATCTCTGTTGCTGCTACGGAAGAGTTTATGGCTGCAGTTGAGAAAAATGAAGATTATGATCTAATCAATCCTCGAACTAAGAAAGTTGTAGGCAAACTCAATGCTAAAAAAGTTTTTGACAAAATAATCGAATTAGCATGGAAAAATGGTGAACCAGGATTAGTATTTATTGATAGAATTAACGAAGAAAATCCGACACCAGCATTAGGGGATATAGAGAGCACTAATCCTTGTGTTACTGGAGATACCTTAATATCAACTGAAAAAGGGTTAGTACGGATGAAGGAACTAGTTTCTAGATATCCTGAAGGGGGTATAAAGATTGCTACTGATAATAGAGTTCCCCTTGAACAACCAAATGCCAATGGATCTGTGTTGCTAATGAAAAAAAAACAAAAAGGAATAACATTTAATCCTATAACACGTGCTTTTTCAACGGGTATTAAAGATATATTCAAAATTACAACGAAGTCAGGATATCAACTTAAAGTCACAAAATATCATCAAGTATTAACAAACGAAGGATGGATAAAAGCTGAAGATTTAAACAACGATAAACATAAGATATTCATTCAAGCTGGTGATGGTAGATTTAATAGCGACTATAAACTACCTTTTACAGTTGATAATGAATACAAAGGAAAAAATGGTCAGATATACCACAATAAATATCCGGAAACGTGGTCTTTAGAATTAGGAAGGGTTTTAGGGTGGTTAATCGGAGATGGATGGTTAAAAAGCGGAGATAAAAACTGTCGAGTTGGTTTTACGTTTGCTAAAAGAGACAAAAAAGTAATGAATTATCTTAAACCAATTATAAACAACTGGTATGGAAAGAATATTCAAGAAATAGAAAGAAAAAA
Source organism: uncultured archaeon (assembly GCA_964534625.1). GTDB lineage: Archaea > Asgardarchaeota > Heimdallarchaeia > Heimdallarchaeales > Heimdallarchaeaceae > CAZHRF01. The sequence goes on along the minus strand of CAZHRF010000017.1, from coordinate 35,277 downwards.
CGGTGTATATCATCTTTCTTATCATTCAAAATACTTCGTTGAATTCTTTAGGAAACTAGGAGTTAAAGCTGTAAAAGCAGAATCAAAAACAGTACCCGAAACAATTTTCACAGCACCCAAAAAAGCAGTAATTGGTTTTCTACAAGGACTATTTACAGCAGATGGAACACTCAGCTATAGACAAAATCATTCAGCATACGTAAGATTATCATCTAAGTCAAAAAAATTGCTCAAACAGGTACAAATGCTCTTGCTTAACATGAAAATTAAATCAAGGATCTATAATAGAAGTAGACCACCTAGGAAAAACGTATTTAAATATGAAACAAAGGATGGAAAAATCCATTATTATGATACAGATGGTAAATTGTATGAATTACATATTAGTAGAGATTCGCTTCAGTTGTTCATTGATGAAGTAGGGTTTTTGTTCAATAAATATGGCAATAAAATAACAAAAATTAAACAAATAAAGAGTAGAAAAGAAAGATTTGAAGAGAAAATTAAAAGCATTAAATATATAGGTAAAGAGCAAGTATATGACCTAACGGAACCAAAAACCCTTTCATTTATTGCCAATGGAATAATCAGCCTCGACTGCGGTGAACAACCATTATTACCTTTTGAATCTTGTAACCTTGGTTCCATTAATCTGGCTAAACATGTCTCTAATGGCAAAATTGACTGGGACAAGCTTGAACAAACCATTCGTTTGGCAGTTAATTTTCTTGACAATGTTATTGATCGAAATGTGTATATTTTAGATGAAATTGAAGAAATGACTAAAGGTAATAGAAAGATAGGGTTAGGTGTCATGGGTTTTGCTGATCTACTTGTTTTACTTGGTATTCCCTATAATACCCCTGAAGCTCTTTCTCTTGCTGAGAAAGTTATGGAACATATTCAAAAAATAGGCACACATGAATCAATTAAATTGGGTAAAACTAAAGGCAGTTTTCCTAATTTTGACAAAAGCATTTTTGCAAATAAATTTGATGCCCGTCGTAATTCAACCATCACCACTATAGCACCTACAGGTACTATCTCTCTTATTGCTGGGTGTTCAAGTGGGATTGAACCTTATTATGCCATTGCTTTTGTTAGGAATATTTTAGGGGGAAAGAAGTTATTTGAAGTCAGTCCTATCTTTGAACGAATAGCTAAAGAAAGAGGGTTTTATTCTGAGGACTTAATTGAGAAGGTTGCTGCTCAACATTCCATCCAAGACATTGAAGAAATCCCAGAAGATGTAAGAAAATTATTCTTGACGACTCAAGATCTTTCCTTTAAAGATCATATTAATATTCAAGCTGCTTTTCAGAAATATGTAGACAATGCTACATCAAAAACGATTAATTTTAAGAGTTCCGCCACAAAGAATGATATCGCCAATGCCTACAAACTTGCATATCAAAAGGGCTGTAAAGGTGTTACTGTGTATCGTGATGGTTCTAGAAAGTATCAAGTTTTGAGTACAAAAAAGAAAGATAAAAAAGAAGAATCCAAATCTAGAGCACCTACAGCTCATAGTGTAAAACTTGAACCACGAAAAAGACCTGAGACAACCGTGGGAAAAACTCATAGAGTTAAAACTGGCTGTGGTAAATTGTATGTTACAGTAAATAGAGATCAACAAGGGGTATGTGAGGTCTTTGTCAGTGTAGGCAAAAGTGGAGGGTGTATTGCTAGCCAAAATGAAGCCATGGGGAGACTTATCTCATTATCTTTACGCGCAGGTATTAATCTTGAATCTATCACTCGGCAGTTGGTAGGTATTCGTTGTCCTAACCCTAGTTTCCATCAAGGAAAAACCGTTTTATCTTGTTCTGATGGTATCGCTCACGTATTAGAACAATATACAAATGGAGAACAGATAGTTCGTGAAAATGGTACAATTGAATGCCCCGAGTGTGGAGGTATGCTTGAAATCGCTGAAGGGTGTTTCATTTGTAGGGTCTGTGGTTACAGCAAATGTGACTAGACCTTCTACTACCTCTATTTAACAAGCTTTAAATGGTATGACCTCTTTTTATCATAAGGACGGAAAAAAATGAGAATATGGTTTGATGCTGTCACTTCCAAAGAACCATTATTATTCGATGCAATAGCTAAGGAATTAGAAAAGCAAGGACATGAAATGATTTTCACCTGTAGAGATTATGATTACGTAGTTTCGCTCTTTGATTTATTAGGCAGGAAAGTTGAAGTAAAAGGAAAACATGGAGGAGGAACCCTCTATGGAAAGTTGATAGCAGGTACAGAACGAATAAAAAGTTTAGCCAATTATATAAATAATCTTTCTAGTCCACCCGATTATCATATCTCATTTGGATGTCCCGAATCTACTCGTGTCGCTTTTGGTTTAGCTATTCCTAGTATCAACATCAATGATTCACCTCATGCTACAGCTGTTGCTAAGCTTACTATTCCTTTATCTAAATATCTCATTTATAGTCAATGTATTGATAAAGAGAAATGGCTAAAACTTGGCACAAGGGAAAAACAATTGTTACCATATGATGGTATAGATGAAGTTGCATGGTTAAAAGATTTTGAACCAAAAAGTGACGTTTTAAAATATTTAGGCTTATCTAAGGAAGATCATTTTATTGTGGGTAGACCTGAAGAAAGTAGCGCTGCGTACATGTTAGAGAAAAAAATGATAGGTGAAACATATTTAGATTTAATTTTAGACGACATTTTCGAGTATTATAATGGCAAAGCAGTAATCTTTCCGAGGTATACTACACAAAAGGAGAAGTTAGAAAAAAAATATGGAAATAGAATTATCATCCCTAAAAAAGCTGTAGATACTTTGTCCTTAAATTATTACGCTGATTTATGTATAACAGGAGGAGCCACAATGGCCAGAGAAGCAGCTGCCATCGGTTCACCAGGAATCTCTTACTATCCTAAACCACTAGATGTATTAGTCTATATTGCATCAACTGGAATCCCCTTATTCAATGAATATGAACTTAATGGAGCAAAAGAGAGAGTAAGAACTATTCTTCAGGATAATTTTGATAAAAGAAAAATGCGAAAGAAAACTAAAAAAATACTTCAAGGTCTCCAATCCCCCATAAAGCCAATAAAAGAAATTTTGTGCAAATAAAGAAAAAAAGATCACCATTAACCTATCGGAACTCATGATAGTATTTTGCTTTTAAACTATTATACAACACCCCATTTTTTATTTTTGTCACCCAACGTTATTGCATTAAGTTAAAATACCGCTACGAAAACTTTGGTATATAGATATAGGACGGATGATACATGTTTAAATCAGAAAAAATGAAGAAAATAAAACCTAGTGGAATTAGAGAACTTTTTGCCAAAGCAGCAGGTGTTAAAGGAGTTATCTCTCTAGGGATAGGTGCTCCCGATATTCAAACTCCAAAAGGGTTAAAAGAAGCTCTAAAGACAGCTGTTGATAATAATCACAATAATTATGATCAAACTCCAGGTAATTTCCAATTAAGAACCGCTATTACTGACAAGTATCTGAAAGAGTACAACACAGAATATGATCCTAAAGAAGGAGTTATTGTTACTTGTGGTGGATGTCAATTAATATATACAGCATTACAAGCATATATTAATCCAGGAGATGAAGTTCTTGTTCAAGATCCTTGTTTTTTGACATATCCCCGTCAAGTGACATTATCGGGAGGAAAAACAGTTTGGATGCCATCAACACCGACATATCAGATAGATGTCGAAAAAGCTAAAGAAAAAATAACCGAAAAAACAAAAGCTATAATGATTAATTTTCCAAGTAATCCTACTGGAGCTATTATGGAAAAAAATAAACTTCAAGCTCTAGTTGATATTGCTGTTGATAACGATCTGTTAATAATAAGTGATGAAGTGTATGAATATTACTTGTATGACAATAAAAAACACATTCATGTAGCCTCACTAAATGGGGCATATGAACGAACAATAACAGTTAATTCCTTTTCAAAATCATACTGTGTACCGGGTTGGCGGATGGGGTATGGAGTCGCTGATCCAACTTTGATGAAAAATATTTTAGGATATCATTCTTTTGTTATTGCCAATGCGCCCACTCCAACACAGATTGCCTTGGCAGAGTTCATGCATACGAAAGAAGCTGATGATTTTGTAAATTTTGTCAAAAAAGAATTTGAAAAAAGAAGGAACGCAATAGAAAAAGGATTAAATTCCTTATCTGGAATTAATTGTCCAATCCCCCAAGGTAGTTTTTATTGTTACTTTAATATACAAGATACAAAATATAATGATGCAGAGGAATTCTCTAATGCAGCATTTGAAAAGGAAAAAGTTGTGGTGGTACCAGGAACAGAATTTGGCCCATCAGGATCAAAAGACATACGAGGGAGTTTTGGTTCTGTCAATATTGACCAAATACAAGAATTTATTGAAAGATTGGAAAGAGTCATACAATAAGTTTGTATTTCAATACATATAAAAATGGTAAAGAGAAAGGAGAAGATGGATTTAAATGACTGAAGAAAAACCAACATTGACCATGTATTGCAAATACTGTGGAAAAAAAACAGAACAAAGTTTTGAAGGGGAAGAGATGAAAAAGGGGTTTACAATAACCTTTTATTGTCCCAAATGTGGCAGTTATCATACCTTCGAGTTCTTCGGTAGCAAATATAGTCAAATCACTGAACTTGAATGAACGGACAGAGCACAGTCTCCTTCACATTTAATTTTTAATGACTAAAAAAACATGAACTTCAAAGTTCATCTTAATGTGCATTTTTTTCACTCTGCTAATCATACTTAGCCGACCATATTTTTGCTGGGTAAGATGAACTCTAAGGATTATGAAAAAACCATACACCAAATAATTGACCTGAAAAATCTATTAATGCATTATGATAATAAATAATGGTGGTAACAACACTTTATAGGAAAACCAATGATTTACTCCCTTTTTAATCATTTTTCTCAAGAGCAAGGGAAGAGAAAGATAGTTTAGCATTATAATTCAATTAGTATCCGAATAGCATAGGTACTTCAAATTTCAATTCTAGCGCGACAAAACTTCATTTTTTCATCACTTGTTTAAATATACAGATTTGAAACACTAGATTTTTAAATGGGAAGTGACATATATATAATTAGAACTACTCTCTTAAGAAAGAGAGAAAAGGGGTTCGAAAGAATTATGAAAAATAAGTCAATATTAGCGATAGGACTAATTTTTATTCTGTTACCTCTGGTAACAGCGATGTCGCCCGTGTCTGCTACTACTAGCGGAACACCTGACTTTTCCAATATTTCAATTGAGGACTGGGTAACCAGTCCATCAGTAGAGGCTGGAGATAAATTCATTTATGATATTACCTCCTTCCACTACGGACAAGGTTTTATGGATCTTATAAATCAAATGTTTATAGATGATCCCGACGTCCCAGATTTTAATTTTGGAACATCAGGTACCCTAGAAGGTAGTCAGATATGGTCGTATGTAACTTACATGGAAGATTCGTATCTTTATCAGTATGATTGGGATACTGAAGACCATGTTAACGAAACAGAACAAACATTAATGCAAGTGATGTCAGCACTTAAACTAAACTCTGATATGAGTGCATACGTTAACCTGTCACAATTTAGCTATCCTGAAGATGCTATACCACAAGATCAAGGATACTATTACGACTCTTGGCCAAGAACAAATTTCGATTTTGATATAACTGACACAGATAGTGAATTTTGGGATGGGTTCCATGACCAATTTCCTAGTTCATTTAGTTGGGGTTATACAGATGCATATGATGGGTCTGGTTGGCCATGGCTCAGTTGGCCCGAGGCTCATTGGTATGATTCTGATGAAGGGTATTATTTTGGTCAAGATGTTGGTTATTATTTTGGCTATCATGTTGGACGTAATGCATTTTATCAGTCTGATTATAGTGCCTCTGACCCTGATTGGGACAAACCAACAACTGCAGCCAATGCATGGATGGATGGTTTTCTAGAAGGACGCCCAGATGGGTTTGATGATGGAAAAGACGACTATGTGAATAATGACCGTATTCCTGTAAGACATAATCCTGATCCTTATGATCAATCTACTCTTACCAACTTAGCTAAAGGTGAAGGGTATAAGAATGGTTATCACACCTATTATTCCTCTGGTTTCTTCTATGAAGGTGCCCAAGAGTACTACAATACCGATCTTTACTGGAAATTATTTGATGGACCAAAAGGGAATTCTTATGTTCGAGGATATATGGAAGGTTTCAGTGAGCATTACGAAAATGGTTGGTACGATGGACGCAACGACAATACTTCTTCGACCTATCATGGAGATTATTACAGCCCACCTAACAAACACGATCCTTGGGACAGTTATGATGCTGGTTATCAAGACGGTAAGGTCGATGGTTATGAATTTGGTTATGAACATGGTTATGCTGATGATATCGGTGATGACTGGCAACCAGACAATTGGGAATATATTCATGGTATGCAAAATGCCGTATGGAATGGTTACCAAGATGGTTTTCCTGAAGGTGCCAACGATTATGTACAAGATAATCCAAAAGATAACACCACATCTGATCCTCATCCTGATCCTGCAAATGAATATGAAGAAGGATATAATCACATGTATCCTATGAGTTATAGTTATGGATATGACAATGGTTGGCTTTATGCTTATCTTGTTGATCCTGACGGTAATGAGCTCAATTGGTTAACTCATGAAGGACCATTCTACCATATAATCCTCCCTGACTTTGTTTGGACATTACAAGAAGGTTCAGTTATACCTTTTCCAATAGATGTAACCATGTTTACTGAATTAAACTTTTCACTCATGGATTATGATTTTGATTGGGAAACACATGATTATGAGCCTTTAACAGAACACTTCTCACCAATCTCTTGGTATGCCCCTATGACTGATTGGGCAGCTTATGACGGTTTAAACATTGAATGGGAACCCGGTATGGATGATCCAGGTATAGTAGCTAATTGGGATCAAGGTAATGATAATTTTACCATGGAATTATACTTCAATGACGAATCGAGCGATGTTGAAATTATCATAAACATAGAATATGACACCGACACAGGATATCTAAGAGCATTAAGTTTTGCCATAGACTTCTATTCCATGACGAATATGGATGCGTCTATAGGTATTGAGTTTAATACCATAGAACACTATGATTTACACGATCCTGTTGTTCCTGATTCATGGAGTTACCTCGTCGATGATTTTGCATTTGAATATGACGTACCTCCTGAAGTACCAAGTGACGTAATCAGTGATCTTGACGAATTCAAATCTGGTGGTACTGATGCTGTAGGCAAAACCTTTATGGATGTTACATGGAATGGTCACGATCAATTGTGGACAAATTATACTTTTGAAATGTATGACCCTAATAATCCTAGTGACACATCTGGTCCAGAATCGATTTATTATCCTACAGTAGCACCCATGATTCAAGTTTTGCCTGATTGGAGTTTATATGAAGGATTAATGACTACTGGTTCGTCTATTATGGGCAATTTGGCTTGGGTTGGTGAAGCAGCTGTCGGTCTTTTTGAAGCTAATCCTAACATGGACATGTTTGACTTCGACTTAAATGGAACTATGGACTCTCATCATGAAGCATCAACAGATACCATGTACATGTATATGGGTATGAGCATGGGGATGGGGATGGAAATGAACTTCATGAACGAAGATTTTGAATGGGAACAAGTAATTGCAGGTATTTACTTTAATTGTTCGCTCTGGGTTGCTTATGACTATACTACTGGTATATTCTTAGGTGCAGGATTATCCGTTGATGTTGATGCAACACTCACTCTACCCGATGATACCTTTGCCCCAGCTTCAAACTTTGCAGCTCATTTAACAATGAAAATAAGAGCTGATGACACAGTTATTACAAGTGGTAATTTGGCACCTGTTACAGATTATGTCACCTTACCATCGGTTAATACACCTGATCCAGATAATACACCTCCAACAATTACTAATGTTGGACACACACCAAATGTACCTGTAGAAGGTGATAACGTAGTTGTTAGTGCTAATGTTACTGATGATACAGCTGTGCAAGAAGTTATGGTTCATTACAGAGTCAATAGTAGTGACTGGCAGAAAGAGACAATGGCTTTAACATCTGGAGACACATATTCTGCAAACATTGGAAGTTTTGGTGTAGGTGACGAAGTAGAGTACTACATTACAGCTAGAGACGCTACAATATATGTCAATATAGCAGAAGAAGACAATGCTGGCAGTTACTATTCATTTACAGTAGAAGACGGAGAAAGTACAGCAACAACTCCAACAGACGGTGATGAAGAACCAACAACTAACATTGGTTTTGGTTTTGCAGATCTAGCCATAATAAGCGTTGGATTACTAAGCATTGTTTCAATAGTAGTTATAAAGAAAAGAAGATAGTTGATATCTTAATTTCTTTTTTTTCTTTTTTTTAACTTTTACCCTTAATTTTTATCTTGTGTTTATCTCACATTTAAACGCAAAACCAATAACAAAAATTTTTCACTTTTAGTAGTTAATTTCATTGTTTCTTTGAGTTTATATTTAGAAAAAAGTTAATTCCAATACTAAAAATATTATTGGAAAGTGAGTTAGTAGATTTTTAGTAAAATAATCATAAGTGCTGATGAATCAAGTTTTACTAAAAATTTCGAAGAAGCGAAACATGAAGAAATTAAATCGATAAAAAACATGTGAGTAAATACTTTAGTCAGATTAAAATAGCACTATTCAAACATAAATTATAGACAAATATAACAAAGAAACAAGAAAAAATAAAAAAATAAAATTCATTAGATTAAAGGATTTTTTATTATCCCAAGTTTTACGAGTATTTTCATTATTTTATATCCAATTCTGACTTTAAAATCTAATTTTTTTCCAGTCACATCAAGTTCTGTTATTCTGAGGTACGGTACTTCATTATTCAATCCTTGTTGGGTTTCTTTTGAGATTAAGTCTATATTTAATAATAACTCAGGAATGGTTCCAGACATGGATATATCTTGTACTGGTGTTTTTACTTCTCCTTTTTTAATATACCAGCCTGATCCCGTAACTGAAAATCTTCCACTTGAAAAGTCCGACATATGAATTCCCATCAAACTCTTCATCATAAACCCTTCTTTAATTTCTTCAATCATTTCGTCTACTGTGGCATCACCGGGTTCTATAATCGTTGTATAAGAACCTATTGAAGGGGGGGTCGATACGGGATTTCCTCCCATCATACCTCCTCTAACTGCTTTTCCATTTGACTCTAATCCCAATTTACGTCCATAATAAGAATCTAAATAATATGTTTGTAAGACCCCATCTTTTATTAATTCAGTTCTTTGAGTGGGTATACCTTCAGCATCATACTGACTAGCTGTCATGAACCGAGTATCCAATGGATCATCTATTAAGGTAAAATTAGCGGGTGCTACTTTTTCTCCTATCTTATCTGCGTAGGCACTATCTCCTCTACTCGCCTTATCCCCATGGAGTAGACGAGATAAAACAACAAATAATCCTCCAAACAGACCATAAGAAGCATCAGGGGTTATGATAACAGGATACTTACCAGCAATATTCATTGTTTTTGGTTTACCTGATTCCATTGTTTTTTCAAGTGCTTTCTTCGATATTTCACGAGGATTTATATCACCCCAAGATCTTGTTCCTTCAAGATGAAAATCATAACTAGGCATTCCTCGAATTGAAAGAAAACCTGTTCCCAATCCATAGCCTGCAAATTGTTCGTGAATATCAATACCGTTTGAGTTCTTCAAAAATGAGTCTCCGGATTGAAATATACCCATTGATTGAAGGAAATAGAGATCCTTAGGGAGTTCATCTAGTTCTAATTGTTCAAAAGCAGAAGAAGCATCATCAACAGATAAAGAATAAAGTTTTTTATCCAAATCAAATATAGCAGAATGATTTTTCTTTGGTTGGGGAAAAGCAGTAATGTTTTCATCCTTTTTCTGTGCTCTAGCATTTTCTATCGCTAATTTAATGGTTTGTTTTATATCTTCATTGGAAAAAGAAGAAGTATAAGCAAAACCCATGGAATGATCCACGATAATCCGAAAAGCTATCCCACTTCTGATACCTAGATTGTGTTTGGGTAAATTTTTCTCTAATTGGAAGTTGTAAGCGTTTTGGTATAAACCAAAACCTTCACTATGAGAGGCACCAGATTTAGAAGCTTGTTTTAATCCAAAATTTAGTGCAGATTGTATTTTATCTTTTAATGTGTTATTTGACATGTTTTTTCACCTTTTATCCTATAACGATTTTTTTAATTCCCAACCAACCACCAGTAACACCAACAGGGGCAGATTGACCACCCTTACCACAAAAGCCTATGCTTTCATATGGATCTTCAAACGTATTTGATATACCGATAATCTTATTCAAGGTCATAAGAGTATTCCCACTAAGTGTGGTAGGTTTGTATTGTTGACCCATCTCTCCATTTTTAATGTCAAAGATCTTTGAGACCCCAAAATTAAATGTGCCCTTTATAGGATCAACTTGCCCACCTCCACCCATTGACAAAAAGTATCCATCACCAATAAGTTCTAACAATTCTTCATTCTTCATAGAGTTTTTGTCATCAGTACAGATGTAAGTATTTCTCATTCTAACAATTTGGGGATTAACATAAGATTCAGCCCGGGCATTTCCTGTTGGTTCTAAGTCGAAATGGGCCGCTGATGCCCTATCAGTGAGATATGTTTCCAGTTTTCCATTTCGTATAATATAGGTTTTTTTAGAAGGAACACCCTCATCATCATATTTTAAGTAACCAAATGTTTTCTGACCATTGACTTCTTCTAATGTCCCATCGTCAACTAAATTTACAATAGAATTTGCAACATTTTTACCCAATTTACCTCGTAAAACACCAGCAGTTTGTACAAAATCGCCTTCTGCGGAATGGCCACAAGCTTCATGAGCAAATAGATGATTAATCGTTCCGTCTAAAACCACAGGATATGAACCGGGTTTGAGTTTAGGTGCGTTTAGACCCGACAAAGCTTGTTCTACAGCTGTTTTTCCCACCTTTGTTGGATCTCTTTCTTTTAATATTTCAAGTCCGCCTATATGTCCAATTCTGCTTCTTCCTTCAATTGTTTGTCCCCCTTCTCTTGCAACAGCATTAGCTATTAAAATCAAATAAGGTACATCATACTCTATAACAGTGCCTTCAGTTGTCCCTAATATCATTTTTCTCTGTAATTCCACATAACGAGTAGTACGAGATTTAATCGCTTTTTCCTTCATCGCCTTATCTGCTTCAAACGTCAACTCTATTTTCTCTTCGAAACTCATATCTGCAAGATTTTCTTTTTGTTCTCCAACAAACGAATCTTTAACTATTTTCACATGAGCTAACTCAATATCTTGTCTTTTTTGTTTTATATTTAATTTATTTGCTTGTAATGCCATACTTATAACTTTATCATAAGATTCAATAGGCCCATAGGCAAAACCATATGCACCTTGATTTAATACTCTTATTCCCAATCCCGCATCAATTCCAGTAGTTGATTGCTCAACTTGTCCATTAATTGTACGTATAGTAGAACTAACAGAATTTTCTATTCGTATATCACCATACGTCACATTTTTATCTTCAAGTTTCGTTAATATTTTCTCCATTATTTCATGATTCATTAGAATATCTTTTCCAATCGCTTTTAAAAACCTATCCTAATTATCTTCTAGTTATCAAAATATTTATCATAATGATTTTCTGCTTTTAATCAATGAATTCTACCATCACTCCAGATACTATCCGTACAAACTATGAAAAGGTCTTACATAAAATAGACAAAGCATGTAAACATTCTCGCCGTGATCCTTCAAAAATTACTTTGGTTGGCGTAACAAAAAAAATTGAGACAGAACGTGTTTTTCCAGCTATTGACGCTGGTCTTTCCTACATAGGTGAGGTGATGGGTACAGAGTTCAAACACAAATATCCTGAAATTAATAGCTATGCACCCAACTTAAACATACACGTCATAGGTAATATGCAACGTAATAAAGTTAAACTTGCTTTAGACACTTCTTGTCTCATTCAGAGTGTTAAATCCCTTAAAATACTCAAAGAGATAAATAAACGCGCAAAGAAAAGAGAGATAGTCTATCCTATTTATCTTCAGGTTGATTTTAGTACTGTTGATAACAGAAAGGGTTTAACGAGAGAGAAGGGATTAAAATTATTAGAACTAACAAAAACACAATTTACAAACGTACAAGTTCAAGGATTAATGACAATAGCACCACTTGAGTTTGAGAAAGAAATTCCTACCCTCCGCAAGTTTTTCAAGAAAACGCATGAAATATTCAAAAGTGATTTTATTCCTGTACTTGACTTTGATAAACCTGAACTCTCAATGGGCATGTCTATAGATTATGAAATAGCCATTGAAGAAGGTGCAACAATGGTTAGAGTTGGTACAGCCATTTTTGGTGCTCGAGTTTACTAAATAATTTATTTTAAATAAGAGATTTTAAAAATGATAGAATGTAATGTAATTTGGATAATTAAAAAATAATGGGGAAAATAATATGGCACTTTGGCGACTAATGAAAAATTCTATTCGGTTTGCTTTTCGAGCAAAAAAAAGATGGATTACCTTTGTTATTATATTTGCTTTTCTTGCAACATTCACCACATTATTTGTTAGTACATTTAATGAATACAATACTGCTCAACTAATGAGACACAAAGGTTTCTATATTAAGGCTGATAATAACAATCCTGTTACCGAATCAGTAGGTGAGCAACTAGTTGATTATTACAGAACTACTATTTCCAGTGTTGAAAAAGTCGTTTTATTCCGTTATTTTGATTTAGGAGAACAAATTCGCTTTTATAGTGTTGATCCTGCTGACAAATGGTTATTTGAAGTCAAGCCAAGTAATATCTTTTCTGGTCGCTATATTTCAAGTAATGGGCAAGCTATAGTTTCTACTAATGCTTATCTTAAAATCGATGCAGCGAATATAACAGGGGAATTTCGTGAATCTCTTAAAACAGGTGATACTTTACAGTTCATTAACGATGGAGAACCATTTGAACTCAATGTTGTAGGGCAAGTAAACGATACTACTATTGCACTTAGAGATAGAGTAAGAATTTATATCACAAATGATGACTTTGATTATATTAATCAGCAAGTTGGAGGTAATGTCCAGATATACAGTCATAGTATTGCATTAACAGTTACTGGAGAGTTATTTAATCCTTTCAATGAAGATGTTAATAATAACATGTTAAACTTAATGGATTTGGATTCACCATTATACATATATCAAACAGAAGGTGCGTATGGAGAATGGGGAGACCCAAGATATGAAGACCCATTAGAAATGAGAAAAATTAGAACTACGAATTATCTTTACTTTGGGGTAGGTATTTTAGGTGGTATAATTCTAACTATTTTATACAACTTTCTACTTGGATGGTTTAGAAAGAGAGAAATTGCTGTGCTTCGTGCAATGGGATATGAAAAGGGAGAGATAAGAATTAATCTATTGGGGGAAAGCCTTACTATTAGTATGTTTGGATACTTATTAGGGATATTAGCTATATTAGTGTACTTTCTCTTGAGGGGATATACACTTGCTAACCAGTTATTAACTCCAACTACATTACTATTATCCTTTATCATAGTAGTTGTCATTTCTATTCCTGGTATGCTAATCTCAAGCTTCTCTATTAATCGGGTCAGTACGGTAATTTTATTCAAAGGACGGTGATAAAATGAGCGAACCAATACTAAAAGTCGAAAATGTTACTAAAATATATCAGAGAGGGAGGAGCGAAGTGGTTACAGCTCTTGACAAAGTAAATGTTGAGGTATATCCAGGAGAGATCCTTATGATTGTAGGTGTCTCTGCTTCTGGAAAAACTACAATGTTAAATGTACTTTCTGGTTTAGATAAACCCACAGAAGGACAGATATGGTTCAATACCGCTAGAGCTAGTTCGAAATTTCAACAAGTAAGGAATGAAAAACTAGAAAATAAAGATGAAGAGGGAGAAGATATTGTAGATATCTCTGAATGGAACGAAAATCAATTAACCACCTATAGACGCCATAATGTTGGATTTGTTTTTCAAGCTTGGGAACTTATTCCTACCCTTAAAGCGGTAGAGAATGTTGAATCTAGTCTTTATATTTCCAATATACCCAGCGGAGAGTTAAGAGAAAAAGCCATAAAACTACTCCGAAAGGTTGGTTTACTTGATAAAGAATATGCTTTTCCAGATCAACTTAGTGGAGGAGAACAGCAACGAGTTGCCATTTGCCGGGCTTTAATTAAAGAACCACGGATAGTTTTTGCTGATGAACCTACGGGCAACCTAGACACAGAAACGGGGAACCAAATTCTTCGACAGATGAAACTTATTTCAAGAGAAGGAGCTGCAGTTGTCATTGCAACACACGATCACAAACTAGGAAAATTTGCTGATCGAATTATAAAAATTCACGATGGAAAAATTACTTATTAAGGAGTTAAATACAAAAATGCCAAATCAAAATATATTTTTAAAACTAATTAAACACGATTTTGACGATGAAAGTGAGGCTGAGGCTGTAGAATATTCTTCAGTTTTTGGTTTAGCTTTAGATTATGTTAATGAAGGCGGCCTGTTTAGTACTTCAGTAGACTTAGAAGCGATTTACAAATGCTATGTCCCATTTTATGCTGTTAAAATAAATGAAAATAATTACATTTCAATCAATGCCATGGAGCCTGAAAAAAATAGGATTAGCATTAGTAAAATACCCAATAAACAAGAGATACGCAAAATTCTTTCCGAAGAAGATGAAGGATTAGGTCGAGTAGAGAATCTTGAAAGAGAACTAATGTCAATTCAAGGAACTACCGTTGAAGTTAGTGGGGTACTTGGCAGAGAAGGTAAAAATGGTATGGTTAAACTTATTACACAACACAGAGGAGAAGAAAAACCTTCATACAAAAAAATTCCTCCACTAGTATCTATTCAAGATATTAGAAGACAGATTAAAGATATTCAAGACCATGCCATTTCTGAACAACAATTAGAGACAGAAGTCGAAAACTTGCTTGATGATATAGAAAAAGAATTTGAAAGTGATATTAAAAATAAAATTGACAAGAAGAAAGAGATGAAGAAAGGATATGATGATAAAATAAGTGAACAAAATGAAGCATTAAAAACCAAGTTGAAAGAAATAGAAAAAGAAGAAGAAAAAGAGAAAACAAGAATAGCCCAAGAAGCCAAAAAAGAAAAACAAGATATTCTCTCTCGGGTTAAATCGGGTAAAATTTGGTCACGGATAACCAATGATCTAAACGAATTACAACAACATTTATCTTCAATAAAAAAAGGTTTAGATGAAATTTCATCAGATTCTGATATTGATGGTGTGTTAAATGAAATTCGTATTTTACAAGATGAAACACAAACCTTTGGTACTGGTTTAGAGAGTGCTCACCGTGAGTTGAACAATAGGAAACACGAATTTGTAGATGTTGATCAGCAAGCAGCAGTTGATAAACGTTCAATATCAGATAAATTAAATGTTATCAAAGAAGAAGAAAAAAGGAAAATAAAAGATTCTGAAATTGAACGTGATTTAATGGTACAAAAACAAGAAAACAAAACTGAACGATCTAAACAAGATTTAGAAAACTTCAAGAAAAAGAGAGACATGATTAAACAAGATATTATAGATAATTATCAACTAGTTAGCAATTATACTATGAAATCCGAAGTATTAGGAGTGAATAATACTGAAGAATTTGTTACAATACAAGTTCCTGTTGCTATCGGTAAATATAAAGAAAAGAAAAAACTAATTTACAAAGTATTAATACCCTTTGAAATCCCACCTAAAATGAATAAACCCAAAAAATTACCTATAACAGGTGATAATGGCAAAATAGGGTTTGATTGTATGGCATTTGAAGCTAAAAATTTCCTTAAGAAAAATTTGGAATTCTTGATTGAACAAAATACTAACATTCAAGCTGAGATACAAGGATCTAGTAATAAAATGCCTAAGGGTCAAATTGATTTGATGGATAAAGGATTAAAAGTACTAGAAGAAAAAAAAGGACACGAGAATAGTAATTCTAACTGGTTAATAGGACAATATCGTACACTTAAATAATCCCTTCTTTTTTCAACTTTCGATTATTAATTTCACTTTCACTCATTTTTAATAGATGATTCAATTTATATTTATGATTAGCTTTTGCGTTATTAGAGGAGTGAATGATGAATCCCCAACATATTTTTTATCTAAAGGATGTTGAACGAATTTTTATTGATGAACTATTTACTTTAGCCAAAAAAATTGAAGATAATCCAGTTGCCTATTCAGATAAGTGCAAAGGAAAAATTCTCGCCTTACTTTTTTTTGAACCGAGCACGCGCACTAAATTATCTTTTGAAAGTGCGATGTTAAGATTAGGAGGACAAATCACAGGCTTTTCCTCCGCAAAAGTAAGTAGCGCATCAAAAGGAGAGAGTATAGCTGATACCTTAAGAATGATTAATCATTATGCAGATATTGTAGTAATTCGTCATTTTCGAGAAGGTATTGGTGAAGTAGCGAAAATATATTCCAGTCTTCCAGTAATATCGGGAGGAACGGGTACTCAAGCACATCCCACACAAGCATTGTTGGATCTATATACAATAAAAAAAGAATTCAATGGTATTGATGATTTGACTATTGGTATCATGGGAGATCTGAAATATGGAAGAACAGTACCTTCTTTTCTATATGGATTATCAAAATTTTCTGGGATCAATATTAAACTAATATCACCTTCAGAGCTTCAAATTCGGCGTAATGTATCATTGCGATTGGATGAATTGCAAGTTAATTATACTTTTGAAAACAATTTATCAGATGTTTTAGATGATTTAGATGTTTTATATGTCACAAGAATACAGAAAGAAAGATTTCCTGATCCATTAGATTATGAAAGATTAAAAGGAGCATATAATATTTCAGCTGACATGTTAAGTAATGTTAAACCCCATTTTACTATCTTACATCCTTTACCAAGAGTGAATGAAATTAATTATGATGTGGATGTCACAAAACACGCAAAATATTTTGAACAAGCAAAAAATGGTGTCTGGATAAGAATGGCTCTTATCCTAAAAATGTTAGGGTTGGATTAAAAATGGAAGAAAAAGAATTACAAAAAATAAGTGATAATAAAAAACTAATAGTAACAAAAATTAAAAATGGGACTGTTATAGATCGTATCCCGCCTGGAAAAGCGTTGAGTGTTTTGAAAATATTAGATATCGATTCTAATTATCCCTATACCATCGCACTAGCTATGAGAGTCGAATCTAGAAAAATGGGGTTAAAAGATGTTGTGAAGATTAAAGGTAAAGAACTCTCCAAAAAGGAGCAACAAAAACTTTCTTTTATTATCCCGAGATCAACAATCAATATCATTAAAGATTATGAAGTTAAAGAAAAGATTCTGTTACAAATCCCCAAACATGTTGAAGGATTTATTAAATGTTTAAATCCCAATTGCATATCAAATGGAAGAGAACCAATAAGTCCATCATTTGATGTTATTTCAACAGAACCACAGATTCTTCGATGTAAATATTGTGATAGATTCATTGAAGGTAAAAACTTAACCGATCAAATTTAAAAAAGTATTCTTTTTACTTTTTTATTTAATTTTATTTACCATCTTCTGCTGTTATAGTAGGATAATCGCTTAACCTAAATATGGCTTCTTTTAAAGACTCAGAGAAATCTATAATATTTTTATCCCCATGTTCTATTAAATAAGAAAAAACGGCTTTTATACCATCAAATATAGCCTCAGTTTTTTCTTCAAATTTAATTCTTGCCACAAAGCTGATAATGTCACTCAAAACAATCAATCTGTCTTTATATTTATTCATGAAATTACTATATTCAGGTTCAACAAACAATCTTACATGCCAATTATTACCTTCTGAGAAAAATTCTAGGTTATCAAAAGTAAAAAGTAAACTCAATTGTGCTTTAGTTTTGAAGATACTTTTGGGGATCGTTGCTATAACAATGTAGAATCCCTTTTTCACGCTCGATAGCTCTATATCGTTCTTTATATATTGTGAATGAGTAAAGCGGCTATAGTTTTGTATACTCTTAATTAAAGCGTTACCTAATACACGCATATTAAGATAAAGGTTGGACTCGAATTCTTTGCGGGAATGGCTTTTACCCCAAGCTTTTCTTACTTCAGCTGATATGTGTTTATCTCCACTTATCATTTGACCATATGATTCTTCAATTACAAAATCAGGTATCCGTTTGTATAATAAGATAGACAATCCAATTTCTAAGAAGTTTTTGGGTAAATTGCCAATATTTTTTGTTAGGATTGCTTGGTTTTTGTTCCTTACTTCTTTTGTACAAACAGATCTTTTTTGAGTAAGTTTTCCAGGTTCAAGTTTGTTGATATAAAAACCCTCTCCTATCCAATTTTCAATCTCATTTTCTACTGTTTCAAAATGATTATCAAGTCCACTAATACCTGCATTTGAATGCTTTTTCAATTCTTTTTCCAAGTTATTTTTTATTTTATCCCAACTATTTGTTAATTTATTTCTAACTTTTTTCAGATCTTTGATGGCAGAATTGTAAAATTTCATTGCTTTCTTTTTGTAGTTAATATCATCACTTCTTAGTTCAACAAAACTACTGATCAAGTCTTGTAGGATCTTATGAATTTTGGGAGAATGATCTCTCCATTCCTCTTTAGTTTTTTGATCAAAATTCTTATTTTCCAAACATTCAGGAACGGATGGTGAAGAAAACACAGGAAAATCTTTTTTTACTTCAGGTAGTATATGTGCTGGTTTTAAATCACCCACCATTTGTTCTTGAAATAAGGTGATCAATCCATCAATTCTTGTTATTATATTCTCTTGGAATTGATAGATGGCATCAGAATAGGGGTATAGACTATTTCGTATAGACGATTTTATATACGCTCGTTTTAAGATATTTTTTTGCGCCAAGCAATATACTAGAAATTCTCCATCTTTTTTGATTTCGGGTAGTGGAGTAACAGTATTGTGATATCTTATTGTCACATTGAATTTCTTTAAAACTTCATGTGTAGTAATCTCTCGTCCATCATATTGAAGACTAATGTTTCTTCTGAAAAAGGATTTTTTCCTTTTTACAGGGATAGATTTGATGTATGCTTTTACTGCCCCCTCTTCTATTGCTGATTCTATTAAATCTAATACGGAGAGACTGATGTTTTCCCTAGTTACCTTTTCATAGTTTTTTAAATCAAGTAGTATGTTATTAATCAAATCCCCATAGACGGTTTGAGCAGCGATTTTTTTGTATTGCATAATAATATAATCAAATATGTCCCCCATTTCTTCATCAATAAGATGGTCTTGGAATATTTTTTTCATAGTGGATATTACTGCTTGTTCCAAAGCTGCTGCAAAAACGACAGATTCTTCCACATTTTGAATCTGAAGCTGCTTTCCTAATCCAGTTTCTTTAAATTTGACTGCTAACTCTTTTTTCCAACTATTATTCATTAAAGAGAGCTCTTCCATCTTCTCTTTTATAAAAAAACGTTTTGCTTCAACAGAAGAACTATGTCTCTTTTTCTTTGTTTTCTTTGGTAATTCAATATCATTTTCATCTATTAAAGAAAATGTAAAATCAGTAATTACACTCCATACGCTTGCTGGTAATCTTTTATCCCCGAATGAGTTTATTAAACTATTATAAAAAAGCCTTGCTTTCTCTAAAATTGGCGGTTTTAAATATTCAACTAGAGCATCACAAATCATATCCCCTTGTGATGTGATTTTAGTTGTACTCTGAATTTCTTTTTTTATTTCATTCTCAAGTTTCAAATCTCTAAAATCCTTCAAAGCTAGGAGAGGTCTTTTTTTAGTTAACTTTTTCAGAATATCTATTGCAAGATAGCGAGATATGAACCGATCTGCAGAATGAATTTCATCAATACATAGTTTTTTCAGATAGTTATTAGCTTTTTTATTTAAATCGTTACCATTATACTCTGTAATGATGTTTTTTACATCAATCTTAATATTTTGGATATAATTTTCTACCCTATGAACCATTTCTTCTATTATATATCTAGGTCTCCTATATTCAAGAAGTACAAATGGGTCTTTTTCAATTAA
Organism: uncultured archaeon; assembly: GCA_964534625.1. Classification (GTDB taxonomy): domain Archaea; phylum Asgardarchaeota; class Heimdallarchaeia; order Heimdallarchaeales; family Heimdallarchaeaceae; genus CAZHRF01. The sequence continues at coordinate 15,031 of CAZHRF010000017.1, read as the reverse complement.
CTTAATTAATATATCTTGAGCTAGAAGTTGAAGAAGTAATTGGCGCTTGAAAGAAGGAATATAGGATCTACCAAGACCATTTTCATCTAAAAGACTCTCAAATTCTTTTAACTGGGATAAAGTAGAAAAATAAGATGTATCACTTTCAGCATTTTTTAATTCACTATTAATGTGCTTAATTAAAGATTTATCATCTTCGGTTACAGATATTTTTTGTTTAGTTATAGTACAGGCATTAAGAAAGGATTTTGCAACATGATCCCTAGAGATAGACCTTCCTGATTCAACATTTTCATAGAAATTCGGAGTCATAACGATAAATTTACAAAAAGACAGAGCAAGTTGTTGGGCGAGCTGTTCATCATGATCATCTAATTCATTTTGTTCATTGGATTTAAGAATATATTGTACAACAACATCTATTTCTTCTTGATTTAACGTAAAAGTGCCGAAACGCACATATTCATTTTGTCCAGTCATAAATCTTGAATCTGTAACTTGAACCTCGCTTGACATTAGGCTTTGTAAACTCAACAGAATGCCTTGCATCATAGAAGAATCTTTTGCGAGATTTCCGATTGTTGCAAAACTAACGCCAAAATCAGTTCCAACAGATATCCATAAATTATAGGGATAATGTTTTGACATATTACTTTAGACCTCCAAACAAATCTTAATGTTAGTTATAGCTTTCTGTTATTTATTCTTATTGTTGAGGGTTATTAACTGTTTTTAAAAAACTGGATTAATACATAGAAAATAGAGTAATGATGTTACTAAAATCCATAGTCATATCAATAAAATTTTTAATCAGTAGTAAAATAATTTTTAGTGGCTTTCTCCTCACTAAGTGTAAAAGTATCAAGATTGGGGAATTCCAAAAAGTAAATAAGAGAGAAAATATGACCAAATATTATATTTAAACCTAAACAACTGATATAATGAATAATAACAATACATGTTTTAAGAATTTCAATTGTTTAGTTTAATAATAGTATCATTAATATGTAAAAAAAGCTTTAAAAGTAAAATTTAACATATAAACATCTGGATTGGATGATAACAATGGAAGAAAAAGAAGAAAACATAACTATTAGGCAAGCTGAACTGTCTGATATCAATGACATTATGAAAATTAACAGAGCATGTCTCCCTGAAAATTATTCGTTCGATTTTTTCTATCGCATAATCTCCAATTTTGGTTTTACTTGCATAGTCGGCGAAGTTAACAATAAAATAGGGGGATATGTATTATGCAGAGTGGAAAAACCTTTAAGCTCAGTCGTAGGTTTAGCACCATTAAAAGGGCATGTTATTTCTATTGCTGTTCTTCCTAGATATAGACGTCAAAAATTGGGTACAAAAATGATGAAAAACGCTATGAGAAGACTAGTAGATTATGGCGTTGAAAAAATTTATCTTGAAGTACGCATTTCAAATCGTTCTGCAATAGAAATGTATAGAAAACTTAAATACGAGATTAAAAAAGAATTAACAAATTATTATCGAGACGGTGAGTCAGCTTTCTTAATGGAGTGGCAATAATATTTTAAACTTAAGATAGACAAAAGACTACTTCCATTGAAACTTATTAATTCTAAGTACAAAATAAGAAAACTAATAAACACTATTCTTGTGTTAAAGTCTATCTTAATAATATTCTTAAAGCGTATAATTGAGATTTAAATATACTATGTCTAGCTCGGAAAAAGAAGAAAATCACATAGATATCATTCAACAATTAGCAGATAAACATCATTATAAGAGAAGTTTAATGGCACACATGTTAGAATATATGCCGAAAAGTGAACTAGATTCCTTATTAAAAGATTTATCTAAACCATATAACTCTCTATGGGTCCAAGTTAATACAAGTAGAATTGATATCGATTCATTAATCAATATTTTTGAAGATTCCAAAATATTCGCTACCAAGAACAAATTTTTTTCAGATATTTTAGAAGTCAAAATTGAAAAGGGAGAGATTTTTGATAAACCTCCAGATGATTTGCCTTTTCTATATGTAGACAGAGAACAAGCTCAAGATGTCATGATGGGTAAGAATGTGTTGAGCTCAGGCGTGTTACAGCCTAAAACTGACGACCCGGAAAAATTTTTTACAACAGGACAACAAATAGCAGTGGTTGATCATGTGGGTAATTTTCTTGCATATGCAAAAGCATTAGTCAATAGTAATGAACTAGCGAATTTGCCTTTGCAAGAAGTTGCGAAGATAGAAAAATCAGTAGCATACATCCCTCCCATTACAGAACTACAACATTATAGACGAGGATATTTTTCTATCTTAACACCCGTTGAAGTAGTAGCGGTTAATTCAATGTATCTCGATGATTTAACAAGTCTAGAAAATATTTTAGTTTTTACCACCGGTAGAGGAGAAGTTGCATCTTATATAGCTGAAAAGACTAAAAATAAATTTCCAGTAACAATTGTTGCAAGGAATAAAATGCAGTCAACAGTAATCCAAAAACAGATACAACGCGTGGGAAATGAGGCAGTTAGAATTGTCACAGCATCACCTAAAGTATTTATAAATGATACACATAGAATGAAGTACACACTTGTATACTTAGAATTACCTAACTCTAAAACAGGACTTAAACCAGTAACCACCTCAAATTTGGATCAACATAGGTTGAAAAGTTTTGTCAAGTATCAACATAGTGTTATAACTGATTTGTACAAATGCTTGCACCCTAATGCATTAATCAATTATGTCACACATTCCATAGATTGGATGGAGAATGAAGAACTATTTGAGGAGATAACAAATTATTCTTATTATGAAGAACAAGGGTTTCCCAGAAGGATACGAGAATTGAAGAAAAAAGGATATTTTTTATCAAGAATTGAAAGAAACAAAGAACGAATGGACACAAGAAAAATTATTAGACACACCGCATCCTCACTATTTATTGACCCAAGAGAAATGTCTAACATAGGCGGTTATATTGCCAAATTCAAATTTAGTCCAACCAAAGTCCAAAAGAAAAAATAAAAGTAATACTGAATGGAAAGAAAACAGATATTTATACTAAAAAAAAATTTGTGAATTAGGATATGACCATCTACTATTTAGAAGATTGTTCAACAGATGAACAAATACACGCGTTTCTTGATGAAATTGTATGTGAGTGGTTTACAACCAAATTCCCAAATGGTTTTACTCCTCCGCAATTATATGCTATACCTTCAATTCATCAAAGAAGAAATACATTGATTTTCAGTTCTACCGGCTCAGGTAAAACCTTTGCTGCTTTTTTAGCTGCTATTAATGAGTTGTTCATCAAAGCAAAACAAGGCACATTAAAAAATAAAACATACATTTTGTATATCTCTCCGCTAAAAGCTCTAGGAAATGATATTAGAAAAAACCTAGAAGAACCGCTCCAGGGAATACAAGATTTAGCTGCAGAAAAAAACATCAAAACACCTAAAATACGTGTGGCTACTCGAACAGGAGACACTACACAAGCAGAAAGAAACGCAATGCGAAGAACACCTCCTCATATCCTTATAACCACTCCTGAATCTTTAGGATTGTTATTAACTTCACCTAAAATGTCTTTGAATCTAAAAACTGTTAGATGGCTAATGCTAGATGAGATTCATGAAATAAGCAATAATAAACGAGGAGTATTATTATCTTTATTCTTAGAGTATTTAGAAAGCGACTTAATTGAGGGGGAATTAACAAGAATAGGTTTATCCGCCACTCAAGCACCCATAGAAGAAATTGCTCGACTCCTCGTTGGTCGGGATTTAATGTGTACAGAAAGAAAGTGTTATATCGCTAATTTACCCCCTCAAAGAAGGTTAGATCTAGCGGTATTAAGCCCAGTTAAAGACCTTTTACACACCCCATACATTGAGGTACAACAAAATATCTATGTGATTTTATCTGATTTGATCCTTGATCATGAAACATCCATCATCTTTACAAATACAAGAAGGGGAGCAGAAAGTGTAGCATTTAAACTTAAAGACTTTCTGGGTACAGAACATGCCTCCCAGATTGCTGTTCATCATTCTAGTCTATCACGTGAAATCAGACTAGATGTTGAAGATCGATTAAAAAACAATGAGTTATTAGCTGCAATATCTTCAACATCGTTAGAGCTTGGAATAGACATAGGTAGTGTCGAGTTTGTTGGTCAGGTAGGGTCTCCAAAAACTGTTGCAAAATGTTTACAGCGCGTTGGTAGAAGTGGTCATTCATTAGGTCAAATTGCAAAAGGGAGGTTAATTGTTACAGATAGAGATGATTCAATTGAGTGCGCAGTTTTGAATAAAAGCGTATATGGACGTGATATTGACAAAGTACAGATTCCTTTAAACTGTTTAGATGTGTTAGCACAGTTTCTTGTAGGAATATCAGTTATTAAACGATGGTCAATTGATGATGCGTATAATCTTATTAAAAGTTCATATTGCTATAGAAACCTATCTTATGAGGATTATATCAAAACAGTGGAATATTTAGGTGGATATAATTTAGAATTGAGAGAGAGAAAGGTTTATCGTAAAATTTGGTATGATCCTGAGGAAAATGCTTTTGGGAGAAAACGTAGTTCACGTATAATATTTTATACTAACATTGGTACAATACCCGAAAATGCCGATTATTATGTTGAATTAGAGACGTATAGAACGAGGTTAGGAGTATTATCAGAAACATTTGTAGAACGACTTAATACTGGAGATGTGTTTGTTTTAGGAAGCCATACTTACCAATTTAAAAGAACAATAGGATCTAGAGTTATAGTCGGAGAAGCATTTGGACGTCGACCAACCATCCCCAGCTGGGTAGGAGAGGAACTACCTAGGTCATTTGAATTGTCTCAACAGATCGGACGCTTCATTAATGTAATTGCAAATAAATTAAAGAAAAAAGAAGAAGATTTAATGGAATGGATTATTTCTTCGTTTAGAACAGATGAAGTAGTGGCAAAAACAATACAAGAATATGTCCAAGAACAATTAAACTATATAGGAACCGTTCCTAGTGATAATAGATTATTAATTGAATCATTTATTGATCCTCAAGGACGAATGTGTATAATATTTCATGCATACTATGGAAGAAGAGTAAATGATGCTTTGTCTCGGGCTTATGCATATACAGTAGGAAATAAAATGAATTGTGATGTTGCAGCAGCAGTAAATGATAATGGATTCATTTTAACCTTACCAGTTGGAAAAATACTAGATGTAGATGAAATCCCCTCTTTAGTTAAATCAACAAATTTAGAAAGGATAATCAAAAAATCCATACTCAATACAGAATTATTTCAATCTAGATTCAGACATGTAGCAAATAGAGGGTTCATGATATTACGACGTTCAACAAAACGTTCTATACCTGTTTCTCGACAAAACATGTATGCAAAAAGAATACTCAATTCAATAAAAGATAAAGATGATTTTCCAATCATTAAGGAAACATACCGAGAGATACTTGAAGATTACATGGACTTACAAAATTCATTAGTAGTATTAAAAAAAATTGAAAAAAAGGATATCAAGATTGAGTTTACCCCCTTATTAGAGATCCCAAGCCCTTTTGCACATGGTATAGTTTTGTTGGGATCTACAGATGTAGTACAAATATCTGACAGAACCGCTCTATTAAGAGATCTTCATGAAAAAGTACTTGCTAAAGTAATAGGGGAAGATAAAGCAAAAGAAACTTTATTTGATGCAGGACTAGTAAGACAAATTTTCAATACACGAAGCTATAAAGATAAAAATGTTCCAATATCAGCAAAAAAACATTTAAGAAAAGCGCTAACTGTTCTAGCTCCCATTAGCACCACAACATCATTAACTCCCAGTATCTATGATATAGAGATATCCGATCCCAAAAAAGTGAGAACATGGATCATAGAGTTACTGAACGATAATGAGTTTATTGAGGTTCTTATTGGAAATAATGATCATAGAACCATTCCAATGAAGGATTATCCGATTTATTGGAATGTATATATTCAAGCTTTAGAACCATCAGAGATAGACAAATATATTTTAAACAAAATGAAAGACAAGATAAGCGTTTCTTTCAATGAACTGGTAGAAAAAATAGACTATGATCCTATTGATTTAAGAATAAGCATTAAAAAACTTGAAAGAGCATTCCAGATTACAAGAACACAGTATATATTATATAAGGGAAAATTAAAATGGAAATATAGTTTAGTTAGAAACAAAGTACCAAAGAATCTTATTGTTCAAGCAAAAAAACTAGACCCTGAAGAGTGTTTGAAAAAAGTAATTGAACGATATTTATCTACACACGGACCAAAAACACTCGATGCAATAACCACATATCTTGCTGTAAAGAAAGAGAAAATAGAAAGAGCACTAAAAGAATTAGAAGTAGAAAGCAGCGTATTAAAAGGACAAATAATTAAAGCAACGTCTCAACCACAATATATACTGCTAGAAGATAGAGAACTATTAAGAAACCTAAGTATGAGATCACCAGATTCTGTTGTACTTACTAATGAAGAATTAAATTATATAAGATATAATTTTACGTTAAAAAAATATTTTACAGATAGAAGTAGCCAAGATTCAATAATAGACATCTTAGAACACTTTGGCTTCATCGAAGATTTAAATTCATTAATAGTCAGGATGCAAGATTTTGAATTTGATTGGTTACGGAGATTGATAAAAGAAAATAAGATTTTACAAGGAAGGTTTGCAAAGAATAGAGTTTCTTATATTAGCATAAGACAGTTACCTTATTTTTATGTCGCATATAGAGAGCCTTATGAATTATCCAAGGTAGAAGAAAAGATATTAGAGACATTAAAAAAATATGGTCCAATGACAAAAAGAGATCTTATTGACTATACTGGTTATGATAGTAATGTTGTTCATGAAAGTTTAATATTACTTGATAAAACGTTGCATATAATCAGAAAAACACCCCTAGTAGATACAACATTACCTAGGATTTTTTCACCCAATGTATATGATGTGACAACACGCTATGTGGATAATAATAAGCTTCCCTCCATTAATGAGAGTTTACAGCAGGTAATAATGCTGTTCATAAAGTCCCTAGGCCCAGTCTCTCTATTAGAATTAACTCAAATATCAGGCTTCAAATACAGTTCTGTTGAAAGAGTAATAAAATCTCTTCTTGAAAAAGATTCAATTATTGAAAAAACGCTGACACAACGAAAAACAAATTATTATCTTACAATACGTAGATTTGAAGAAATTAAAGCGATTAAACAAAAGTTCATCTATCGATTTTTAGAGGATGACTTAATAGTCATTATACCCAAATCAGACCCGTTTACAAACTTGGGATTAAAACGACATCTAAATGAAATCTATGGAGATGGCACCATAGACCCTATCATTGTTGGAGGCGAGATAAAAGGTTCAATAGAATATAAATTACAAAGAGGTAAATACTTACAAGTTTATAATCTAAAATTGAATGAATCGATAATGTACAATGAAGTATTATTAAAAACAATTTCTGCAAAACTTATTGAATACACTAGGAGAATGCACAAAGTTTTGAGTCTCCAAATTGAAGATATAAATGAAACGTCAATCCTATCTGAAAATAATACCATAGTACGGGAAATCTTCGAAAAAGCGGGATATAGAGTAATAAAAGCCACCCTAGTGGGAGGTGAATCCGTTACTAGGGTGTTCAAGGAATCTTTAATCCATAACTATCTAATCAACAAAATGTGGTTAAAAAATGAAGGCAATACTCTAACAGAACAAAATTTACTCAGGCTAATTGAAGATTTTGGTTTTTTATCTTTTGAAGAAATCCAAGCAAGATTTCCTGGAGAAATGAAAACTGTAATAATTTACTTGTTAAATAGTTTGATAGAAAAGAATCGCGTTTATGTACAAAATGAAATTTTTTACTCAGATAAATTTATAGAATTAAGAATAGCTGGAGTAAGAAAAAGGAGAAAATTAAAAGAGGATCATGAATTCGTTGTTGAATGTATTAAAGGTGGTTTGACATCTATTGAAGATATGAAAGAAGACTATAAAGGGAACACTATTAGTTTGCTTTCTACTATTAAGACTCTAGAAGCAAACATGATGATAGCTGGCAACAAATTAGATAGTAATGGAAAAATATCAGAATATAAAATATTAGAGCTTGAATCTAACAAGAAAAGTATTGATATAACACAAGCACGTAAAAAATATGTAAAGCATGTTTTGGAAAGTTTAGGAATAGCTACGGAAGAACAAATCGTTGAACGTACTTCAATACCTTCTGTTCTCAACAGATCTCAAATAAAAGAGATAATGACAGACCTTGTAGATGGAGAAGAAATTTTAACCGGTCGATTTATTGAAGATGCACTTCAATTCTATTTTATAACAAAAGATGCTTATCAAAAATTGCTAGAAAACGAAAAGAAGGAGAACACATTATCACGTAGCTTAGAAACCATTAATACGTATTATATTCTTCCTCCATATGATTTTGCACAAACTGTTTTTCATAACATATTGATGAAGCATTTTTCAACTTCAGCAGAAAATTATTGCATAGTCTTGAATAAAAGAATTATCGCTGTATGCAAAGTTGAAAGAGTAGAGAAGGGAGCAATGATAATTAAAGACATACAATTAGACCGGAGAGTAAATAGTGAAAAAGAGTTTAACTATATTATTAATGCTGTAGAGTCTTTAAAAGCTTTTTTTGAAGAAGAAGTTAAAACATTACTAATAAAACGCATAAATAACATTTCATTAATAAAAATGGAGAGACACTATGATTGATACTGTAAGTTTCAGCTTAAACCTTGAAGAACTTGGATTTTATTTACTGCAGAAACAATCTCTTTCTAAGGAATTCAAGGGCATTCATTACAAACAAGCAATAGAAATTACTAAAAATCTATTGTACTTTTTAGATCAAGAATCATTGCATGCAAGAATGAGAACATATTCTTCTTCTCTTTTAGATTCTTTATTAAGGAATAATCTGGTAATTCAAGCTCCGTTCATATCTAATAATTTGACTTATATAAGTAAAGATTATTTGCCTTTTTATTATTACGAGAATTATGAAGATAATTATGAGTATAAGAATACAAAAACTAGAAGCATTTTAGAATATATTAAGGGGGAGGGCAGTACCACGAGACAAAAGATAATAGAACAGTTTGATCTAAATAGAGATCTAGTTATGGAGATATTAACTGATTTGAGATCAAATTTACGTATTTTAATGTTTTTTGATGGGAATAGCTGGCTAGTCTATGATCCAATTAAATTCTTAGAAGAAAAGCAGATGAGTAAAACAAAAGCCATTCAATCACTAATTTTTGAAACAATAAAAAATTATGGTCCGATAACTGTACCACAAATTATGAAGATTTTACAATTGTCTGGAGGAAAGGTAAGTACAAGTTTAATAGATTTATATGAAGAAGGGAAAATAGTTAGAGGAAATTTCATAGAAAATTCCACCTATGAAGCATTTTTAGATAAAAGTGAGTTAGATCAAATGGAGAGATTCAAGAAAGAAATCCTTACTGAAGAAAAAAAAGAAGAATTATCCCTTCTACCTGAAAATGATCCCCTGGTTAAATATTGGGGTTCTGCTGATTTTATGCCACTTAATGAAGTGAAAAAATATCTTGTATTAACCAATGGAGTGCCAGTCTGTTCCTTTAACTATAAATTAATTTCCAATAAATTACAAGTACAAGATATAAGGAAAACAAAAAAATATGATGTCATTGAAAAAGAAATTCGTGATCTAATTCAAGAATTTGCTGAGAATAAAGGTAAAGAATTAGTCTTTCCTCACATCCATTCAGAATTAATGGAAAACCAAACTAAAACGATGTTAGATATTATGAAACAGAGAGGGTACGGAATTAGAAATGAGGGAGTTATTTATCGATACTCTGGTTATTCTTCAAACTCCCAAGGTTATTCTGTGCAATACTCTTGGGAAAAATACGCCCCTCTTTTATTAAAATATCAAAGTTTACATAAATTAACCCAAAAAAAGACAAGAGTTGAAATTCTAAAATTGCTATCATCAGTAGGTATTCCCTTACCCATCTCATCATTAATAACAAGAATAAACACTGGAAAACAGAGTTTAATTGAGACTTTACTAATTAACAATCAAATAGTTGTGGGTAAATATGGTGGATTGCCACATGGTCTAATAAACACGAAGGATTACAATATTTATACTAAACTAAGTCCAAAAAGACATATTGGAACTTTTGAAGAACGTATTCTTAAACTAATAAAACAAAGAGAAAAATTGAGTGCACAACAAATAAAAAGTAAACTCAATCTGTCATTAAAACTTCTTTATAGTTCTTTGAGCAAACTAGAACATGCACATAGAATAGTTAAAACAAAAACAAGTTCAGGAAAACTTGTCTGGATGGATGTAGATGCTTTCCTAAAGAATCAAACTTTAAAAAACATAAAATCACAGAAAGAAGCATGGATTGAAATCATTCATAGGATACTCTCGTCCAATTTACCTCTAACAATAAATCAATTAGCAAATATCACTGGTTTATCTAATACTCAAATAGAAATGTATCTAAAAGAAATGATTGCAGCATTTGGTGTAAAATCAGGGAGATATATTGAGGAAATAAACGAAGTGCAATTTACAACAAAAACAATTGAAAATGAATTAATGGCGTTTGTCAATAAAGAGGGAGTATCAACGGGTAATATCAGTTATCTACCAAGAAATGATCCCTTAATAGTTTTATACAAAAACATTTTTATCAAACGATTCAAGATAAGAAAATTATTTCTACGCCCTCTACCAGATAATTATGCTGAATTAGTGTTAAAAAATGGTTTACCAATGGCAGCCATCCATTATAAACAAGCAAAAAAAATAGATTATATCAATAATATTGAACTTTTGGCTGAATATAATGATGTTCACTCTTTAATTATGTTATTTTCTTCAATTGATGAATATCACAAAAAGAGAAATAAAACCAACCAACCAGTTTTAATTAAGCAAATCAATGGAGAGGATTTAAAATCTTCCTCTGTACAAGACATCGCTAATATTATTAGAGATATGCAATTAAACTTTCAAATTATATAAGTTACCTAAAACTTATCCAATCACAATGACAATATTTTTTATTATAAAATTACATTTCCATATATGAAACGAATAGCAGCAGTGGCAGGACATTTTTATCCAAAACACAAAGAAAGATTAAGAGATTTGATTAAAAATAGTTTCTTATCAGAGTATGGACCAAAAAAAATGCCAGGAGAAGTTAAAAAAATCCAAGGAAAAACACCTTTTTTGGTCGTTCCTCACGCAGGATATATTTATTCTGGCCCAATTGCAGCTATGAGTTATCTAGAGCTAAGTAAATATGACGAACCAGACACCATAATTGTTATTGGGCCGAATCATAGAGGATATGGTCCAATAATAGCGGTTCCAAAGAATGTAACCCAATGGGAGACTCCTTTTGGAGATGTGTCAATTAATCATGAAATAACTGATCAGCTTGTTGCAGATAATCATATAATTGAAAAAAACGATGAATCTCACGAAAAAGAACATTCGGTAGAAGTACAATTACCGTTTCTCCAGTATATTCTCAAAAACAACTTTGATTTTGTTCCAATAGTTATTACAAGACAAAACTATGAGCACGCAAAATCTCTTGGAGAAACATTAGCTAAAGTACTGAAAGATAAGAATGCCATTGTTATAGCAAGCTCGGATTTCACCCACTACGAACCACATGAACAGGCAAAACAAAAAGATGAGAAAGTATTACAAGCTATTGAACAGATGAGTGGTAAAAAAATGTATGAAATTAAAGATCAGCTAAAAGTAACCATGTGCGGATATGGGCCAATATTAGCTACTATGATTGCAGCTGAAAAATCAGGTAGGAATCAAGTTAAAATACTTGGTTACTCAACTTCAGGAGAAGTATCGGGAAACAAATCACAAGTTGTCGGTTATGCCTCAATAAGTTTTTATTAAATATAAACTACAAATAATCGGAAAGGATGTACTTGATGAAAGCAACAAAGAAAGTAATGTTAATCGGTCCTCCAGGTGTGGGAAAGACGTCTACAGTAAGGCGCTTTGTAACTGGGTATTTCAGTCCAGTATATCAGATAACATTAGGAACAACAATAATGAAAAAAGAGATAGACTATATGGATTATCAAGTTACTTTGTCGATTTGGGATATAGGAGGGCAAACGGTTTTCAAAGCTGTAAGAAGTAAATATTACTTCGCTGCATCAGGAGCTTTGGCAATATGTGATTCAACAGATTACAAAACCCAGCAAGAATTGTTTTCTTGGGTAGACTCTTTCGTGGATGTGGTTGGCAAAAAACCTATTGTATTTATCGCTAATAAGATAGATTTACAAAACATTGAAGTAGATGAAAAAGATATGCAACAGTTGGTAGAGTACCATGGGAATGCAGAATATATATTTACATCCGCTAAAGAAGGGACTAATACAGAGAAAGCTTTCAATAATCTTGTTCGCATGATGATTATAGATGATGAAGGACTGGATATATGAGAATTAATATTATTGCATGTGATCTAATGCTTCACGTAAAAAATATAATGATAAAGTTACTTGCCCCAAACATCCAATATCTTTTGTGTTTTTTATAAATACCGATCGCCCTAGATCTAAGTCTTTTCTTGAAAGACCAGTACTTGAACCTCCAAAAACTAATAAAATCGTTTTACCACTCTGATAAGATTTTACCACTTGTTGAGGATCAAACAGTTCATTTGCATAAGTCTCTTTTATAAAAAGAAAAACTTCATCAGGGTGAAGCAGTTCAATTGTATCTTGAATTGAACGCAAAACAAGGAAGTTGGCTTTTGCAGCGAATGCCATCTTTTGAGCAATGGGAATACCAGAACTTGCTGCTGACCCTACACCTTTTGAAAAAACAATTTCTCGTGCACCCAAACCAAGAGCTATTTTCATAAACTCACTACAATGATTGACCGATGCAAAATTGTGCAGCTGTATTATTATTTTACCTTTACTAGAACTGGTCATATGAAAACCTAAGGTATAATACATAAAAAAGTAATTATCAAAGAGTAAGCATAAAGTAGTTGAAAACAGCAATGCTTAAAAGGTAATAGTAGAAAAAAGGAACAGCAAATATAAACTATGCCCCGATAGTATAGTGGCTAGAATTGGGGACTGTGGAATGATTATTTTATATTCATACAGTAATCCCTAGGCGGCGGTTCAAATCCGTCTCGGGGCACCATATTAATTCATTTTAATTGTGGTCTAGCAAGCCCTATTAAGTTTATTAATGACAATATTCTTCAAGAAAGTAACATTTTTAAAAGAAAAAAAAACCACTCTACTGCTGATTATCCAGCAATGACAGAAATCATCTGGATGCGTCCTGATGATCGGGAAAGTCAAGTCTGACTACGTTTGGTTTTGTACTGAGTTCCGAGAGGACTTGGGAAGAACCCTTCGCTGCGTTTCGACGCGGCCATAGTGTCAGGGTAATACCCAGACCCATCCCGAACCTGGAAACATTGCTAGTTGCATGATTTGAGATAATTAGTAATTTTAATTTTGCACTAAAAATTTTTTTCTGTGAAAGCAAGAAAAAAGTTTATAGTGTATCTGTTAAGTTTTAGTGCAGGTGTCTTCTTTGCCTTGGTTAAACGAAGTACTATTAGGTGGAACATTCGATCACATCCATGATGGTCATAGAGCTTTATTAGAAGCCGCCATGTCTCTCTCAAAACGAGTTCGCGTTGGTATTACTACGGATGATTTTGCAAGAAGAATGCGACCTCGAGATAAATTTCTCTTTTTAATGCAGAACTTTGAACAACGCAAAGAAAATGTTAGGCGGTTTCTTGAACAAAGAGGATCCACAGATTATGAACTTATGGCAATAAAAGACCGATATGGACCAGCTTTAACAGATAAAACAGCAGAAGGTATCGTGGTAACAGAAGAAACATATTCAACAGGAGTTGAAATCAACAAATTACGAGCAATGAAAGGTTTAGATCAATTATTAGTACTAGTTGTACCTTTTGTTTATGATAAGAGAGGCATTAAAATAAGTTCAGGCAGAATAAGAAAACAATTAGGAAAAAAACTAGATTAACCTTAAACAAGAAGATAAAAAATTAAGATTTAAGGTAATGTTTAAAGTCAATAAAGCCTTTATTTACTTACTTACACTCTCGTAAATAGATTTACCTAGATTAAGAAAAGCTTCTGATACATTCTCACCAGTTTTTGCGGATGTCTCAATAAAGTCTATACAACCCATTTTATCTGCAAATTCTTGACCTTCTTCGGTAGAAACATCTCTCATATCTTCTAAATCATTCTTGTTTCCAACCATTATAAGCATAATTCGTGGAGATTCATTTTTAGCTTCTTTAATCCATCTCTTGAGGTTTTCAAAACTTTGTCGTCTAGTAATATCATACGTCACTAGAGCACCAAGACTTCCCTTATAGAATATATGTCTCATAGATTGAAAGCGATCTTGTCCAGCTATATCCCAAAGCTGTAAGCAGACTTTTGTACCGTCGATTGTCTCAAAACGCGAGTAAGGTTCCATTCCTATTGTCATAAGATAACCAGAACTAAATTTATCATGAATAAATCGCTGAACTAGACTTGTTTTCCCCACTGCACCATCGCCAAGCAAAAGTATCTTGAAAGTGTATTGATAGTTGTTCATTTTTTCTACCTTTCTTTTTTTGTCTAAAGTGTTGGAATTTGTAATTAAGAATAATTCTTTTTTCGCCATTTAAATTTTTTTTCTATGTATCATATTTTAAATTTTAAAATCTTAAAATCAAAACAAGTATACTTACTAATATAAAATAAATTCTCTTTTTGACCATGGGCTACCCGTATAACATTCGTAAAGCGCATTGTAGAGGAAATCAACGTCCGTACGGAAGAAAAATTGTTCATCAATGGAATTATCGACGAGTGG
>CAZHRF010000016.1:23615-58839 GCA_964534625.1 uncultured archaeon | reverse complement strand
TGAAGGTCGTGAAGTGGCTTTTTTCGCGGATAAAGGCACCGATCACAGTATCATGGCAGCCTTAACTTCAGCACTTAATTCTGCAGGGAAACAGGCAGTAAAACAGATAAAATATGGTGAGTTAGATCAGCTTATTTTGAAGGGTACTGAAGGGTTCTTGATCCTTCAGAATGTGGGACCCGTTATTCTCTTGGCAGCATCAAGGGACACATATGGCTTAGCCTTATCAATGAACATTCTTTCTCGATATTCAGTTGAAGTAAATGAGGTATTAGAAAAAGAGTAATTATTTTTTAGGTTCTTTTTTTGGTTTCATAAGAATGATGACAAGGATGCTAGATATAATAGACATATGTACTATAATTGGCCCATATGAGATACGAGCAAAGAAAGAAATATTGAATTTCTTTGTGTCAAATATTGATCTAATATAAACTGTAAAGTCTGTGGTAGGTAAATCATATTGTGAGGGGGAAAGAACAAACAGATATGTACCATTACCAAAATCCAAAACATCTTGTTTTACAAGATAACTTCTATCACGATGAACAAAATCAAAAGTAAATTCTATACCAGACAAGCTTTTATATGAATTAAATACATCAATTCTTATTTTCAGATTATCATCTGGATAAATTATGCTATTGGCAATCGAATAGTTCAAATCAAGGTTTTTATTTGTGCCCATAGAAAACATATTTCGTAGTAATAATTTATTATCTGCATAAAGATAATTTGCCTTGTTCCCATCATATTTTGAAGTACTAGAACTATAGAAATAAGGGGTCATTTGAAACATATCTATATTATTACCAGCTATAAGCAATGAACCGTTATTCTGTCTTTTATCTACATATGAAACATAATTTGATATTCTACTAACTGAAGTGTTTTGATATGTTTGAGTAAGTGGATTATCAATGAATATTTTTTCAACTGAATAGGGTGACCTGCTCAAAATGTTAGAAAAGTATTGTACATTGACTAATTGATAATCATAGATAGACGAAGAATAAGTAATACCAAAGGGTGATGTGAGATTGTTTACTAAATCTAAATTACTACCATAGGATGGGAAAAGAATTACTGTTCCACCTTTATAATTGCCTTTTGGAGTAAGATAATCTTTTAATTTTAACAATTCGTCTTCAGTATAATCTGGGCGTAAGGAATTATCATTTGGATTAATAACAAGAAGTATTTCTGTATCATTCAAGTTTCTATCATCAATTTTCTTAAAATTCATATCACGTGTATTGATAACAGGTTTAATCCCCATAAATTTAGCTGTTTCCAGTAATTTAAAGAGCGAGCCATAAGGGGAATAATAATACTGGTCTCCTTGTTCGAAACTATCTATCAAAACACGACCATAACAAGACTTGATAATAATTTGGAAACTAAAAAGATACACATTAGATGGTGTTTCTATCTTTATTGAACACTTATATGTACCAGGCATACTATCTTTTGTACTTATATTTACTAGTTGATCATGCTGTCCTACAGATAAACTATATTTGGGATTGCTAATTTTGAACATATTTGTTTTTGAGCTTCTAATTTCATAGCTTACCGATGACAAATCATGTATTGCATAAAGATGTATCAAAAAGGATTGTTCCGTATTAACGAATAAGTATGAAGATACAAAGGGAACAGCAGTTGGATAAATTACTAATTCAGGAGGGGCTTTCAAAAAATCATATGAAGAAATAAGATTAGGGAATCCTTGTCCTTGATACAGATGAGAAGGTTGATAGGCAATAGTATCGCTTGTAGGTGAATCTAAATGTATATTGAGGCTTTCTGTCCCATTTAACAATCCTGCTTTAATCGTAGATGAATGAGATTCAGGAAAAGCTTGAATAAGTAAACTGCACAAACCAGTCACTACTGCAGTAGAAAAACTTGTTCCTGTTACTCTAGATGTTAAACCAATCGTTGAACTTGTAGTGTTTAAGAGGACACCAGGTGCTACAAGATCCGGTTTCAACCATGTATGACTATCATCAACACTATCATAAATTGATTGCATAGTGTTTGTATGATAGTTTTTAACTACTGGGCCTGCACTGCTATGTTCATAAAGTATATGGTTATTATCTACAGCTCCTACAGTTATAGCTTTATTTGCAATTCCCGGACTAAGGATAGTATAAAGATCATTATACCCAAACGTATTTTTGTTCCTTAAGTTACCAGCTGCCACACATATTATTACATCTTGTTCCATTGCATAGTTAACAGATTCTACTAAGGGAGAGGACAAAGAATCAACCTTTTCTCCAACTGAGAGATTAATTATATCAGCTCCATTTTCTAATGCCCAATCTATTGCTTGAATCATAGTTGAACGAGTTCCTATACCTTGACTATTCAAAGCCTTACCAATTAATAAGTGGGAATTGGGAGCAACACCAGTCATATATCCATCCATACCATTACTAGCTATTATACCTGCAATAGCTGTACCGTGTCCATTATCATCTTTAACGTTTGGTGAATTGTCTAGAAAGTTCCATGTTAAATTGATACGGGGATCACCTTCCATTGTGGTAGCTAAGGCAGGATGTGTAGTTGTACATCCAGTATCCAAGATAGCTATTTTTGTATTATTTCCGTAATATCCTCTTTCCCACATATCGGAAACACCCATTTCTGAAGTATAATTATAAACAGTACGAGATGAATTAAGTGTAGCACTAGTAGTATATTGTGGAGTGACGTATGATATTTCAGAGTTATTCCAAATTTCAATGAGTTTATTCTGGGCAATAAGGTCTAGTATACTTTTTTTACTAATAGTCGCTCTAAGACCGGCATATGAATCAAGTGTTTCTACACTTTCTGCCAATGTGATTATAGCATCATAATGATTATTTTGCGCTTTCAAAATCACATCAAATGTATTATAGTAATCGTTATTAATCAAATCCTCATATAGTGAATCTTCCTTGATTATGGACTTTATTTTTCCATATATGCTAGGGCTAGGATATGATTTAGTACTTATTTCTGTCTTTTTAGAACGAACGCTTATACTATATAATGTAACAATTGTAAATAAAAAAATCATTATTATTGCTGTTATCTTTCTAGCTTTAGACATAATATACTATCCCTTGTAAACTCTTGGTTATAATATATCAAGAACTAAGAACTAATAAATAATTTGTTCTAGTTTTGTTGTAGAGACATATGAATTTATTCAACGAAATTTTTCATGATGGAATTA
Organism: uncultured archaeon; assembly: GCA_964534625.1. GTDB lineage: Archaea > Asgardarchaeota > Heimdallarchaeia > Heimdallarchaeales > Heimdallarchaeaceae > CAZHRF01. The sequence continues at coordinate 55,601 of CAZHRF010000016.1, read as the reverse complement.
AACTAGTTTTATTTGATGCTGATGGCGTTCTCTATAAAGAAGATCACGTTTTGTCTGGTGCTAATAAGGTTATTAACCTCCTCGTTGAAGAAGGAAAACAAGTGTTTGTTCTTACTAATAATAGCACAAAAACACGTGAACAATTATCTGATAAGCTTAATTCTTTTGGCATCCCTTTAAAACCTGAGAATATCTTAAGTTCTGCTTATTTAACTTCTAAAGTTGTCGCCAAAAACTATCCTCATGCTAAAGTCTATGTTGTTGGCGAACAAGGATTGAAAGAAGAACTAACCAACAAAAACTTAGAAGTACTTAATCCTTGGCAAGAAAAAAACACAGAAGATTATTTTGATTTTCCCCTTAATGATGTTCAATGTTTAATCGTTGGCATGGATCGCCAGCTCACCTATACTAAATTAGCTCGTGCCATGAATATATTGACAAAAGAAACGATACAATTTATTGCTACTAATGCAGACATCACATTTCCCACACCAAATGGTTTAGTTCCTGGTGGAGGTGCCATGATTAATATTCTTGAAACATTGTCAAATAAAAAAGTGAACATAATTGTAGGTAAACCCAAACCATTGATGTTTCAAATGGCCCTAGAACTAGCTAAAGCTAATACAGAAGAAACATTAATGTTCGGAGACAGATTAGAAACCGACATAATAGGAGCTAAGAAAGTGGGTATACAATCCGTGTTCATTAGCACAGGTGTTTCTAGTCATAAAGAACTCGCAGAAATGCCAGAGAAATATCAACCAGACATGGTTATTTCAAAGCTTAGTGACCTTTTAGAGAGATAATTAATTTCAAAAAAGATTAGGAGACTCATAAATTTAAATCATGTAAATGGTAATATCACCATACATTCAAAAAAGAGCATTTTTAAGAAAATAAAAAGGAGAATAATTCTCCAAAAGATTTAGGAAGTTTGTAACAAGTTTTAGTTTTATCCAGTTATTAAAGATTGCAGATAACCAGCTAAAAAGTATAATGCAACGGTAAAAACTGTTGCTGAAAGCATAGAATATGTAGCTATTCTTAATGCTTTTCTCAAATCCCTTTTAATATTGTCCGGATCATTGACTGCACCTGCATAATCTAGTTTTAATTCTATTGAACTCATTTTTTTATCTCCTTTAATTCATATTATATTGCCTTGATAATGCATTCTTTACACAGAATTTGAATGAGTATTGAAACAGCTGCATGAACGCAATTAATAATGGAAACAATAGAAAAAAGACTAACCAGGTAGGCCATTCCAAGAAAATTATAAACCCATATAATACAAGGGTTAGAATGTACATCAAAAGTCCATTTGTTAATCTTTTTAATCTTTCACTACGTCCAATATTGCATACACCAGGCTGGTAACCAATCGATTTATAGAGTAAAGATTGTAATTGTGTTTTGAAATCTTTTGCTTTTTCTTTTACTGGTTCATCTATAATTCCCTCTCTTACCAAAAAATTTCCAAAACTATCAATAAAATTATCCATTTTTCTTTTACCTAATCTGTTTCCTATATCTGATTCTTCAGTAGGCAACAATTCAGCTACATGATTAGTCGTTTTCAATAATTCGTCGCCTATTTCATTTATTTCTATTTCATCAAACTTACCTTTGAGGCCATAAATAACAAGTACATAACCTGTTTGGCTAAGAGCATATGTTTTCTCTTCGAAAGCAATTAGTTTGAGTTCGCCTTCTCCAATCTCATTACCAAAGGAAGCTAAAGCTGTAAAAAAGCCAGATTGTAAGGCATATATGTTTTCATCCAACATTGTAACTTGTCCGCGATAGTAGTATAAGGGAACACCACTATCTTCAATTACATATACTTCATCAATATTCATTTATTTTTCAACTCCTCTTGAGCTTTTAATACATATTACTTGTATTGCTATAATATAACTTTTAGCTTGAATCAATTTTTAACTGATCTTAAAAAAAATTAAATATGAAACACAATCTTATAGAATAAGATTAAAACAGAATAAACATTGTAAGTTAAATTTTATTCATGCTTTAAAAAGGAAAAGGAAAAGAAAAGAAAAAAAGAGACTAATTGTTATCATCTTTACCAAATAATTTTTTGAAACCACTTTTTGTCCAGCCAGCAACCTTCTTTGAGGGATTGATGATGGTTTTTTTGGCTGCACTCTTTGCCCCTATTTTCACCCCTTGGAGCAAGAAGGTTTTGGCATAAGATTTCCAAGATTCTTCACCCGTTCTGATTTTTTCAAATTTGTCCATGAGCTCTTCAAATGGAGGTAAAAACTCAAATCTATACAATTCAGGTGAAGCGTATATCCTAAATTCATTTGACCATTTATAACTTGTCATGAAAAAGAGCATCAAAAAGGAGATAAATATTACACCAAATTTATCGCGTATCCCTACTAGTACGTCACTTGACAAAAATAACTGGCTAAAAATATCATCTCTTGATAAAAATTGTATTTGGGTCACATGATATCCCATTACCAATCCCATGACGACCATCAAAACACCTAGCGGTCCTAGATTTTTTGGAATGCCTAATAGAAACCAATTGCTCTCTTCCTCTTCTTCCTCTTGTTTTTTTTCTTTTTTATTAGTGGTATATTCTTGCATTTCTGCTTCAATTATTCCCACTCTATTTTCTTTAATACCTTTCACTTTTTTACCATATCCTGAAACAGTATAAAGAACGAAGAATAAAGTAACTACCATACTGCCTATATTATCACGGGGAGGATTTCCTTGGTATGTATAGTACACTATTTTCCATAAAGTTGCACTTGAAAATACATAATAAAAAGCTAAGATAGTATAAAAGACATCATCTTTATATCCAAGGGAGAACACGATGATATTTACTGCTATCACTGCCAATAACGAAAAGAGCGCTGAACCTAATAATAGACGGTTCAATGTCGAATCAGTTAATGCCTTATATGTTAGATAAATGCTCATTGCTCCATTCACTAACGACAATAGAAACACAACACCACTAAATAGAATAGATCCTTCGTCTGCCTTTTTTCCTAAAAACATTATGCTTCCCAAAACTTTGTTTCCCCAGAAATTTCTTGACAATGAAAATGTTAGGAACATAGAAACAACAATCCAAGCCAGATAACAGAATGCAGCAACATATGGAGCCAATTCATATCCACCACTAATTTCCTCAAAGAAATAAAGTAGTGCAGTTCCTCCTGCTCCAACTACAAATGCAGGTCCCATCCAATATTTGAGTGAATATTTTGCAAAAAATATTCCAAAGATTATATATGTAACAGCTAAACTAAGTTCCATATATAGAAGTATTTCTGATATCATGCTTAAAGTGGCTGAATCTTGATTGTTTTTAAGATAATAAAAAACAGTAGAACTCACTGTCATTAGAATAAAAGAAACAGTATAAGCAAAATATTTTTTACTAAATAGCGTTGTTAAACCAGATGTAAAGATATCTTTAATATATTTATAGAATGCTTTTTCTACATAACTCATTATATCATTTCCTCACTACAAGTTAGATTATTATACTTTAATCTATTGATATGCTTAATTAAAAACTTTTTCAAAAAGAGTATGAAATTAGATATAATACGTTTTTACGTTTTTATATCCAGTTTAGATAAATAGTCAATAAAGAAACTAATGACTTGGTCTCTTACTCCTTCGTAATACTTCAATGATCCGACGACTTCATGTCCTCCTCCATTTACACCACTCGCAGGCATAGATTCTTGCATTGTTTTCACTGCTTCTGGAAAGTTAATTTTTACATCTTTTGATCGGAGGATCATAAAGTCAGGTCCTAATCCTAAGGTTACTACAGCTTTCTCAGGATTCTTTTTACAGAATTCATCGAATAATAGCCCTGTCAATTTACCTGGTGCTGGAAAACTGAATCTGGCTGTATAAAGGTCCACATCAATTGTTGTTAACAAAATATCATTAGTTAGTGTTTTTTCTTCTACATGCGGTAAAGTCGCCCTTAAAGCTTCATCAAACAAGTTCTGTGCTTCTTCACCTAATAATTTATACATTTTTGTATGCCATCCTTCTTTTGTATCAACATTGAAAAGTATTTTCAAGAGATTTGTACCCTCAGAAAATCTTAATTGATAGAGTTCATAATCTGTTGCCATACCTATTTTTTTTAACTCTTCTTTGCTATACCCTTTTTCTTTCGCGAGTTTTAGATATTTTCCAATTTCCTCTCCCTCTACCCTATCCATCAATCCTGCTACAGCGGGTAAATGCTTTAGATCTTCACTAATGTTTGGATAAATTAATCGGGCTAATTCGTAACCTAGCATACCCCCACAAATTTCATATCCCCCTTCTTGCCAATAGGGGTTTACATGAACATCTACCAGTGCTCTTATCTCTTCATCCGGAAAGTGGTGATCGATGACTACAATATCAAGATCCAGAGCTTTTATTTTCTTGTATGCCACAATAGATTCCGTTGATGATCCAAAGTCCATACACACAAACAAAGGCAATTTATCTCCAAATCTTTCCTTATCGCTTAATGCAAACTCTAAATCTTTTACTGCATCAATTAATTCAAAGAACGGAGGTTTATTTGGCAATCGTTTAATTCGTAATCGTATAGTATCTGAATCAAAGCCTTCTTCCTCTTCCATCATCTTCATTAAAGCATAATGAAGACAAAAACCAGCTACTGCTCCATCTGCATCTGCATGATGCCTAATAAGTATTGGTTGTCCTGTATAGATGGTCTTTCGTATTCTCTTCGCTGCTTTTTCCAGTTCTGGTCTTATTTTTTCTAATAATTTACTTTTAATAGAATAATTGATTTGAGCGGGTTTTGCCTTTATATCTATTGCTTTAGCTATTTTATTCAAGATCTCCATAGCTTCTTTTTCTTTCAATCTTTCAATATCACTAATTTCAATCTGAACGGATTCTTTAAATTTTGATATTTCACCAAATACTTGCACAGCAGCATCTTCTTTTATTTCTGGAAAGGCTCTTTCTCCTGCTTTTACAAATGCAACTCCATTAATTGAGCCTGTTTCATCTACAATAGTAAATCTTGTTGGCCCCGATGTTTGAAGTACAGAAACAACCTGTCCTTTAAATGATATAAAAGACCCCATACGCCTTTTTTGTAACTCAGCGATTGAAATCGTAGTTACAGTACCTCTGAGAGATTCCAGAGAGTAATCTTCTAAAACAACGGGTTCTCCATAAATCTTGTTACCACTCTTGATATTTTTTACTCTTACAATAACTTCTTCTCCTCTATCCCATGCATAATCGTTAGTAACATCATTGCTTCCTATTAGTAGGTTAACCTTATCTGACAGATCTACAAAAACACCAACACTTTTCTGTGCATCAACCCGCCCCAACATTAACATATTTAATCTTATCAAATCTGGATCGATTGGTGGTTTGAGAACATAAACTGTGGGATTTTCTTGTGATCTACAAGTTAAACATAATCCACTTTCATCCTTTTCTGTCATAGTTTTTTTACAATTATCACAATAATATACTTGTTTCTTACCTTCACAGACAGGACAGGTTTCAAAAATTTTTATTTTACCTTTTCCATTACATTTTTGACAAATTTCGCCACCCTTTTGGCCTATCTGAAAAGTTGTTTTTCCAATACCTAAACATGTAGGGCAACTAGCTGTTTCTTTAACTACTTTACCTCTACCTTTGCATTTTGGACAACGTTGTGCCATTTAAATACACCTTTTTTATTTTCTAATTTGTTTTTTAATATCACTTATAAAATTTAGTGATAAACAACAAACAATAATTAATTTCAAAAATTGATTAATCGGGTATTAATGCTATTTCACTAAAATTTAGTAATCTTGTAAACAAAAGGTTCACGAGTTCAACTTTTAGTTTTTCTGGCTCATTTTCGTATCTTTCAGCTACTGTGTAAATTTTCATTGATAATTCTGTATCGGCTAATATATAATGAACCCAAAACCCTAGATCTCTCATAATATCTTCTGATTCATCACAAGAACACACATGGTCTTTTATTATCTCTGGTTCAAGAGATAAAACACACTCGTATATCTCTTCTAGTGTTGATGCAGAGCATAATACCTTATTTGTTTCAGATGAAAAAAACTTGAACATGACATTTGTTTCATCTGTTGCTTTATTAGCTAAAATTTTTAATGTTGAGACATCCACTATTTAAACCCCTTGTACGTTTCATTTCATTTGCTTTTATAAATTTATTAGTTCATACTAGAATAAGTTGCAATTTCTCTAGTAATTTTTTAAGATTAAACTCAACTAACCCCTTATTTTCTTCAAGAGAAGTTATAATCACAGCATAGTAAGCATTATTAATTGGCCTTAGGTAAATTATGTGCGCACCTTCTTCTATAGTGACACTCTTCAATGTATATTTACCTAACAACTGTTCTAATGATTCTTTGGCCAATGATAATACTTTTTCACCGAGCCATCCAATAACCATTCTGTCATATTTTTGAGATGATTCTGCTAATAAAAGTGCATCACTTGCCGTGATAATCGAACAACCTAATACCCCTTCTGTGTTCGCTTCAAACTCTTGTAAAATAGTTTCTATTCTTTCACCAGATATACTCATTAATCTACACCTTTTATATGAATTATTTATGGTTCTCCTATTTCAACTTTATTAATCTCTTATTAAGTTATTTTTAGTCTTTTATTAATTTATCCATGAAACGCATAATTCTTTTTAGATGGGGGGAAATAGCCCTCAAATCATTTTTCGTTTTGCTCAATACTACAGATGCTACGTTGTTTTGCTGTATCTTACTAGATAAAACCCACATTTTATTATTGTCTATCTCAAAGGGTTCAATTACATCATTAGTGTCTTTTGAACGGAATTCTGTTAATTCAAGACCTAGGATAATCTTGTTTACCATTGGTAGGACCTCTTCAGCTCTCTTTCTTGAGAATACAAACGATACAAAATCGTCTAAATAAGGAATAACCATTATTAGTAGAATAATACTTCTATATCCTAGAAAAAAGTTTGAGAGGGTTTTTTTTGCTTTTGTTATACTTTTTTCTGAAATATATTTTTCACCTGTTAATGGAACCAGATAAAAGTTGGTAGTTACAATCTCAGGAATTGCTGTTTGTGGTGATTGGTTTATTGTTTCGCTTGATATTTCATTTTTCATTTTGCTTTCAATAAGTTCTTTTGAATTCTTTTTTCTTCTTATTTGAGCTACTATTTCTATTGGTATAAGCCTATCTTGTTTTTCTAAAAGTGAAGGCATTTGTAAAATGTCATAATCTTGACTTAAGACTTCATAACGCAAATTTAATTCATCAAGTAATTTTTTTCCTTCTTCTTCTTCCAAATCACTAGATGCTATCAATATAAGTAATTTATCATCATAGGTTGAAGCAAAAAAAAATTGATGGCTAGTAAAATCAATAGATTCTATTATTTCATGTCCCATAGCAAATGTATAGTTATACAAAGATGAAATAAAACCAGACAAGAGATGATCATCTATTTTAAATTCATCAGAAAGAATTTCTTTATAGACATTGATACCTTCATCTATAACAGTGATACTAAAAATATATTGCTTAATGGAATTAATATCTAAACTCATTTAACAAACCTTAACACTTATTTCCAGATGATACTTTAAATTTTTATTTATTGTTTCAATCCAAAAAATCAGTCATTTTAGTTTGTCGATAGAATGGGAGACCCACTGTTTTTAGATTCTCTGCAATGTACACCGGTCTAGAAAAAAACCCATATACATTTCTTTCCCAAATTCTTCTTAAAAAATGAGAATCCTCTTCTTTAAATGGTTGTTTCTTTGCGTAATTTTTCACATTATTCTGATGAATACCATAATCTTTCGTGAATACTAGATAACCAATAAATTTCATATATTCATATACATACTTAAGAGAATAGCGCTTTACTTCTCTTTTGATCATGGCTTTAAGATATCCTTGAAGTTGTTTTTCGAATTCTATTTCTTGTCTTCCACTAACATTCATATAATGTTTAACTTCAAAAATCAAATTATAAACAGAATCGCCTATTTGTCTTTTAGCTAATATGTCCACTCTGTTATGTCCTATTTTCTTTTCATGCCAAACTAAAAAACCATTATTAGAAAGTAGGATCCCGATGTTTTCTTGGGCTTTTTTCCATTCCATTGAATTATAATTCAGTTTTTTCACGCTCTATAATGAATTAAACCATTCTTCAAACTTTGCTGCAGATTTAAAATCTTTGTTTTTTAACGCTATTTCTTTTGCTTTTTTAAAACACTCTTTTGCTTCATTTCTCAGTTTCAATTCTTCATACAAAATCCCCAAATTTGCCCAAGAAATCGCTTTTTCGGGTTCATATTCTATTGCTTCTTGATAAAACTCTATTGCGTCTTCATATTTTTTTAACTCTTTCAATACGTTTCCTAGATTATTTAATGCAGCATGATCTTTGGGAGTCAACTCTAAGACACTTCTATAGGTTTCTTCAGCTTTTTTGAACAATTTTAATTCTTGATAAGCTAATGCTAAATTGAACAAAATTTTTGGATCTTCATTATTAAAGGATGCAACTTTACGAAAAGCCTCACTTGCACCAAGATAATCTTTTGCCCTCATGAGCAAATCTCCTATCTTGTTCCACAATCCTGCTTCATCCCAAGGTAGATAAGAAGTAACCATTTTTAGAATTTTTACCAATCTTTTATCATCATGTAACACAGATAGGATAGATACAATCTTTTTCAAGTACTTCTGAACATCTTTTCCTTCCATTATCAAATGCTCATAAATTGAAACTGCTTCATCGAACCTCATCATATGTTCATAAACACTAGCTAACATTTCCAATAATCGCTCATTTTCAGGGAAAAGGTCTACTCCTCCACGTAAAATACTTAATGTCTTGTCAAAACGTTTTTTTTTCATTAATCCTTTTGCAAACGCTAGATAAGCGGATGAGGAGGGGGTTAACTGTAAATGTTCTAAGAAATGTTCATATTCATTTTGAGATTCTATTGTAAGGATCATTTCACCTGCTAATTTCCAACCTTCAACATAGCTAGAATCTAATGATAAAGCAGTCTTTAAAGCCTTTATACTTGCTTCGTTTTTATTTTCATGATAAAAACTCTTAGCCAGCTCAACCCAATATTCTGGTACATTATTTCTTATTTGTATAGCATTTTTCAAATACTCTTGTGCTATTATGTAGTGCTTTCCTTCCAAAGCAGTTTTCCCTGTAAGATACCATAAAACATCACTTTTTGGTACTTTTTCGGTTACCCTTGAAAAATTGATAAGAGATTCATCATAGAGTTCATTAGATAATGCCTCTTGTGCTTCTCGAAATTCTGCAAAACTGTACAATTCCCTTAATTCTGCTTCATATTCTGTGCGTAACGATTTTGAAAGATTTGATGTATCACGAAATGAATCTAGAGATTGATGTTCTGCATATAGTTTCGTAATATTCAATACTCGATAAGCATCATCTTTTGGGTTGAGTTTTTCTTTTTCCGCATATTTTTGGAAATCCGGGTCAATATGCATATAACAATTCATTGCTTCAGATATCCTATGCTGATTCATATATATAGCTAACAGATTAACCCATGCAAAGACATATTTGGGATCTTCTTCTATTATTTTTTTATATAGTATCTCCGCTGTTTCAAAATCATTAATTTCACAATACACATTTGCAAGAATCAACACATGTTCTGTTTTATAATATGGTAAATCATCAATATTTTCTTTTATTAATTTCTGATTACTTCTTATATATGCCTTCAACGTATCTAAATAATCATCTGAATTAAATGAAAACAGAGAACCAGACAATTCCCCAAGTGGATAACAGGCATATATTTTAATTGAGGACTTGATAAGATCAATAGCTAGCGTAGACACTAATAAATCTAAATCTATGTTTAAATCAATGTCTTTCATCTGTTTATCGCTGCTACCTCTCATTTTATTATACCCACTTGACTCTTTAACAGCTAACCCCTTGTAGATTAACAGATGGGTATTATACTTCACCAGTCTGTTATTTTAATATACTATTGGAGGATATATTTAAACATTTTCAGTTGTCCATTTATGTAATAGATATTTTCATCAACCAATACGCGACTAGGATAAATATGAGTAATAAATCAATATTGGTTTATACGTTTTATGTCAAATTGAATCCGTATAATTATATAATCAATGATTATCCTTAATTTTAGTGCTAAATTTACTCAAATATCTTGAATTTAAGTAAGCAAGGTTTTCAATTATTGTTTATCACGCAGTATCACAACTTTAAAAAAAGAATTAAAGTGAGTTGAAAATATGACAGACAAGATGGTTTTTTGTCCCAACTGTGGTAAGCTGCTCTTAAAAACAAATAATGGATTAAAGTGCGATAAGTGTAACTATGGTAAAAATCAAAGAAAAAAACCATACAAAAGAGTCAAACCAAAAAATCCTCCATCCAAACCGACTTATATTTTATCAAGATCAAGTAATAGTTCATCTTTACGCCCAAAAAAAGTAAAACAGAAGGATCAACAAGAAGATAAACAAAAAATAACTTCTTTTAGCTTAGAATCTTTCATTGAAAATGAACGGCAACCCAATAATGAATCATCCAATTCCAAGACCGTTAGATATCAAATTAGAGATAAGATCCCCGATAATATCGACTCCGAATGGCAGAAGTATTTTCCCTATCTTAGGATACGAAAACAACAACAAAAGATAATTGAAGAAATAAGCTTATCAGCTAAAAGTGGCAATCATGTTATTGTTCAAGCAGCTAATGGAGTTGGTAAAACTATTTCTGTTTTATCAGCTCTTTTACCTATTTCTAAAGAAAAAGGGAAAACAATTGTATACTGTTGTAGAACCCATGAACAGATGGCTCGTGTCATTGATGAGCTTAAACTAATTCAACAACTTTCAGAAGTATCTGGGTTTACACTTAAGGGGAGAAAACAGTTATGTCTTCATCCCATAATAAAAAAATTTGCCATGGATTCAGCCAACGCTTCTGACATTTGCAGATTTCTTAAGAAAGACGGTAAATGTCAATATTTCAACAATTTATCCAACCGTAATCTTATGAGTGATCTTGAAGAACACTTATATCATTATGTTCTAGACAGCGATGAACTTCTTGAAATCGGACAGCAATATGAAGTTTGTCCATTTGAATTATCTAAAAAATTTCTAAAAAAGACTAATGTTGTTGCAGCTTCTTATCAATATCTTTTTAATCCGAGCATACAAAATTCTTTTCTCACAGCATTAGAAAAATCACTACATGATTTAATAATAGTAATTGATGAAGCCCATAATCTTCCTTCTACTGCCGTTGATATAAACACCACAAGCTTATCTGCTTTTAGTTTGAATAATGCTATGAGCGAAGCTAACAAATTTCAAATGGGAACAGAGTATGATGTACTTGATTCTTTATATGCAGTTTTAGAAGAAGAGACAAATAATATCCGTTCCAATGATGAGATACCAGCTAATATTATGGACTTTTTGGAAAAAGTTGAAGATAAATGCAGATTTAAGATTGATGAACGTTTTATCAATAATTTAGAAGGTCTGGGCGAGATGGTTAAAGAGCAACAATCCAAACGTAATAAAGCACCTTTGGCTTATTCATCTGCAGTAGCACGATTTCTTTCAATTATTTTAGAAACAAAGGGGAGAGGAGATTATGCTTATTTTTATTCTGTTTATGAAACATCTCAAAATAGAATTCCAAAACTCATTAGTCAATGTCTTGATCCGCGAGTCGTTACTGAAAAAGTTCTCTTGGGTGCATATCTGTCTGTTTCAATGTCAGGTACTATTGATCCTATAGATTCCTATATTTCTTTAACTGGATTACCTAAGAAAAGTAAATTCATCAATCTTCCATCACCTTATGACAATGAAAACATTCAAGCATTAGTTGTACAAAAAGTTTCGTCAAAACTGAAAGATCGTACTCCGCAAAATTACCAGTTAATCATTAGTACAATACAAGCTGTAGTCAAAGCTACTCCTAAAAATGTGGGTATTTTTTGTGCGAGCTATTCAGTCATAGATGATTTGCTGAATCATGGACTAGAAAAAGCCATTGCTAATCCAATGTATATTGCGTATAGAGGAATGTCATCCCAAGAAAATGATGAAATGATCCAAGAATTCAAGGATGCATCTCGAGGTGAAGGTGGTGTGCTACTTTCTGTTTTGGGGGGAAGAAGCAGTGAAGGATCAGATTACCCAGCTGAACAGATGCATAGCGTAATTATTGTTGGAATACCCTATGCACGCCCATCCCCATCAGTTCAAGCTTCAATTGAATATTTAGAGAAACAGTTTCCTAAAAAGGGGAGAGAATATGGATATGTTTTACCTGCACTAATTCGTGCATCACAAGCTGCGGGTAGACCCATAAGAGGGTTACAAGATTATGCTACGATTGTTTTGTGTGATTATAGATTTGCTTGGTCCTATTACAGAAAACATTTACCAAATTGGTTAACTGATAACATGAGAGTTATCCAACCAGATCAAGAAACAATTGAGAAGAGGTTAAAAGAATTCTTTTCACACCACCAACGCTAGCAAAAAAAGCAACCAAGAAGTTTGATAACTTTAATATTAATGTATGAAGGGATTGTTTTTCAAGACTTAAAACGACATTTTAAGTTCATTTACATTCTTTTCGGGTTTTTATATTAAAATATATTTACTATTAATGTATAAGTATGCCCTTAGTAGATCCTCTAGAATATGCAAAAAAAGAAGAGAAAACATTTAATCATATTGTTGCGTACATGGATCTAGATGCTTTTTATGCGTCGGTAGAAATTCAAAAAAATCCTAGTTTAGCTGGTTTACCCTTAATTGTGGGAGGAGATCCACAAACAAAGAAAGGTGTTGTTGCTACTTGTTCGTATGAAGCACGCAAGTTTGGTGTGTATTCAGGTATGCCCATTATCAAGGCATTAAAATTATGTCCTAAAGCCAAAATTGTTAATCCCTCTTATAAATTATATTCAAAAAAATCAAGGAGGATCATGGATATTATTAAACGATATGCGCCTAGATTTAAAATCAGGAGTATTGATGAAGCTTACCTTGATTTTACTAACATTGTTAGCAATTATGAGAATGCAAAGAAACTTGCAATTGAGCTTAAGGACGATATTTATGGTTCTGAAGGCCTTACTTGTTCAATAGGGATAGCGCCTAATATTATTTTAGCGAAAATAGCATCGGGTATTAATAAACCAAACGCATTAACAATCGTTAAACCCTCAGAAATCAAATCTTTTCTTTCTCCGTTATCAATCAATAGAATTCCTGGTGTAGGTAAGAAGACTACAGAATATTTTAATAATAAACGAATACACACTTGTGGTGATCTAGCTGCTTTTGATCCTTCTAAAAAGGATTATGCCCAGTTTCTAAGTCTTTGGAAGCTAACCAATGGTTTAAACACACAAGATGTTGAGAGCAAGTTTTTATCTAGTGAACGTAAATCGATAAGTGATGAAAAGACGTTCTTTAATGCTCTATCAAGCTGGGAACAGGTATTGACTGAATTACATGACTCTATCAATACTATTGTTACTAAAGCACATAAAAAACGCTTTCTCTTTAAAACCATTACTTTGAAAATCAGATTTAGAGACTTTAAAACAGAAACTCGTTCCCATTCAGTATCTTGCAATTCGTCTTCACAAACAATTGTTGAAAAAACCATTCAAGAGCTATTGAATGAATATAAAAATATCAAAATTAATGATATACGCTTACTGGGTGTAAAGATATCCAATCTAACCAAAATTGCAGAAAAACAGTTAACACTCACACAATTCTTTAAAAGTGACAAATAATTAATATCTTAAAAAACAGTTTATCTGTTAACAAACAAATACTTAATGATGTTTATGACCGAGCTTCCCGATTGGTATATTTTAAGTGATCCAGGAGACATTTCAATTAATACTCACGATTGGTATGAATATGCTGAAGAACGTTTGAATAGTTTGATTGAAAATAATTATTGGCTTATTAATAAACCAATTTGGATGACACCTGCCGAATGGCACAAAGAATTAGCAAAAGAATATGGCGGACATTTTCTATTACGACTAGCTGTATGCAAAGATCCTAGACTTATGTCTTGGCTTGTAGAGGTTGAAGGCGATTTATTTGAATTTCGTTTTATAAATAGCATTAATTTCAATGAAAAAATTTCGGTTTTAAAGCATTTATATGGGAAAAATCACATTAGAACCTTAGATGAAATCCACCGTATCCATGACATTGATATTTATACTACATTTAACATTACAGAGAGTAGTAGTAGAAGAAAAAAAAGAAGAAAAAACCCTGATCTTCAAAAACATATTGCTGTTTGGTTTGATCAAATTCCTGATACAATTGGTGCAAAAAAAGCCTTACTTTTTAGAGGATGGGCAATTGTTCAACTTTATACAATTAGATTAGAAGTAAAACGCAAATTTGAAAAGATTTTAAAAGAAACTATTGATAAATCCAAAGAATTATTAAAAAACAATAAACAATTGGAAACTACAATTAAACCTTTCAAAGAAAAAATTACACGAATTGCACGGAAAACTTCATTTAAAGACGGTATTCTTTCAAGTGATGTTGCTTCTGGTAAGAAGATCTATAATAAAATTGACTGTTTTCCCCCTTGTATACGTGAACTTATATCCATTCTACAATCAAAAGGACATTTATCTCACGCAGAGAATTGGCAATTAGGAACTTTTCTTAAACGTGTCGGGATGTCAGTAGAACAGCAATTACGTTTTTGGTATGAAAATTCTGTTGATAATATAGGTATAGATTTTGATGAATTTAGTAGCAAAATAGGATATCAAATTAAACACATTTATGGAGAAACGGGGGGTGGTACTGATTATGATCCGCCTAAGTGTAAAACCTGTATTGAAGGATATTATTGTTATTTTGCCCACCGCAATGTCAAAATGCTGACTGAAGATATCAAAGAGCGATTTAGTGAAAAGCAGGAGGAAAAAGTTCAACAAGCAATAGAAGATATTTCATTGTTAATTATAAATGGGAGATATAGAAAGGCTTGCTCAAGATATTTTAATCTTCATACTGGGTGGACTAATAAATACCCCATGGGTCACATGCTTAGATATACCGAAGCAGCTTTCAAACGTTTTCATGAATATCCTAAGAAGTCAGAAAAAAAAACTGATAACCAAAAAGAGCAACAAAGGACACAAAAAGAACGCGAAGATGAAGATAAATCATTTAATGAAGACAATTAACAGAAGATGGTGAAAAATGTCAGAAAAAGAATTAACAACAGGAATAATTTCTGAATATTATAAAGATCACTTTGATTTTAGTACTCTTTTATCCTATATTGGTCTAACTAACTTTAACAAGCGCGAATTTGGTTTTGTAGTCCCTAGTGGTAGATTTATCAGAAACATCTCATTTCCAAATACTAATGCATTAAGACAGTTCATGGTGGAAAATAGTGTTTTACATGCATATATTGGAGCTGTATATAGTACGTCTCCCTCTAGAGACAATCCTATCCAAAAAATAGAATGGAAATACAGAGAATTCATCTTTGATTTAGATATTGATGAATACGACCTCGTACGTACTTGTGGTTGCAAAGGTTATGAGTTTTGTTTTGATTGTTGGTCACTAATAAAAGACGCCGTTATTTTTATTGATGAAACCATGAAAAAAGATTTTGGATATACTGACATAAGATGGCTTTTTTCAGGGCGAAGAGGCGTCCATGGGTGGATTATAGATAAGAGAGCACAAACATATGATCAAAAGATACGCACTGCTATACTCAATTATCTAGGATTTATTCATGATAAAAAACGTAGCCAATCAATTGATGAGATACCAGATTCAGCAAAATCATTAAGAAACCGAATCTATTCTATTATTGCTAAAGCTTATTTTCTTAATGTAACGCAAAAAGAACTAAAAACGATAGGACTTTCTGCCCAACAAGCCAAATATATAATTGAGAGAGTAAGAAATTCTAAAGAATTTGATCATTTAACATATAATCAAATTGTACCTATTAAACCCGAAATAAGAGCAAAGTTATCCAATGAAATTATTCTGTGTCGTTATCCAAGAATAGATAGAAAAGTTACCATGGATACTAGAAGAGTCAGCAGAATGCCACTTTCCATTCATGGTAAAACAGGGAATATTGCAATAGAAATTGATGATATTATAAAATTTGATCCTTTTAAAGTTAAAACAGTTTGGGACGTAATTAAATAAAAAGAAGAAAGGTAATTAATATCAAAAACTGTCAGAAAGCATTATCAAATGTATAGTGAAAAAGTCAATGTGATGATTAGACAACTAGAATTACAATTCTTTCCAAAGAAAAAACTTTATCAATTTGGGAATCTATGTTATCATGATACATAATGAATAATTCCGAACAAAAAGGTGCATTGTTAACTGTTATATCACAAAAACAGACTACTTTAGAAAAAATGTTACTTGAACACAATCTCACTTCCGAGGGAATAGTTGTGGTTATGAATGGCGATGTTGTTTCTGATCTTAAAACAGTTATTAAACCAGACGATAAAGTGCTAATTTTACCAGCTATCACTGGTGGTTAATCTTATAGTATTTAGTATGTCTTGTTTTTTCTAGTTCAAATTTTTGAGGTGTACATTTTTAACTTTACGTTAAATTATTGTTGATCTTTTTCAATTAACACAGTTTCTGGTAGAAGTGTATTTATTTCAATAGGCATTTCTGGAGGTGCTATCATAACAGTATCATCTGAAACCATCCTTAGAAAAGCCTTACTATCATTAGAGCAAGTTTTTAAGGCTTGTAAAAAGTTATGTTTTCTATCAGGATAGGTCAATATTTCTCCAATATTCAAGAAGATTACATTTCCATCATTTACTTCGCCCATTATTCTATCAGTTTTTACAATGTCAGATAATCTGTAGAATTTAATTCCCGAAGGTTTTCTATTTGTAATTACTGTGCTTTCATTAATTGGTTTTTCTTCATTATCGGATCGCCATTTTTTAAAGAACATACATGAACACCATACTCAAATTTCTTTTCTATTCTATAATAAAAATTAATACCGTGAAAACATCAGAGTAATACAATGAACTACCACTGCCTACAGGCAGATGGTTTCTTGCTTCAACGAAGTGGCCTCAAAATGAGGACTTACCTCTCCTCCACAAGCGTCGTCTATAGGTCCCTTCGTCCCGACGGTACATTGTATGGAGACACCAAGCTCGTCGAGGGTTCTACATCCCTCAGAGTATACGTTACGGGAAGCGTTAACATCTTGGTCATGGACGGCACCATATAAAGAACACGTCCACTCCCGTTCAGATAATCGTAACGTGGTGTGTGTATAGCCACATGTCGAACACTGCTTACTGGAAAGAAAAAACCTATCAACTTTTATCACATACTTGCCCCGTTCTTCGAGTTTGTACTCTACTAATCTTACAAACTCACTCCAAGAAAAGTCTAAGGTCACCGATTTACTTACCCCTATAGTAAACTGTTGCATACCTTTAACATTCAGGTCTTCGAGGATAATAGCATCGTATAACTCGGCTAACTTTGTGGTCGTTTTATGCACCCAATCTTTGCGTCTGTTATTTATTTTATCATAGAAACGGGCTAGTCTTTTCTTGGCTTTTTTCCTGTTTTCCGACCCCTTCTTCTTCCTCGATACCCAGCGGTGTAAACGTTTAAGTTTCTTTTCTTCTTTTCGGTAGAATCGGGGGCTAGTAAGTTTCATCCTCCTCTGAAACGAGGAAGTATGTAGTTGACATGTCAAATGCTCTAATTTTAAACGCTTTAATTTCGTTTTTAGGATGTATCTCGATCTTCTTTTCTATTACTAGTGAAATATACTATTTTCCACTCTTGGTTTTCGAGATGGTACTAATTTTAATCGGTTCAGTAAAGATTCTGTTGTCTCTATACTTGAACCATTGCTTAATTTTGGGTACTTTAATCTTCTTTTTCTTAAAATCTATCTTTACGTTGTTGTTAACATTGTAGGTCGTAAAACTTTGACGAGGGTGTTTCTTGGACTTAAACTTGGGGTATCCCCGTGTTCCTTTGAAAAACTCTTTGAATGCCCGTTCTAGGTGTATTCGTTCTTCTTGTAACGCCCTACTCCCCACGTCTTTCAGGAACGTATACGCTTGTTTATACTCCTTTTCTGTTTTATAGGTGTACTCGTACAGTTCTTCTTTGTTGTCTTTTAGTTTTTCGTATATCTCTTTTCGTTCCGCTAGCATGTTATTCCAGAGGAACCTACAACACCCGAAGGTCTTTATGAGCATGTGTTCTTGTTCTTTTGTAGCGTATATCCTTACTTTATATGCTCTGTTGACCTTCATCTCATCCTTCTCTTGGTTTTTTTTGTTCAAAAATGTTTGTATACTAAAACTGACTTTTGTTGTGTTTTTTTTGCCATTCATCTCACCCCTCAAGGAGTGGGACTTCTGGCTAAGCATAGATAAAAAGACTAAAAAGGAGAAATATTAAAATTTCCAAGGATCCCGAACATATACTGGAGCTGAAGCTGCCCCTCTCTTTACTACCACATTTGCAAGATCTAGGTTATCAACTATCTCCCTAAATCTATTTCTTAAAGTTACAGGAGTTGTTTTTGCTGCTTTGGCTACTTGTTGTTGTGTTCTTCTTTCACCTGTTCTTATTCCTGCTATGTAAATAGCTGCAGCCGCTATACTCATTGGATTTTTTCCTACGTTCAATTTTTGATTACATGCTTCTTCAAGTATTTTCATTGCTTCATTTTGAGTATTTGTTGTTAACTTAAGTTTATCACAAAGTTTGCTAAGCAACACCTTTGGATTAATTCTTGCTGGTTTTATGTTTAGTTCTTGCACATAAAGTCGGAAACAACGCGCAATAATCTTTCTATTAACGCCAACTGTAATTTCTACATCTTTTAGCGTTTGAGGGATATGGTGTTGTCTTGCGGCGATATATACCGCAGCTGCGACCATAGATTCAATACTTCTACCACGTATAAGATCAGCTTTCAAAGCTTTTCTATAAATTGTTGCAGCAGTTTCTGCTACTTCATCACTAATTTCCAGCTGACTAATCATTCGTTTAAGTTGCCTTAATGCAATACGCAGATTTCTGATATGAGATCTAGTGGTACTCCTATTTAACCAACGTAATCTACGCATTTTAGAAATTGTTGATGGCGATAGATTTCTTCCATAACTGTCTTTACGAGCAAAACAGATTTGAGAACTCAAACCAAAATCTGACTTTAAGGCTGAAATAGGTGATCCAACTCTAGAACGATTTGATTTTTCTTGTTTTGTAAATGCTCGCCATTCTGGTGATTTATCGATAATTTTTGACATCACTACTCCACAATTTCGGCAAATTTTTTCTCCTCTAATATAATCAAAAACTATTTCTGAGGAAGCACAATTGGGACAAACAGTTTCACTATCATACTGGTTCATATAAGTTACCACTAAGAGAGTAAACCATTGGCGATATATAAAGGTATCCAAATTAATATGTGTCAAAGTACGTACAACATATATAAAAAAAAGTAAGAAAAGCCATATTAGATGGACAAAACAATAACTGACAGCAATTATAGTTAATCAAGTATTTGTTTTACTTAATAAACAAGTTAAAAAAGTGTTAGATTTTTGTACCTTTGATGCCAATACACTTTACGAATCACTATAATATATCTAGAGAGAGAAAACCTTTAACACAAGAAGAGAGGCTACAATATCAGCGTATGGTTGAATGGATACGGGAAAATAAACAGGCTAGAAATACAATTTCATTCAACAATTTGTTCTTAGAAACTCTTCTATGGGAAGATGAAACAATCTTAAAGTCCATCTCAAAACTTTGTTTAACTAAAAGAAATGAGATTTGTGCATCAAGTTATTCTAGTTTTATACCATTTTTTAAAGATTTTGAGGATCAGATTATTGAAAAACAACTTCAGCGGTCTTATAAACAGTTAAAAAAAACATATCCAAACAGCTACATAAAGGGATTCTATGATTCATTCGGATGCTGGGATAATCGTTTTAAGCCAGTATTAACTAACAACAATTGTGAATATGTTTATGTTGATTGGAAAGTAATTGCTGATACTTTACAAATAAATACAACTACCATCCCATCTTCAATTTTACGCCCATATAAACTAGAAAACGAACAAATAAGTGTTTTTCCCTCGATTAGCCTAAGTACGATCTTTCGTTTATTTCCAGATGTTCTCAGAGACACTATAAATACAGGTGATTTTAGTTATATTTACAAAAAAATAGAAAAGATTATAGGTGAAACTTCAGATTTTGACAATTACTTATCCCTTATTATTGATCTTAATCCCATTCAGTACTCACCAGCTATTGAAAGCATCAAATGGTCAAATTTTTTCCATACTGCTAGCATGCAATACAACCCTCAATTTGACAACATCCTTCCTTCACTTTTAATTAAAGAGAACGGAGATTCATTTGAGACTATCGATCTACAATCAGGTTATAGCCTAGAGATAGCACATATGATGAAGCAGTCGAGTAGTAATTATATTAATCTCAATTGTCAGTATTTTACTACATTATTTGGCAATTATCTTACAAAAATACTTTATTTTCAAGAAAAGAATAGAAAAAATGGGAAAATAAAAGATTCTTCTATTGAACAATTTATAATGTATTGCTGGAATGTCATGCTCAAATGTTATCAAAATGTTGGTTTTGCAAATTGTGGAACCATTCAATATAGAGATATCAATATTGAGAATATTATCAACACGTGGAATAATATCACGTATTTGGATTTAATATTCAAATTATTACAGGGCTTATTGTCCCCAAATACTATAGAACATGCACCTTTTGTTGAATTGGTTGAGAAAGGCTCAAATATCATTTATTGGGGTAAAGAGTATTTTGCCAAATTTTCTCACAGAGGAGGAAAAATAATGGATCTTTTCCATCCAAAAACAGGTGAAATTCTCTGTTCGTCCCCCATAAGCGAAAAATGTGTTTCTGACACACCCGAACCCAGGTATGGAATTATGTATGACATAGTTTCAAAAAAATACCAAGGACAATTCAATCTTTTTAATGAATGGTACACTTTAAAAATTGAACACCACCAAGATTTTGATAAATTTACTTTCATCAATTACATTTATCGAGGGCTTAAACTCTACAAATCTTACATTTTTAACAATAATCAAAATAGCATTGACATTGTTTATTCAATTGAAAACGATGGAAAAGACATCGAAGACGTTGATATTTACTCTTTGTCAATCTTTAATACGGGTACAGAAGTAAGCCCACAAATTACCAAACAAGATATTTGGTATGACTTTGACGCTAGTAATAAAGATATGACAAATTTTTCAATCATTAATAAACAATTAAACCAAAAAGTATACATAGAAATTCCTTCTTCTGTTCGTTGGGAAGTCACTAAAAGATTTAAAGATCTTCGTTTAAACTTTCATATAGACATCCCCAATCTAAAATCCAAAGAAACTGTTAGTTATAAGTTTAAATTAACAAATGGTAAAAATGGAGTAAAAGAAGGAAAAGAAAAAGAATTATAGTTTTATCTCTCTTTTTTCTTTTTCATAAAAGTAGGTATCAATCCTAAAGTCATAAACGATAAAATTGGTACTATTGCACCAAAACTTGTTTCTTGAGGAGTTTCGATTTCATATTCTACTTCAAAGACTATTGACACATTGAATTCATTTCCTGCGTAGTCAACTACTTGAATTATAACCTCATACTCGCCATCTTCTAGATATCGATGAGTTCTTGAATTAGCACTAGTAATATTTTCAACCACACCATCACCCCAATAAATCCATACTCTTTTTATCTTACCATAAGCATCACCATATGTGAAATTCATACTAATATATCCATCTGTGCTTACTGAATCATTAGTAGCCCATGTTATCTCGCATGTTGGAGTGATGAAATCCAAGTAAATTGTATGCGTTACATTACGTGTTGTATTGACTATTCCATCTGTTGTTGTGTTGATTGTACCAATAACAGACAGGGTCACATTATAATCTCGTGATACATTAGCATCATAATAATGGATAGTTGAATTGCTTTCAAGATCTTGAATATTGGCCATATTTCCATCTCCAAAATTGAACAATATCTCCGATACATTTCCTTTAATCATCTCTATCTCAAATCTGAAGTTTACAGTGGCATTATTTAAATATCTACCATCTGTAGGTTTTAGTGATAGACTTGGTTTGGAATCATAAACTATTATTGTATGGCTTTGTGTCTCATTGTAGATTTCGCCATGGTATATATTAAAGGCTTTATAGTAGATTAGGTTGTCAAGATCATACTTCCCCAAATTAGCAGTATAGGTTCTTACTGTTGTATTGTATCCTTCTTCACTCGTTTGATTTGCTTCAGTATAAGAACTAACCATTATTTCTTCCCATTCTTTAATCACTGTATCATTATCTTTGCTTTGTTCTACACTATATCCAATTCCAAAACTGTCTTCTTCTGTTGCATTTTTTACAACTATTGATA
Source organism: uncultured archaeon (assembly GCA_964534625.1). Taxonomy (GTDB): domain Archaea; phylum Asgardarchaeota; class Heimdallarchaeia; order Heimdallarchaeales; family Heimdallarchaeaceae; genus CAZHRF01. Next base: position 32,898 of record CAZHRF010000016.1, on the reverse strand, counting down.
TTGTCACATCATCAATATCAGTATAAAGTTCACTAATTGCTGGTTTTGAACTAAATGAAAAACCATTATTTATCTCATAAATATTCAACTCGCCTGTTTGAGGATGTAAATCCCACCCTTCTGAGTTATTAGCACAGAAATAAATTGTTCTCCATGTGAAATTGAATGTCGTTTGATAAATAGGATAATCTGTACCTTCTTCTAATTCTTCAAATTCCATTTCTATAAAATTAATGCCAGTATCATCATCAATGTTCACTAATGATCCATTCTTAATTTTGTCTCTATGCACCGAATATGCCAATGTAACAGATTCAGGATTAGTTGTATTTCCATTATTTACTACATATTTCACATTTATAGTTGCATTTTCTTTTGCATAATAAATCCCACTTCCAGCTTGTGTTTCAGTGGCATTAATAAAATATAACTGAGGGGTGAAACGGTCAGTTCTTGCATATAAATAATGCCACCCATCTTGGTGATTAAATGGATCCAGATCTTCATATGTTCCATTTGTTATTTCTTGGCTCCAAGAATATGCCTTGAATTTTGTATTACTCGTAAGTGTAAATGTTCCATTATAATAAGAACGATCTCGTAATGAGTGTGAAAAATTAAGCTGTAAAGCGTGGTTTAGATTTATTGTAAGATTAGACCCTTCACCCACAAGTAGAATTCCATTTACGCCTTTAAAACGTTCAACTGAATAATAAACAGTAATATTAGTCTCATTGGCAAAATAATAGCCAGGGGGATCAATTTCAATAATTTCAGGTGCAGGGGGCTTGTTTGTCTCTGCTGATATCATATTGAGAGACATTTCATTTATTCCTATAGATAAGAAAAATAAGGATAGTATAAATAATGAGATCGTTTTTCTTTTCATCATGACTCTTCACTTTTGTTTGTTATTTCTAATATGTTTTTATTATTTATGGCTTGTGTGTCAATTCCTTATAACATTTTTATGTGTTGTGTATCTTAACTTTATTGAGCTTACAGAATACTCATTTGTACAATAATTTTAAGTCTAATTTTAGGAATATAACAAAAGAATTTTTAAAGCTGACATATTAGAATTCTTAAATACTTCTAAAGAGTTGAATATTAATCATGACTTTTAATGTAGATTTTTTTAAAGAGAAAGGTGTAAAATTCATCCAATTTCAATTTACAACAGCACTTGGAGAACTAAAATCAGTTGAATTTCCAGCAGAGATTTGGCCAAAAATGCAACAAGGTACTGGTGTAGATGGATCGTCACTTGGTTTTCTCTCAACAGAACAATCCGATATGCGAGTGAAACCTGATTTAGATACATTTGCTATCTTACCATGGGAACCAACAGTGGGGAGGTTCATCTGTGATATGTTAGATAACAATGGAAACCCTCATCCCACATGCCCTAGAGGGATATTAAAGAGATCAATTGCTAAAGCTAAAAAGATGGGGTATGAATATAAAACCCGACCAGAACTAGAATGGTTTTTCATAGATGAAGATGGATTACCAAGCGATGATGGAGAATATATGGACACAGCCCCATTAGATGTATATGGCTATTTAAGAAGGCTTATTGCTGAAGATATGATGGATATGGAAATGGGAGTAAAAACCATCCATCACGAATGTGGATATGGTCAACAAGAAATCGAATTTACTCCCACTGATGCCTTAATACATGGAGACAACGTTCAAACATCTAAAATAATTGCAAAAACAGAATCAGCCTTCGAAGGAATAATTTGCTCTTTTATGGCAAAACCTTTCCCAGATCAAGCTGGTAGTGGTCTACATGTTCACCAATATTTAACCAAAAACAGTGTAAATATCTTTTCAGATAAAGAAAAAGGAATTAGCGATTTATTACGCTACTTTGTCGGAGGAATTTTAAAATATGTTGATGAGATGACCGCTTTCTTTAATCCAACAACTAACTCTTACAAAAGGCTCGTGCCAGGTCATGAAGCACCCGTTCATAAAGCATGGGGGATAGGTAATAGAACGGCATTAATACGTGTTCCGGGTTACGAAGATGATGCTCGAATCGAATATAGAGCAGCAGATTGTTCAGCTAACATATACTTGGTACAAGCTTTATTGCTCGAAGCTGGTCTTGAGGGTATAAAAAATAAAATAGAACCAATTGCACCAACTATCAAAAATGTTGAAAAAATGACCAAACAAGAGAAAAATGAGTTAGGTATAGTACAACTCCCAGAAAGTTTGGAAGAGGCGATTGGATATCTTGAACAAAGTGATTTTGTCAAAAAGGCGATAGGGAAAGATATTGTTGATTTATTTATTGCTAACAAAAAGAAAGAACTAGAGGAATATAAAAAAGTGAAAAAACAAGGAGAAGAACAAGAATATGAGTGGGAACTAACTAAATACTTACTCAGAGCTTAACTCTTTTTTGATTTTTCTTTTCTATTAGATAACTTTTAAATAATCTGAAGTCTTTTTCTTAGTAAAAGGGGGTTTCAATGCAATATACCAGAGATGACATATACCATATTAATTATTCAAACTATAATGGGTCGATTTTCCAACTATCTACTGCTATTAAATCAATCATAATAACACGACTTTTATTATACAGACAACTTGATGTAAGCAAATGCTCCAAAGATCTCAATATTACAGAAAATGATTTGAAAGAGTTTATTCAATTATTAATTAAAGCTATGGTATTAAGAGGGTTTTATGAAGGAAAGATGTTCATCGTAGGATCTATTATGAAACACCCGATTATTCATAGTAAAAACACATCTGATGAAGAAAAAACAATTTTGGGATTTTTTGTTGCCAATAAAAAACATTTACTTACAGATTTAGTAAATGTTCTAGATATATCTAAAGAAAAAATGAATATTATACTGCAAAAGTTAATATGTAATGGGTTATTTATAGGGCGCTTAAGTGAAAATATATTATTAATGGATTGGGTGTGGGATCCAAAAACACGATTAGCTGTTTCTGATGATGATTTATTTATTGTTGGAGTTTCTATGATGCTTAGAGAGACTGATTTACATGAAATCGCCAAGTATACTAAGATCCAATCTGATGTTATATTAATGAAGTTATCTCATTTAATATTGCATAGACAACTTGAAAGCGAGGTAAAATTAGAGGCTCGATTTTTTAGAAAAAGCACAGTCCATTTTACAATATTGCGTTTCCTAATCAAACCAAAAAAACTGGAGTTAGACAAATTAACAAGAGAAAATAAACTTTTAATTGGATATCTTGTCATAAAAAGAAAAGTCAAACTAAATGAACTTTCATTCTTTCTTAATTTATCACCTAATTACACCCTTAAAATATTATCAAGATACACTGCTCAAGGGTCATTTCAATGCGTTTTTAATGAAAAAGAAGAAATAGTTCCTTTACATATCCCAACATTCACACCAACTAAAACCATTGATGAAATTGGAACATTATCAATGATTAATTACCAAGCAATTATGGGGGTCCTTTATACAACTCATAGTATTAAACTATCAAAACTTGCAATGGTTGTTAATAATACTCCCTCCGAAGTTGTAGAAGCTTTGATTGATCTTCATTTTGAAGGATTTATTACCTGTTATTTAGATGGAAAAAAAGTAATTGTTGAAGAAGTTAAACGTTATACCAAAGGAACTGAAGGTTCACTTGAACGTTGGGAAAAATTAATACTTGGTATGGTTATTGCAAACAAGAAAATTTCAGCTAAAGATGTTACAGAGGCCTTGGGTATTGATAGTTTTTTTGCCAAAGAGAAGATGTATTCTTTTTTAGGTAAAGATATAATTAAAGGCCGTGTGGAAGGTGATAAACTTATTCCGACGGATATCCCTTCTATACCAATTTTAAATCAATTAACAGATTTTCCCATCTATTATCAAGAAATTTTTGGGTTTTTGATTTCCAATAAAAAGGTGCCAATAATAAAAATAGAACATATCTGGAACAAATCTAGAAAGGCGGTTAAAAATATTATCTATGAACTAACAGGAGCGGGATTAATAACAACTGAATTATCTTTATTTAGAGTTAAGGTGCTACATCAATACAATTTCAAACCAAATAGGGAACTAAGAGATTTAGGCAATTATTATTTGAATATTGTCAATGAAATTGAGAAGAGAGGAAATAAAATAAAGATTAAACATATATCTGATACGTTGGGTATAACAAGATCAACTGTTTTTAAAATCATATGTCAGCTGCTTGCGTTTGGATATTATAAGGGCGAAATATCATTAAGAGTATTTAAAAAAGATGGAGATCTAATACTTCCCGCTAAAAAGCACAAATGTTTATTTTGTGGTCATCCTCTTGAGCAATTAGGAGTCATGTGTCCAAATTGTTCAAAACAGCCTCCAATTTGTACTGTTTGCAATGGGATTATAAAGAAAAATCAAAAAGTCTATAAATGTCCTAATTGTGATAATCTTTCCCATAAAGGACATCTACTTCAATGGTTACAAATTAAAGAAGAATGTCCGGTATGTAAGCAAAAAATAAATGAAGAACTGCTTGTAGAAAAAATTGCTTAGAGGGATAGATGTGGAATTAAAGGAAATACAAGAAAACTTAGAAGCCTTCTTAGAAGATAGAGGATGGTTAAATTTTTCTCCTTCTGATGTTTTTATTCACTTACAAGAAGAACTTGGAGAGATTGGTAAACACATACTCTTTCAAACAGGTTATAAAAAAGAAGAGATGGGACATAAAAAACCTAAAACAGAGGAATTACCACAAGAAATTGCGCAAGCTTTTTCTTTATTTCTTCAGTTATGTTTAATATTAGAAATTGATTTGGAAAACTCTTGGATATCAGAATTTAAAAGAATGAAAAAGAGATTTCATTAACCAATAGAAATAAATAAAGCAAACATTAGGATGTTTTTACATGGAAACAGATATAAAAATACCCTTTGCTCCCTTTAACATTAATAAGAATGCTATAGAAATCAAAAACGTTTCTAAGAGATACATGATGGGTGAAGTCGAAGTTAAAGCTGTAAATAACATAAATTTACAAATCTACCAAGGACAAATCGTTTCTATTGTGGGTCCTAGCGGATCAGGAAAAACCACTCTACTAAATCTTATTGGTGCCCTCGATTATGTTGATGAGGGGAGTATCAAAGTGCATGATTTAGAGCTTAAGAAATTGACTGATTCTGAATTAAGCCATTTACGTAGAGAAACAATTGGATATGTTTTCCAAAGTTTTAATCTACTTGATGAACTATCAGCGGCTAAAAATATAGAAATGCCAATGATACTAGCAAAAGTCGAGAAGAAAAAAAGAATAAAACGAGTGAATGATCTTTTAAAACTCGTGGAACTAGAAGACAGAAGCGATCACAAACCAGATCAATTAAGTGGAGGAGAACAACAACGTGTTGCATTTGCTAGAGCCCTCGCCAATGAACCAAAAATAATATTGGCAGATGAACCCACAGGCAATTTAGATACAGTAACTGGGGGAAAAATTATGTCGTTATTACTGGAAGTGAGTGAAAAAAAAGGCAAAACACTTGTCTATGTCACCCATAACCAAAATCAAGCAAAACTAGCCCCTAGACAAATTTTCATGAGAGATGGTAAGATAGTAGAAGATAAAAATAATTATTGATTGAAAGAGATTAAAACGTTTCAAATTCATTCTCTTTTATACATTCAGAAACCAAATCCGATTATTATTTCTCTAATAACTTTCATGTTTTTGGCTACGATAGATACATCTTCTATTTGTGATGTTATCCCAATCAATAATTTTCCTTCTCTACAGTTTTCTAATATGACTTGTACAATATTATCTCCCGCATTTAGAATTTTGTTTTCTTCTTCTGATTCCAAAATCTCATTAATAACTCTTGGATATTTAGAAAGGGTTTCTAAAACATAAAGAATTTTTTTTTCTGCAATATTACCAACATAAATCTCAGCAATTGTACCGTGATTTTTTGGGTATATATATGTAGCAGCAGAAGGATATTTAGTTGCTTTTATTATTGAAAAGAGCAACGATTTAATTGCTTTTTTTGAAGCAGTTGTAAGTATTTCTTCTGACATCTGATTTTTTTCAACAGTTGGAACAATTGATTCGTCAAAAGGCTTAATGGTATCATAAATTACACTATCATATTCTCTTTTCTTTCTCCGCTCAGATGATATATAATCAATCTCTTTTGCAGAAGAAAGAGGTTGTTCACTTTTTTCAGATGTAATAGAAGTAGAAATAGAGTTTATATCCGATTGGATAATATTAGGATCAATGTTCATTCTTTTTAGAATATGCTCAACAGTCTTCAATACTTTATCGTAATCAGTAATAATATTACCTACAATTTCTCTAAAGTTGTAAGGTTTATTTTTTGCATCTTTCAAGATTTCTAAACAAATTTGTTTAATTGTTGAACTAATGCAAGATTGAACTTTCTTGATGTCCACATTAGCATCGGAGACGAATAAAAAAGTTGAATCAAACATTTTGACAAAAGTTGCTCTTAATAACCCTCGGAAAAGGGTTATCTCATCATAACCGTTTATCCAATTATAAAATTCTACCGTAATGTTTCTAAAGTTGGTTTCAATAAATTCATACTCCAGTTCAGAGATATCATAATATTTCTCTACTATTATTTTTCCTTCCCTATTATATACTATTATACCAGATATTCTATCTAGAGAACTACCATCAATATTATCAAGCACAATTCTGAGGTCAGACATGAAATCTAATATAATAGTTATATTATTTGTTTAATAAATATAGTGTAAAGCGTACACAAATGGTTACAAAAATTACAAGTGAGCTCCAAAACATTTTTTAGTCTAATTATCCTATTTCAGATTGACAGCACTATGGTAGATAATTTATCGAAAAAAAACATCAGTACTAGGAAAAGAAGAAAAACACCAAAAGACAAACTTCTGGAATTAGCTGAATCATACGAACAAGCACAAATATCTAAAGACCAGTTGGAATCTGGTAAATATCTAAGAGAGTTTCTAGCGCAAACATCATCAGAAGTAGATGTACAAAAAGCGATTAGACTAACAATAGATGCATTGCTTGAAAGTATTGCCTCTGATTTTGAATCGCTCTCATCTGCTGCACTAATTCCTCATCCTGATTCGAAAGATACCAAAGTAATTATTCGAGGACCATTAAAAAAAGAAATAGCCATAAAAATTGTAGAAATTTTTAGGAAATATCCTCCGGTAATTAATGATTTACTTGGATCCGAAGATGAGATCAAAGTTTTAGATAGTGGAATAGGCTATGTTGTGCTTGAAAACTGTCGAAGTGATAGTTATCTTGTAGGTATAGTTGAAAAAAACAAGGATGTAGACGAGTTGGCAAGACGTCTCAATCACGTGCAAAAAGTAGTTAAAGACAACTATCTCTTAAAAAAGAATTAGCGAAAACAATTCTATTTTATTATATAGATATACCACAGAACAATTAGGAACGATCAAATTAGATACTGACTAGATGAATTAAGTAATCATCAAATTAGATCTATCATAATACTAGTGGTCTCATGCTTTCAAATCAATCTTATTTAAAATGACGATTTAAGGAATTCATTAATCATGGTTTTAACTACTTTAAATCTTTTAGAAATTTCATTAATTTCTTCTTTTTGTCTGGTAATACTCACTAGAATTCCCACTTCAGCTTCTTCTAAAACAACATATCCATCTCCAGCGTCTAATGACTTCTCATCTTCTCCTTGTAAAATTTGCCGAATAATTTCTGGATATTTACTTAGTATTCCCAGAACAAATGATGCGTGTTTTTCTGACATCCCATAACTTAATGTTTCTAAACTACCTGAAACCGCCAAATATACAAAACATACGCCAGTTTTATCATCTAATCCCTTGATGACGGACGACAAGAGCCTTTTAATCGAGTCTTTTTTTGTTTCTTCTAAGACTTGTTCTGTTAATTCTGCTTTTTTCTTCTCTATTTCTTTCCCAGCAATTTCTTGACTCTGGTATCCTATAAAATCCAATAAACTTCCGACATCACCTAACTTGTCAGAATCACTCCCCGTTTTTCTCCTTTTTTCTTGATCCTTATAGCTTATTTGTTTTTTTTCTGTTTCTGGAGAAACATGTTTGATTTTTTTATCTACTTCCTTTTCTGGCTGAGTCAATTTATCGAATGTCTTTGCTTGTTCTAATGCTTGTTCTTTTTGTTTCTGACTCGTAATCATTTGTTTCAATTCAGTACTAGTACGTTCTGCAACCATACTACCTAATCGTTTTATAAGAGCAGTTTGTGATTCTGGTTCCATTTTTTCTACTGCACCATAGTCTTTCAAGTGTTTTAGCAGTTCTCTTTTAATGATGTCACTAATTTTATGAGCATTTTCCGTATCTACATCTGGCTGAAACATAACTCCAAAAACAATATTATAGATAAGATAATAATCAACTCTGAATATCTCATTTATAGTTGTTACTTTTCCTGATTTATTTACTTCTTCTCTTGTTTCTTGACTTGTATCTATTATATGATATATTGTTGAAAATGACGAATGACTATTTATTACTTTATCGAATATGAGTTCTTCTTCTAATGTAAAAAGACAAAAACCTATGAACTTAGACCAGTTTAGAGTTGTAGTATTCATTTCTATCAACCAATTTATTTTTCCAATTTAGTAATAACCAAAATATATGACTACTAATTTTATGTTGTTTTCTTTATTAAGTATTTTGAAGTTGGAAGTTTATTACAAAAACAGGTAAAATACAAAAATGATTGGTTCTAGAGTATCAAATTCTGAATTTTAATTATCTTCATCAGATTTTTTTTCTTTATTTTTACCTAGTCCAAATAATCGTTGGAAAAAGTTTCCTCTTTTTTTCCTTTGTCTTTTCTTCTCAAGTTTTTTCCATTTTTTGATGTTTCTTTGCGATTCTTGTCCAAAAATAACCGCCGAATATGCCCTCTTTCCATGAGCATCTACTTTTCTTATCTTAACAGTTTCTTTTTCTTCTCGTGCTTTTGTTTCAGCTAACATTTTTTGGATAATTTCTTGTTTTCTTTTTTCAGCAAGCTCCTCCTCTGTCAGCTCAGGTTTCACGGGTTTCGTGGGCTTCTCAGGTTCGGGTGTGGGAGTAACTTCAGGTTCGGGTGTGGGAGTAACTTCAGGTTCGGGTGTGGGAGTAACTTCAGGTTCGGGTGTGGGAGTAACTTCAGGTTCGGGTGTGGGAGTAACTTCAGGTTCGGGTGTGGGAGTAACTTCAGGTTCGG
>CAZHRF010000016.1:0-23515 GCA_964534625.1 uncultured archaeon | reverse complement strand
GGTTCGGGTGTGGGAGTAACTTCAGGTTCGGGTGTGGGAGTAACTTCAGGTTCGGGTGTGGGAGTAACTTCAGGTTCGGATGAAAGTTCTGGCATAAATTCAGATATTATTTCAGGTTCTACATCTCTAATTATTTCCCTTTCTTCCATATCAAGAGCGCTATCCACAAATTCTGCTTCCCTTTTAACAACAGTTTTGTCTTCGAACATTTTTCGCTTTTCTAAAGCAGTAATTTCTTTTCTTAGCTCTTCGACAGGTTCTCCTACTATTTCGTTTCTAGTCCCCATCATTTCAGAAGATCTTTCATCTTGACTAATTTTACTCTCTGAAGTAGCAATATGAAAAATAAATTGGGATACATTAGCTATAGTTTCTGAAGACCAACTAATCTTAGGTATTTTCACATCCATCTTTGAATCATTAACATCTTCCAGAGAAGCCAAGTCTGATGATTTTTGTACAAGTAGATTCAAGTTGATTTTATCAAAATGGAATTCTGGTAAAGATTTTAATTGTGCGAGATCATCTATTATATCCTCTAAATCGCGTACTTTCTTACCGTCGTTTAGAAGGTCATTTCTTATTTCAATTATTTTGTTAATTTCCTCACTTATTGAATTGTTGGAAAGATTGTCATTTTGATTCATAGCAAGCACACGTGAAATAGTTATTCAAAGATTCTCTATTTTGCTATTTACGTAAGCTTATTAAGTTTTTGCGATTAGTTGAAATTCTTAAAAAAAGTCCTTTAAACACAATTATACAACGTCTAACCCATACCAGAGGGACGATTGGGTTAGAGAGTTGTTTTACTAACTTAAAATTTAATAATAAAAAAGAAGTACTATCTGTAATGAGTGCTATTAACAAAAATACAATGTTTGAAATAACTTCATCTATTAAATATTATTTAGTGGATGAGGCAAGAAAAAAAACAGGTAAAGATGTACAAGATATTACAATAAATGATATTTCTTACGTTAAAAGGACAGGAAGATTTGGAGAAGTATATGTTACTGATATATTTTACTCATCCGAATATGACGAGCATATAAGCAAAGTAGCAATTAAATATGTTCAAGATAGAGAGGATATTGTAACAGAGATAAAGAATACAGCACTGCTTGAAAAAAAATTTGCATCAAGGTCAATAGTTCAAATACCAAGATATGTTTATGTTAATCTAAAAAATGAGAAAATAGCACAAAATAAACAACCATATATTATCTATGAAGGCATAACAGGTCAAAATTATGAAGATAATAATACTGTAGAAAATAAAAGTTTTTGGGCGGGTTACATTTTAGCTATTATTCATGGAGGGAGACCACGGAATGTTATGACAGAAGTTTATGAAGAAATGTTTAGGCGTTTAGTTCTTGCAGTTTTTGGTGGTACTAAAGAAGAAAAGCCTATCATGGAATCTGTAAAGGTTCTACAAGACATGTCAGTAGTTTCACAAGGAGGATGCGATAGTTTTGGTGATTATCATCAGAGTAATTTAATGCTCCGTGTGACACCTAACAATGAAATAATCACCATAGCCCTAATTGACCCCACTTTTTGGTTAGAAGGTAGTTACGACAGATTTGAAGATATTGCTACTTTCTTTGGGAGACAGGTCTTTCTTGAATATAGAATGAACAGATCACTTCTTAACACTATTAGCGACGTACAACAATTTTTAAATGGCTATAATGTCCACTTACGGGAGATAAATTGTCCTCCATTGGATGAATTGTATCCCAAAGGTTTTCCTATTGACTATTATTTTGGCTTATGGGGAATGATGGATTATCTCGACAAGATTACAAACTTGAATGTTTCTCCAAAACATCCTGATTTAGTATTATTAAGAGAATTAACATATAAATTTCTAATCGAAAAACCTTTTTTTACTGAGTTAATGAATGAATCTTAATAGAAATGCATTTATAAAATGAGCATCAATGATTCTATAGATATGAAAAAAACAAGAGAGGTTATGATATCCACAACTGCTTTAGCAAAGTTCTTAGCTGTTGATCAAGTGGATAGAACAACAGAATCAGCAGGAGTATTAATTGGCTATGAAGATGATTTAGAGAGACTTATCATTACCGATTTTGATACAGGAAAACAAAAACAAACTACGACCTTTGTTGTAATGGATGATAATGCGCTTATACAAATTGTTGAGGATCTTCAAAAGAGGGGGAGAGACAATGAAACCATTGTAGGGTGGATACATAGCCATCCTGGTTATGGGTGTTTTCTTAGTGGCACTGATAAAGGAACACAACGGGTTTATCAAAATCTTTATCAAAAAGCAGTTGCCCTTGTTGTTGATCCTTCAAGATATTATACCACTATGGACAAAAATGATTTAGAATTACAATTTTTTAGAATGATAAATGATATTGACTATCAAGCTGTAGACTTTGATGTTTTTATTGATGATCAAAGCACTTTCATATCTTCATTTATGGGATCTAATAAAACAATCAGATGGAATATCCCACAGTTGTCAAACGAACAAGTGGCAATATTACATAAAAAATTACAAGGTTTCAGTCATCAGAAGATAGATGAATCAGATGAAAATCTTCTACATGGCTTTATTGACGTATTACAACAATCACAAGAAAAAACCATTGAAACAAACGAAGAAAAAGAATTTTTAGTTTCAATCGATAATAAATTAGAAAATATTTTAGATAAAATTAAAATAGTATATGACAAAGAAACAGCGCTTTTATACAGCATATTAAATATTCTATCTGTTGTAATCATCTTAATTTCGTGGTTTATCATTCACTTTTTTAGTTAAGTCTCCTTCATTATCCCAGTTAATTATAGTTTCAGCCACCCTAACTGCATCTAGGGTTGGTTTAACATCATGTGTTCTTACAACATGAACACCATTCATTACACTGACAATGGTAGCTCCAATACTTCCATACAATCTTTCAGCAGGGGGTGCATCATTTAATATTTTACCAATAGATGTCTTTCTGCTTATTCCCACATAAACTGGTTTTTCTAGTATTCTAAAATGCTTAAGGTGTTTAATTATATTATAATCATGGCAATAATCCCTAGCTTCCCAACTACCGATACCCGGATCAATTGTAATTTTTTCTGGGGCTATAGAAGCTTTTTCAGCCATATTGACACTTTTTTGAAGCTCCGTCGTTATATCTCTTAATCTATAGACATCACCAGGTTCTTTTTTAGCAGCCATAAGTACAACTGAAGCACCAAAATCACCAATACAATCAGCCATTAATGGATCTTTTTTTAATCCAGAGATATCATTAATTATTTTAATACCTCTATTTAATGATACTCTTGCTACATTAGAACGCATTGTATCGATAGAAACTTCTACTTCAGGATAACTACTAGTTATATCTAAAACCACATCTAATGCGGACTTAATCATTTCCTCTTCAGTTGGTTCATCCACTCTTCCTTCTCCCCCATATATTTGAATCGGTCGTGTTGATTGAGCACCAATATCTATACATTTAGCCCCTTGCTCAATCATTTTACGCGTTTGTTCTTCAATCTCTTTTTTGGTAGAAGCAATTGAACCACTATAAAAAGAAGCATCAGAAATGTTTACTACACCAACAATCAAACATTGATAATTATCTCCAATAGAAAGAGCCCCTAGTTTTCCGTTAATCATTATATTACCTCCTCACCTCTTATATTAGCGATGCATGGCAGTAGAGGACCAATAAACATACATCTTTCTGAAGGAATTAAAGAATTAATATCTACCTCTTCACTATCATCTATTATTTTAATAGGATAATTTCTAATTATAACAAAAGGAATTTGCTCGTTTGATTCACCCATCAACAATTCAGCTGAAGTAGCAAGTTGATCAGCTATTGCCCGTGTAGTTATGTGCATAGATCGTCCAAACAAATCCTTTTTACCTCTTACATCCAAAACTGGTTCAAACCCATGGGTGCCTAACGCATATCCTACTGTTCCCAAATGCATGGGCATTGTTCGTGAATCAGCAATAATCACTCCAGTATATTGGTTAGTTTTTTGGAGAATTTGCTCATGGATGGATTTAGCAGATTTTTTACTGTCTCTAGGTAAGATAATAATTTGATTATCTTTAACGTTAGATTGATCTGCCCCAGCATTAGCTAATAGACCTTGTTCTGTTATAGTTGTAATTGCGCCAGGTACAACACCAATATATCTACCCTCACATTCTTCCAAAATAACTTGAGCAAATTCAGGAGGAATTTTAGCTTTTTTGGCGAGCTGTTTTGCGAGGGGTGATGGAACAACATCAGAAAAACGAACTATTTGTCCTTCAACCACAGACACAACTTTGCTAGCTATTACCATTATGTCGTTATTTTGCAAAGTGAAACCACACTCATTAATTGAGTCTAATAAAACATTAACTAAATCGTCTGTTGGTTCAATTATTTTTTTTGATTTAATTGGTATTATAGTGATAGATTCCATGATGATTAGCTTTTTTTCAATATTGAAAAAGACTTCTATTAAGCATTCTACGTATAAAAAACAATCCTAAAAAATTATTCATAAAACGCCTTCATTGTCAACTTGTACTACCCAATAAGGCAATCCCAGTTTTTCTTCTATAGCATTTAAGATAGACTCGATATCATCAGGACATAATAGAACAACACAACCCCCTAATCCTGCACCAGTTAGCTTACCCCCATATGCTCCATTGGATTCCCCTTGTTCTACAATTTTATCCAAGATAGGAAGAGAAACTTTTATACCATCTCGGAGATGCTTTTGTTGTGAAGTTAATAATTCACCTAGCAAAGTTAAATTGGGAGTATCTCTTTTCAACTCTACTTCAGCCTTTTCCGTGGCTTCCTTAATTGAAATAATAGCTTTTATCTTTGAAAATAATTCGGGGGAAAATTCTTTTTTAGACTCTTTTAAATCATTAATCTCTGATTTTAAAATTGATTTACCAAATAATTTTTCAAAGGCATCAACAGCTTCCTTAACTTGAGAAACTATCTTTCCATGAACTGAGCTAGTAAGTTTTGGAATATTACTATTTACAACAACTAATTTAGCTGGAATAGATTTTAATTTAGTATATTCAACTTGATCAGTTGGATTAAGCTTGATTACACCCCCAATAGCAGTAGCATATTGGTCCATACGCCCACAAGGGATTCCCATTATATCATGTTCTGCAACATATGCCATTTCTGCTATCTCTTTGCGCGTTAAAGGAATTCCAACTATTTTTTTTAACAAATTAATCCAAGCTACTAGTAAAGCAGCTGAACTCGATAATCCGCTTTCAATAGGCACTTCACTTTTAATTATTGCATCAAAAGAAGGTATAATATCTAAATCAAGGTGTTGTTTAATTGCCAACATCCCTGCTTCTAAATATGTTTTAAATGAATTTTTTGTCGAAGAAGGTTTTTTTATATTAACTGGTATAGAAACGGATTTTTGAAACTCTAAACTCTTTACTGTTATTAAATTGTTTACAAACTGCTTCTCAGACGCTTGAATGAAAAGCCGCAAATCAATTGCACAAGGGATAACATTTAAACCCAAATAATCTTGATGCTCCCCATATAAACAAAGTCTTGCAGGTGCAGATGATTCATACATAAGAACGCTTTTTTTAACCTTTTAAAATAATTTCTGAAAAAGATTGGCAGACTAAATATATAACAAAAAATGAATCTGTTTTTCTAAACGTGCCCAACAAAATAGAAAAACTATATAAACAACAGATACACTACAAAGCATAGACAAGAGAGGAAAACAATTTAATCAGATGATGTTTCATGGGCTTAATGGAAAAAATTTTCAATATCTCAGAATATATCGATATTAAAACAGATATTAAAAGTAGAGAATTTTTAAGAGACCCGTGGATGATGGATTACATTCCAGATTTATATGTACCACCAGAAGGGATACATGAAAAAATTGCAAGATTAATCGATGTCTTAAGTGAAGGAAAGACAATATCTGCCATACTAGGTGATTTTAAATCCGGAAAATCCTTCCTTATTAATATCTTAAGAGAGGGTATAGAAGAGGTATTATGGAAATATGGTGGAGGGTACAAAAAAATCTTTGTCTTGTATTTTTCGCCCAATATGTTTGATCATTACAGTTTAACTAACTACATGCAAAAGATTTCTGAAGATGTACTTGGAAAACATTATACATCCAAAGAGCAAATAATTGTTGAATTAAAGAATTATGTTGAAGATACGAATTCCTTAATCGTAATATTTATAGATAACTTTAATGAATCCCTCCAAAAAATTGTCGTGGATTCAACAAAGCTATTAAAATTATTGAAAAAACATTTATCTGTGGTTGTAAGTTGCAAATCTCATCAGTTAAATGGCTGTTTTGAGGCGATTAATGAGGGTGGTTATAACAATTTTAGTTATTATTTCAGAATACCAGAGTTATCTTTGAATGACGCATTTACAATAATCAAAAAAAGATTGAGTTATGGAATGAACATGACAAATTTTGATGTATCGAAATTTATATCAAAAAAAGCAATAGAAACGGCTTGGATTTTCTCAAATGGTAATCCATGGGTGTTAATATCTATTTTAGCTGATGCACATTCCTATATACAAAATCAAGATGTAAAAAACATAGAACAAAAAGAGATAATGATTGTAAACGAAATGTTCTCAAGATCTTCCAGTACAGCAGGAAGAGAGGACTATGATAGATTTCTTATTCAACAAGCATTAAATAACTTTCCCAATAGAGAGAGACAAGTAGCTGAATTTTTATTACACGGCGATGCAACAGCTAAAGAAATTACTCATTATCTTTATGGAGAACTATCCACTGCAGAATATAGAAGCAAATATATGGGAACTAAAAGTTTTTTGAAAAGATTGAGAGATAAAAACGTTGTAGTGATTAAGGGGAAAAAAGGGCGAGCTCATTTGTTTGGATTAAATTCTAAATTGAAAGAAAAATTATTGAATCAGCTCAGTAAAGAAGTAGAGAATGTTAAAATAGAAGGATAAAAAAATACCACAGTAACTATTAAGTTTAGTAACAAAAATAAAAAAAAGGGAAATAAGGAGCCTATTTTTACTCTTTCTTAACTATTGATTTTATCAAGCTGACTATTTTAAATAACAAGAAAGCAAGGATAAAGTTTCCTAGTACTAATATCGTATATTCAGTAAATAAGAAATACCATGTTTCCATTTTCAGGTAAAAATCAAATGCTCCCATAACATACCATGTATAGCTAAATGCAAATGTTATCATTATAGCAGGAGCGGTTGTGATTAGAAATCCGCCTTCTTGATTAAAACTAAAGTCTTCTGTGGTTCCTTCTGCACGCTGTAGGATGATTAAAAAGAGACCCACCCCAACGATGAACCCAACAATTGGGAGTATATAAAAAACACTGAATAGTTCTAATAACCTTAAGTTACCCTCATATGATTTTGTGAATACATTATTTAAAAATGCCAAATCTCTAGCACCTATGGTATCTTGAACTGTATCTTGGTTTATTGCTTTGCCTAGGAATATACATGCAATTAATCCACCAGCTAATCCTAAAAATATGATGATTTGTCCTATTATTTCAAATTTTTTGCTATCAGTAGATATTGTATAATTTATCCGTGCCAGTACAAATACAAAAACCAGTAAATAGATGAGAGAGATTGACAACATTATTGTACTCATTAATGGAAATGTACCTGTAAGTTCAGCAAATGTTAAATCACCGATGGCTATGTCAATATCAGTATTATTCCATATGGGTCTATAGGATTCATTTAAGAACAGGAATAAACCCGCTCCTGCACCTATAAGACCTTGAGCACCAAAAACAACACCAATGGTTCTTAATCCGTTTTTTCCTGTCATTTTTTGGCATGCAAAGAAACCAGCAAAAACAGCAAATGTAACATACATTATTAGAACTGCACCCCAGCCAACATCTAAAGATGTTAACTCGTCTATCATATAACTTGGATTATAGAACATAAGACTTGCACTAATTCCAAGCAGAAGCGATGCGATAATATTTTTTGCATTGGTTGAAGCCAGAAGAATAACAGTTAATGTTAGAGTAAATAATGTTGGTGTTATTAATTCTGGAATAAAATCATATAATGTAGTATTAATATCCATAGAAGGCAAGAGATATTCTGTAACAAAGATTACCCCTAATCCGAGAACTGTGGAAATCAAAGACTCTAATTTAAAAAATTGACCTGGATGAAAGTATCTTTTTTCACTCATAATTACCTATCCTTTTTTCACTTTTATAACTTTTACCTAGTGAAAAAAGATTAGAAGATAAAAAAACTTTTTGCTCTCTCTGGAGATAAATATAATTGATGATGAAAATAAAAAAAATGCTAAAAGGGATATTAAAATAATATTTAATATCTATCTCCCTTTTCTTATTGTCATCATAGCTGTTCCTATGAAGATAGCTAGTCCCGATCCTCCTGCGATCAATACAGGAACACTTTTACTATCAAAAACTACTGTGAGTGGACCATCATTAGCCCATATAGCTAAAAATAATGTAAGAAGTATAAGGGCAGCTAACATAAACCCAGTAAAGGTTAAGTAAGCATTTTTTTGTTCCTCTCGGAATACAGCGCTAACAGAACCTGCAGAAAATCCGCCAATTATTCCTATCGCTATAAAAAAGAGAAACCACCAATAGCCATCAGTATAACGTACAGTAATTAATGATATAGTAAAAAGACCTCCTGCTGTGAAGAAACTTCCGATAAATGATGCTGGTTGAACATTCGATTTATTTCTTCTACTTTGTTCAGGTATTGACATCATAACAGTACCAATAAATGTTAAAAAGGAAGATAAAGCAGCAATTATAATCACTAAAAGACCGTCGATAACTGCATTAATAGCATAAAAATCTTTTTCCCAGATTATCAAAAAAACGGTTAAAAATATCAAACTAGCTACCATAAAACCTGATGTTGTCAAATAAGCATTTTGTTCTTCAGTTTTATGTGTTGCTGTGACTGAACCTGTAGCAAGGCCTCCTAACAAACCTATCCCAAGATAGAATAAAAGCCACCAATAATTATCTGTAAGTTGAATTATATCTACTATAATACCAAAAATTCCTATGGCAGTTAAAGCACCACCAATAAATGAAGCTGGTCTAGGCACACATATCGTCTCCTTTAAGTTAATATCTTGTATTACAATTGTAAACACAGTTATATATATATTTTCAAAAAAATTATACAAAGATTGCATTTATTGTATTACCTTTTTTAGTACTAGTAAATAGATTTGGGAAAATACCACAAATGGATAACTACTTTTTGTTTTTTACATATAATTCAAGAATGGTAAATAACAACCTTTTTTTATATTTATTCAATCACCCAATTAATGCAAGAGGGCAAATTACCACTTAAACAACTAAAAGCCTTATTAAAATTAAAGGGATCCGACAATCCAGGAATAATTAAGAATGGGTCAGTGGGATCTGATGCTGCAGTGATTAACATAAAAGAAGCAATTAAAGTAGTTAAGAATGTATATAATGCACAAGACAATATTCATCTTGTTGAAAAATCAGACCCCATTACTTTTCCCACAGCGGAACCAGGTACATATGCTGTTATTGTAAATTCAAATGACATAGTATGTACAGGCGGTGTTCCTTATGGGTTTTTAGCTACAATTATCGTACCACCTAATTACCAATATTCTGATATAGTAGAAATACAAAAACAAATAAGCGAGAAATGTCAAGAATTCGGAATTTCCGTATTAGGAGGGCACACAGAGATTTCTTCTGTTGTTAATACCCCCATCGTTTCTGGTCATATGATTGGTTTTGTACCCGAACAATACTTAGTCCCGAATATGCTTCAGTTAGGACATAAGATATTAGTAATTGGAAACATAGGAAGTGAAGGAATTGGGATAATTGTTGATTCTTCAAAAGAAATCATTAATGACATTCTTGATAAAAAAGAGATCAAACAAGCCAAAGAGATAGGATCAAAAATTAGTGTTATGGAAATAGTATTAGATTTAAATAAAAAGTTTAAACCCGCCCTCTTTCATGATGTCACAGAAGGTGGTCTTTATGGAGGATTATATGAACTGATAAAATATACAAAATATGGTATAAAACTCTACAATGAACCGCCTGTATTGGATTTGACTAAAAAACTAGCTAAATGGCTTGATTTCAATCCTTATTACCTAATTTCATCAGGTGCATTAATTGTCTCAACAAAATCAGATAAGGTTGAAAGTATAAAGAAATATCTCGATTCGTGTCAAATACCCAATACTATAATTGGAGAGGTAACTGAAGAACAAGGCATCCTAAGAGATAACAAAGGTAATAAGTTGGATGAACCAAAGGGAGATGATATTATTCCGGCATTAAAAAATCTTAAGAAAAAGACCAAGTGATAACATGAATTCCAAGCAAGTATCTAAAGCAAAAAAATGGGGTGCAGAAGCCATATTAATAAAAGATGTTTTTTTCGGATTTAATGTACTAAAAAAAATTAGAGTAAAAAAGGATTATAGAATTCCAGAAATTGATGAAAAATTGAGAAAATCACGAACAGCTGTAGAAGCAAAATTATTGATAGATGCCAAAAAAGCAGGTGTTAAAACACCAATTGTTTTTGTAATAGATTTAGAAAATACTACAATAGTTATGGAAGAAATTACAGGCAAGACTATTAAATCATATCTGGAATCAACTGAAAACAGCACCAAAAAAAATCTTACTATGAAGAGAATTGGCGAAAATATAGGTATTCTCCATAAAAACAATGTTATTCACGGTGATCTTACCACAAGTAACATTATTTTACAAAAAGACAACTTATATTTTATTGATTTTGGATTAGGTAAAATATCACGAGCAATCGAAGATAAAGCAGTAGATCTTTTACTTATGAAAAAATGTCTAGTAAGCACACATACAAGTCATGCCAATGACTATTTTAGGTCCTTTCAGCAAGGATATCAAGCACTTAATCCTAAAGCCAAGACGATATTTAAACGTGCAATTACAGTAGAAGCAAGAGCAAGGCATCTTTCAAAAGAAGAGATTAAACAAAAATATTTTATCGAGTAATAACAGGAGAGGATTTAATTTTACGTATTAGCTTCCAAGTTTTTTCTGCATAAGTTATTTGATGTGTCCAACCACCTTCTAGTTTACCAGAATTAGCAATATGTCCTAATTCTTGTCTTATTTTTCTTGGAACTGTACAATATTTTTCGTTTTTATATATGGTACCTGGTAAAGGCATAAAGGTATGTAACCTTACCTTATCTCCTTTTTTAACTAACTGCTTTATTACATCTATTGATTGCATTTCATCCTCAATTGTAGCAGTAGGTAATCCAAATATGAAATCAACAACTGGTCGAAAGCCATTTTCTCTTAAACTGGTAATAGCTTTAATCCCTTCCTTTAGCGTGTGACCTCTAGCAATGTCTTTAAGTACTTTTTCGCTTCCTGTCTGTAGACCAATTGCTATTCGTCTATTGGCTATGTATGGTTTAACTCTTTTTAATAATTCTTCAGATACTGTTTCAGGTCTGACCTCACCAGGAAACGTCCCATAATAAACATCCCTTATACCGGCAGTTTGCTTTATCGTTTTCAATAGATATTCTATTGCGTCAATATTAACTTTAGTAGGATGATCAGAGAGGTAACCAAACGAATTTGGAGTAATAAATCGTATATCATATAGGTTGTTTTTTGCCATCCACTTAATTATTTCAAAAATAATTTCAGGACTTCTATGTCTTATCTTTTTATTAAACATGCTTGGAACTTGACAGAATTTGCATCCAAATACGCAGCCTCTTGTTATTTCTAAAGGGGGAAAAAGTTTTCTTGTCTTTGAAATAATGGGATAACTATCAAGATCAATTAATGGTGCCAAAGGTTTACGAACTACATTGTTTTGCTCAAGAAATGCCACATTAGGAGTGCTTTTTATATCATATCCTTCCAGAAAATTTCTTAAAAATACGGGAAAAGCATATTCTCCCTCTCCAATAAATGCATAATCATATCCTAATTTTAGTGTACTTTCTGGGTCTCCAGTAGCATGGCTTCCTCCAGCAACGAATAGTACGCGTTTTAATTCGTCTTTGGACAAGGTATTATAAAATTTAGACATATTAGTGTAGACATCACCTATTTGCGCAGTTCGAAATGAAGAGGCAACAATAATTTTTGAATATTTTTTCAGATTCCGCCTAAGTTTAGATATAGTAACCTGATCTATAATTTTCTTATCTAAAGGTTCCAAATTTGGATCCTTATCTACTATGGCAATTATTGATGCGAAACTATAAAAATTATTTTTGTTACATTCAAAGATAACTGCTCTCTTTTTGTCAACCATTACTATGTTCTCCATGTAACCTCAACATCTTCTGGACGAAAATGTTGGTCTACTATTGTATCTTGTATATCCATTCTAGTTCCAGAATTAAACATTTGCAAACCCAACCAAGCTATCATAACCCCGTTATCAATAGCTAAATCGCTTTTTAACCCCCTAAAAACAGCATTGTGAGACTCAGCCATTATATTCAACATTTCTTTCAATCTTACATTTGCTGCGACACCTCCACATACTAAAATTTCCTCTTTTTTTGTGTGGGCTAAAGCTCGTTCTGTGACTTCTACTAGCATAGAGAATGCCGTTTCTTGTAGACTAAAAGCTAGATCGTAAATCGTGTTTTTTTCTTGTTCCAATAGACGAGTAACATGTGTAAGGATACCTGAAAAAGAGACATCCATCCCTTTAATCACATAGGGAATAGGAACATATTGATTGCCTTTTAGTGCTTTTAGCTCAATTACTCTACCCATTGGCATGTTTTTATCACTTAAACCAGCATTCCTCCCAAAAACATCCAAACAGTTTCCTACAGGTATGTCCAAAGTTTCTCCAAAAACACGATATCGCCCATTAGAGAATGCAATAATTTGTGTATTTCCACCAGATACATATAAAACAACAGGATCATCAAGATTACCCACAAGACGCCCTATTTCTACATGTGCTATTGGATGGTTGACACCAATAAGAGGTATGTTAAACTTTAAAGCCAAAGTTCTTGCTGTTACAGCACCCACTCTCAAACAAGGACCCAGACCAGGACCTTTTGTAAAAGAGACTAGGTCTAAATTATCTGGTGTAACATTTCCTTCATCAAAACAAGCTTGAATTGTGTTTGACATATTTGATGCATGAAACTCTGAAGCTTCTCTTGGGTGAATACCACTGCCCGTTGGTGGTTTGTAAGTGCGTCTAGTGTTAGCAAGAATATGTCCATTTTCATTAATTATTCCAATACCGAGTTTATCAGCTGAACATTCTATTCCTAATGATAACATACTTAGTCACCCATCATCAAAGGCTTTTAAAAAGCTATTTTTATTTAAAAATAAGACAAGGTTAATATTGCAAGAGAAGAAATGTGCTTAAATGATTAATATTTTACAAACCATATATTTTTGGGATAAATTTGAGAAGGCAACTAAAAAAAGGAATTATGCTTTAGGGAACTTTCTTGTTCTATTCTTAACTCAAGAAATTTTTAGTATTATTCTACTTATGACAGCCAAATCATTAGAAGACCTATACTCTAAAGTGGAAAAAAACTTTTTTATTGCACTACTTGAATACGTCACTTCACATCCTTGGTTTGGTTTACTTTTATTTCTTCTATTGTCCAGTATAAACATATTTCTCTCATTATTTATTGCTAATATTAGTTTTAAAGAATTTAAAGAATTAATCAGAGAACTTTGGTTAGACATTAAACCTTTTACAAATTGGCAAAAAATACACTTTCTGAGTAATGATTTTTTCAAACTAGTTTTATATAGTATAATAGTATTCATCCCAGCTGAAATTTTTACCTTGACTTTTAGCATGTTCTTTTTAATGATTCTATCTGGTGTGTTTTTATCTTCATCACTCTGGGTATCCAATCTCCTATTAATTCTATTTATCGGTCATATCATAACTTTTCCCTTTATAATGTTATTATATCACAAAATTGTAGACCGAAAACTTACTGCAAAAGAAAGCATAGACCTCTCTGAATTGTTTGATGAAGATGGAGAAATAATATATTCAAAATGGAAAGAACAAAGTTGGATGGGTAGTTTTGAAGGAGCCTATGATTGGAATGAGGAGCAAGATGAACCTAGGGTTTGCCCTTCATGTGGATCCATAATTTCAATTAAGAAAAATATATGTCCAATATGCAGAACAGATGTGGAAGAAGAATTAGAAAAAATAAGTAAAAAATCAGAGGGATCAAAGCAAAACAATAAAATAAATGAAGAAGAAGAGTTATGAAAGAAGAAAATTTAGAAAGAAGTCTAATTACTACCAATATTCTTAAAATTTCTAACCTATGGCCACTAGTATACTGCCAATTATTACAAGTAAAAACAATATGAGTAAACCAAAACTGATGCAAGTATTTTTTCTTTTCTCATACTTAAGGCACTCATTGCACAGTTGTATTTTCCTTTCTTGAAGTTCTTTTGCACCAAACATTGAGGATATTTTGTTTATCTGCCAGTACTCATTTGCACTTTCCTCAGTTAATTCTTTTCCACAATTTTCACATTTGATGAGTGATTTTTCTTTTTTGTTAGTTTCTAAATTATTTTTAGTTGTCATCGGGATCACATTAAAGAGTAAAAAAAGTGGCTCAGATAAGTCGCTGTCATCATTGTTGAACCAAAATCAGCTCGTTGCAACATCATCCTAGCCATATTTATTTTCCTCCATATCTTTTAAAGAATTATGTTTTAACAGCAAAATGAGATACCAAATTATTCAATATCATCAATCTTTGCTAGTTCAGTAATTGGTTTTAATATGTTTTACAATGATTTCCCGTAACCTTTTAATTGGTTTTTCTTGGGGATCAGCTTCTATGATATTCATTCTTCTTTTGGCGGTTTCATTCATTAAATAATCATGAATTGTTCTTATTCTAGCAAAATTTTTCATAAGAATAGCTCGATCTCTTGAGTATTGAGAATAAAGATTTTCCTTGTGTATTTCTTCGTTAGCTAGTTTTAGTGTGACATAAACAAGAGTGCCCTTTTGACCCGCCCTACTATCAAAGAAGGAAGGTAACAAATGTTCTCCAAATATCACAATTGATATAGATTCTGTTTCAGATCTAGATAAAACTGCATCTACTCCAACATTGACATATTTTGCATGATTTTCAAATCCGATTATTGTATCATCATACCTAGTGCTATAAATTTCTCTTAAATATTTATACGCAAAATATGACTTTGAATGCAATTCTGGTCTTATTTCAGGGGATAGAGTCTGTTTCAACACTCCTCTAATTATATCGGTTCCAATTATATGTTGTATTCCCAACTCTCCTGCCACTTTTCTTGCCAGAGTACTTTTTCCCACACCTATGGCTCCAGCTATTAATATATGTATAGGAGTACGCTTTTTTCTCCACCTTTCCATTAGAATATATGTTTCTGCAAGTTCCTTTGAATATTCATCCAATAACAATCTATGTACTATAGAATCTAGTTGTTCCTTTTTTATGATGGAAGTATCTAGTTTAAGTAGTTCATTTCTTACTCTTATTGAAAATTCGTATGCATTAGTGAAAGAAAATCCAATGAACTCTAACTTTGTGGCCAATATTCCCCTTGAGAATAAACGATCAGTTTTTCCTTCTATAATAATTTTTTTTTCGACTTCCATCTTTTTTCAGTAAATTTATCTTACATTTTATTGTTCATAAAAGTTACGTAAATCTTTTTATGGCTATTGAATCATTTACACTTATGGATAGCGATAGAGAGCTTGAAATAATCGATAAACTTACCAAAATCAAAGATAACCTAGGACGTACAAAGTATTTTTCCCGGGGAATATTGGCTACTTCTCTATATGCACTTGGATTAGACGACAAAAAAGCTTATGATATAGCAAAAGAGATTGAGGATGAAATATTCGAGTTAAATCAATCTATTTCCAAAAATGATCTTGTTCAACTTACTCTCAATAAGGTATCTAAAGTTGATAGCAAAATTGCTGAAAGATATCGCATTTCCATTCGAGAAGAAGTGTATAAACCAATAATAATTCTTCTAGCTGGTGTTCCTGGTATAGGTAAAAGTACAATTGCAACAGATCTTTGTGTAAAACTGGAAATATCAAACATCATAGGTACTGACATGATTAGAGAGATATTACGTCAAACTATATCTTTCAAGCTCGTACCTGAACTTCATTGTTCCAGTTATGAAGCTTATAAGTATCTTAAGCCACAAATCTCACCTATTTTACGCAAATCTATTGTTGGCTATGAAGAACAGAGTAGGCACATTACTGTTGGAGTAGAAGCTGTCATTCAAGTAGCGTTAAATTCCAGAGATAATTCCATAATTGAAGGAGTGCACTTATCGCCAAACATACTTGACCCTTCCATTATTTCTAATCCTCACGTATTAATGATATTCTTATATTTGGAAGATAAAGATGAACACATGAAAAGGTTTCATAAACGCGGTGCGTCAGTAAAAAATAGACAAGCTGAAAGATATACTGAATCTTTTGAAGATATTCGTACTATTCAATCTTTTCTATTAGAAGAGGCTGTCAAGTATGATATTCCCACTATTGAAACAAATAACTTTAGGCAAACAATCGATAAAACTACAGAATTAGTTTGGGATCGTATTTTTTCTCTTGTAAAAGACAAAAAATGAGAATAGAAGAAATTAATAAGTAAATCTTCTTCTACAATCCAGTTTTGGGATTTCTGAGAGATCAATTTCAAATCCTGCAATAGGTACCCATATTGCATTTTTTTCTAGAACTATGGGATGTATCTCACCTATTATTCCACATTCTTTTCCATTCACTAGTATTCTTCCACATCGTCCTTCAATAAATGATGGATGAGTTGAAGTTTCTAATTGATAATCTACATTTAATAATTTAAACAAATGATGAATAAGCTTGTGAGCACTTTCAAAACTTGCTTCTGCATCCGCATACAAATATGCAACATTAGTTTGAGTTGCCAATCTTTCATCAATCATTTTTACTACTTCTCCAACTTCAAATATTGATTGAGGATACTCTTCATGAGTATTTTTCGATAATAGATTAATGAGTGATGGGAAAATTTTGTCTCTAATAACACTATAAGTGGTCACAACGGGATTTTCAATTTCAACAAAGTCATTGACATCAATATTTACATTTTCAGTCAGGATATCTGGATCAGTCAGTATGTTTGTTAATACTTCTGTAGCACCAGCACCGACCATTATCTCTCTTACAACATCTTCCGCCTCTGTAACTGTCATCAACCCGCCTATTGTTGAACCACCCCATTTTGTTGTCCCTATTTTATTATAATCAAGAGCAATGGCTATCTCTTCTGAAATGTCAACCCAGTGTAATATATCATCTCTATATGGAGGAATAAAAATAAGTGCAGCAGATTGATTTATCCCTTTTGCATTAAATCTTCTTTTTTCCATTAGATCTACCAGTTTTTTTGTATTCAAATTTAAACCAAGATATGAGTTAATATCATCTAATTTTACCGTAATCTCTTCTGCTTTCAAATTTGGAGTTATATCAATTTCTTCTCTAATCTCTTTTGGATACTTAATTTCTACACTGTATATTTTTGCTCCTCGATCAGCTAATGTTTGACATAACACATTTAACACTACATTGACTGAGTCATAATTTGTACCTGTTACTTCGAGTAAACAGTCTCTAGTACTTTCAGTAACTCTTCCCACATCATTGCTATTAATAATGGGTGGCATCGATAGTGTTACTCCATCATCAGACTTTAAGATTGGATAATGAGCATATTCCTTTATGATAGTTCCATATTCTTGACCCTTTGGATGTGCATCCATAATCTTTTCTACAGTTAAGGCTTCAGTAAAACCTAAAGGTACAAATTTATAGTCTTTATTTACAATGGAATAATGAACAGGTGATTGTATCATTGATAGATTATACATACCTATTGATGTTCGTTTTCTTCTTCTTCCATAGGAAAGGTCTATTTTTTCCGATAGTTGCATAAGTTGTTTTATGATATGATCAGAAAGTTCAAGATCCTTTATTACTGCACAAGAAATGTATGGTCTGCTTTTCTTTAACTTCTGATCTACTTGAACTTCAATTCCGCTTGGTTTCAATTCTATTTTAGGGATCCCTTTTTGTTTTTCTAAAATACCATTTACTTCACGTATTAACCCTTCTGCACACCACAGGTCTGGTCTATTTGAAGTCTTACAGTCTATCTCTAATTCGTCTTCATACTCATTATATGCATCAACTTCTGACTTAGCAAAGGCTATTAAATCATCAATCTCTTCAACAGAAACATCTTTACCAAGCAATTGTTTGAAATCTTCATAACTAGTTCTAATTGTAACCATTATTACCACCTATGTCATTTTAGTATTTCTAAGCCATGATAATTTATGACTAAATAGCTCTCTTATATCTGTTATTCCATGTTTTACCATAAACAACCGATCTATTCCAAGTCCCCATGCAACTACGGGTACATTTATTCCAAAAGGTCTAAGTACTTCTGGTCTAAATAATCCAGCGCCACCAAATTCTACTGAACCGAGATTTGGGTCTTTAACACTTAATTCAATCGATGGTTCTGTAAAAGGGTAATAATCAGGTTTAAAGATACAATGATCAGATCCAGCCACATCAAGAGCAAATGTTTCTAGAACACCCAATAAATCCCTAAAGGTTATTTTAGGTGCGACAATTATCCCTTCAACTTGATTAAACTCAGATAAATGGGTAGCATCGACAGGATCTGGTCTAAAGCACCGAGAAATACTAAAATATCTGGATGGAATTGGCGGATTTACAAGCGTTCGCGCACTTACTGAAGTTCCTTGAGCTCTAAGCACAAGCCTTGCAGCTTTTTTAGGATCCCATGTATATCTCCATCCTTTGCTACCAGTATCATAACCATCTTGATGAACTTGTTTAACAATATTAATGTATTTCTCTTTTGGTAATTCACCATGTTTAGGTTTACTTACCCTGTAAACATCGCTCCATTCCCGAGCGGGATGATCTTGCGCTTGAAACAATGTATCAAAATTCCAAAATTCAAGCTCAACAACGCTTCCACGCATTTCTTGGAAACCCAATCCGATTAGCTTTTGTTTTACTTCATCAATAAAACGCGCATAGGGTTGTTTTCTTCCTATTGAAATGGAAGGAGGATTTACATTCAAATTATATGATTTAAAATTAAGCCTTTTCCAAGAACTATCACGTATCATCTCGGGGGTTAATCTACTCACTTCTTTTTTTTCTATTATTCGATTTTTTAATGTTCTATACTTAGATGAGAGTTTAAGACGTGATACTTTTTCTACTCTAATATCAACGAGATTTCTCTTTTCTAACTCTTGAATTGTTATCGTTTCTTCAATATTAATACCTTCAGATAATGCACGTAATGTGTTCTGTAAATCCATATTAAAGTTAGTATTTACCTTGTCCAAACAAATTTTTCCCTGTTTAATACTTATAATACCTTGTTTTTTCAACAAACCTATTCCAGCATTCATTGATTTTTTTTCTTTCTCAAAATATGATGCCAATTCTTGAAAACTTAGTTTTTTCTTTTGTTCTAATATACTGATTATTCGCCTCTCAACTAACTCATTCTCTGTAGCTTTTTTACCTTCTTCAGTTAGAATTGGATATTGCTCTTCCAGTTCTATTCTTTCAATGAGTTCATTTTCTATCAATAAAGGCAAATAATACTCTAATTTTCCTCTACTCTTACCACTTTTGTCTTCTAATTGTTTAATAGTAAGTTCTTCATTTTCTTCAATTAATAACAATAATTCGATAGCTTCTGGAGGTAAGTATATCTTCTGTCCACTATTCATCATAGCATTCTCCTACAACTTTAGTTAAAAATTTAATGACTAGTAACAACAAAGGCAAAACAAAATTTGAATTAAAAGTCAACGAAATTCCAAGTAATCTACCTTCAGCTATTAGTCATATTGATTTTTTTAGATTTATATATAAGGATTTCTAGAATCGATAATTCAAATGAATAAATAAAGAAGGAGGGTATCAGTACTAATCTGATCTTACCACGAGATAAAATCATCATCTTCATTTTCATCCATTTCTATGTTTGAAAATGCGTCTAGTTCATCTAGACTTGGTTCTAAATCATCATAATCACTATCAAAACCATCATCTTCTATTTCATCAACCATTTCTTTTTGATACTCATCATATACCTCATTAACATCCAATAAGTCATCAAGTTCATCGGTTTTTTCAAGTTCGATTATGCAAATCCACCCATCTACATAAGGGGATTCATTTAATAATTCTGGATCTTGATTTAACTGGTGATTACTTTCTACGACTATCCCGCCTATTGGCATTGGAAAGGAAAAATTTGTATCAATTGAATCTATTGCAATAACTGTCTCTCCCTTTTTAACCGGTTTATTTTCTTCTGGTAATATTATAGAAACAATATCATCCATCTTAAATTGACAATAGTCAGTTATGCCTATTTTATATTGTCCCCTTCCTAGATTTTTAACCCAAACATCGGGTGACTGATACAATAAATCTTCTGGAAACTTAAAATCCTCACTCATTACTCTTCTTGTCTGTTCCTAACTGTACCTTTTTGAAGTTTTTGAACTTTGTTTATTTAATTCAATTACATTTATCAGTACATATCTTCATGTGTAAAAATAGCAGGAATAAGCTTAGGAACCTCCGAAAAATTATCTACTATAAAATCGGGTTCAATGCCTTCAAGTAACATTTTACCTATTTCTGGAAATTCTGTTAATACAGCTATTGTCTTTACCCCAGCACTTTTTCCAGCTTGAATATCTGTCAATAAATCACCACACATTACAGCATTTTTAGGAGGAACATTTAACTTGTCTAAGGCCAGTAATAGTTGATCAGGAAAGGGTTTGGTCAACTTTACATCATTTCTACTAAAAACAGCATCGAATGAATAGTATATTTCAGGGTGTTTACGTTTTAATCTTCTAACTGTAAAACTCGATGCGGTGGTTACTAATGCAAGCTTGAATCCCATATTCTTTAATTGGTCTAATGTTTCTAGGACTCCCTCTAATGGTACTATTTTGAATTTTTTACGCGTAATAAGCATAAAACTCAATTTTACCGTTACACGAAATGTTTGCCAGATAGATAAACCAGCAATTCTACAAGCAGTATATAAAACCTTAAGCATGATCAATTTACTCTTTCCTGCATAACCCACTAATAAACTAGATATACTATCAATAATTGCTTGCTTATCATAATCGGGTTTAACACTTGAAATGACTTGTTCAAATGGATCAATCCATCTTGCTTGTAGACTAATAATAACGCCATCCATATCACTAAGAATAGCGTAATTACTCCAATCTTTTCTTTCATTCATCGCTAATGAATATATTCCCATCGACTTTTAATTATTTCACTATTACACATAAAAAAAACTAATGATTAAATAATTTCTATCTCTATCACCAAAGGGATACTGGTTCGCCTTACTTGTACATTAAATAGTTTTGCGAGTTAATTGAGGAAGATTTATTTTTTTATTACTCGGAAAAATCCCTAGTATTTTTCTAAATGCACTTGGTATTTCAACTTCCGAGACTACAATTGCACCTTCTTTTGAAATATCTATTATATTAAAACTGTTCTCCATTGAAGCTCTCTTTTCTGACACCATATTATTGCAATTAGCAAACACTGTTTTTTCTACTCGGGTACAAAATGATTTACCCAAATGTCCTGTTAAAACCAGATTTACTTCAGAGTCAACTATCATTCTAAGAACATCACCTGAATCCTCTAACGATGAAGTTTCTCTTGTTCCCGGTATAGGAATAATATGATGATGCATCAATATGATATCAAATAAGTTCTTTTTTGAATGATTTGAATACATGTGCCTTATTAATCTATTTCGACTAGTTCTGCCCACAACCCCCAATTCAGTTTCCGGTGATGAGGTGTTTAATACGGATATACAAACATTTTCCATAGATATTTGTGACTCAAAATTAAAATACTGGTTTAGTATTGACTCTCCATACCCCTGTATATCACTTGGTCCAGGAGTAAAAACAAAGCTGTTCGAATACTTTGATAAAGCTGCTAAACCTCTCTCATAATCCAATATACGGCCATTTTTAGTCAAATTGCCACAATGAATTAAAAGATCAGGTTCTGTTTGTTCTATTAAAGTCATTCCTCTCTTAAATTTTTCTTTCAAGAAACCTTTAGTTGTTCCAAATTCTGTTCCTGCAACTTGAACAATACGGATCCATTTTCCACCTGATGCATTGACCATTCTAAATCGTTTTGATATACCCTTTACATCTTTTAGTACAACATGACCATCTACATCAATTGTTTTTACTTTTATTTCTTTATTTGGAACAATTTTTACATAGTTAAAAACACGGGGACCTCCACTTCTTGTTTTATAGCTTGATAATGTACCTGCTGAAATAAGAATTAAATCTTCAACTTTATACACGTTTGGATGATGTTTATGTCCCGTAAATAATGCGTCGACCCCATAGTCAAGTAATACTGCTAACATATCTCCTGCATCTATTGCATTGGATCTCTCTCGGCCTGTTTTTGGAATGGGTAGAAGATGATGGTGACAGCTAACTATTTTTGTTCTATCCTCTCCATATTTAGAAAGTAAAATTTTGGTATAATCAAGCGCCTCTCGCCCAAATCTACCCTCATCCTTATCAGGAACGCAAGAATCTAGACCAATGAACAAATAATCATCTGTTAATTTATAGAACTGTCTGGGACCAACTAATTGTTCCCAAACCTCAAATCCCCCATTTTTTGAATCATGATTACCAATAATCCAATAAATTGGATCTGATTTAAATTTTTGTTTCAGATCAATTGCCAATTGATAATCTTGAGCTAAACCAGCTTGTGTCAAATCTCCAGTAAAAATAGCAAAATCGTGTTCTAAAGAGTTAATAATATTCATCCCTGCATGAAAAGAGTCTCGCATAAATTGTTGACGAGGAGTAATATGGGTATCTGAGAAGTGAATTACTCTTAGTTCTTTCCTAGACATCTATGTTTGAATGCTCTTTTTTATTTATTAGCTTTTATGTTCCGCATCCCTATGAACTTGTGAAAACTTGTATTTTCCACAAATCGGACCCCTTGGGATTTTATGGACAAATATGATTCCGATCGTTGTGAGTTTGCACGAAAACATGGAAAAAGGCTCTAAAGAACCTATTACGAAAGGAGGTGGTAAATCATGTAACACTCACAAGAGCTAAGGGACAAACGAGGAACTTTGAGATTCCATTGGGGCCACCCATGAGTCCCAGGGT
>CAZHRF010000015.1:0-59990 GCA_964534625.1 uncultured archaeon | reverse complement strand
TGAAATTGAAGGCATTACAGAAATGTTTACGGTTGAAATTGAAGGCATTATAGAAGCATTATTCAGTAAATGAAGCATTATTGCAAAAAACTAATGTAGAAATACAATGATAACAAACCTTCCTTGATGTAACATTTGAAGTATTCTTTTTTCTCTCATTTTTTCTTCTTTTTTCTCGTTATTTTCACGTTGTTATAAGGGAGTACGTTAACTTGGGATTAACAGTTGCTAAATGTGCAAATATTTGAGAGGAAAGTGAATTTTTTACTCTTCTATTTTATCTGTAGCGAGAAATTTGGCCTCTTGCTAATCCTGTAAGAGTATTACATATCTCATCTAGTCTGTCTTTTGCGTCGGGTGCATTGAGCATATTCCAAAGATTTTCAAGTTTATCACAAGGATAATCATTACAATACGCGCAATTAGCAAAATTATTTTCCATGGCACATTCTCGTACAGCACAGATAACACAATGTTTGAATAAATCACCTGTGTCTGTCCTACAGCCATCGCAATGGACATCGACGGGGTCGACTTCAAATTCGTTGGTAGACCAAACTTTAGAAGCTTTTTCTTGTAATTCTTTGTTACCAGTTACTTTGGCGAGATAAGCCAAACATTCTTTACATTCAATACCACAATAACTGAGTTCTGGTTCTGGTGTGTCATTCATAGTATCATTTTCTACTTATAACTTTTTATTTATTAATACTTGTTGGTTTAACAAAACAAACAACGTTCCACCAGAACTGATTTCATCATTCCAAAAAGATTATTTTGTCAATTGTTGAAGCGAGGATCATTCTTCAATTAATGCTTTAATTTCAAGAACTATTTCCTTACGCTTTGAATCAGGATCATCAAGATTATTTTCTAATTGGCTTAAAAGATCAAAAAGATCATAAACATCTTTCCCAAGTAATCTGGCTTGTTCGTATAAATCGCCTATTGTTTCAAGATTAGGAAAAGCCCATTGAGTTAGATCATCTAATAATTCAATGTATCCGCAACGTAATCCTAAACGGTAAAACTTTTTTCCTATAACATAATAACCTGCAATATTAACATCATAAACAATATCGCCAATAGGAAAACTACCTTGTATAAGCAAATCATCGTCAGATAGTGTCCAATATTCACCTTCATTTCCAATAGGTTTAATTCCGACAACCAATTCAATTTTATGGAGTGGTTTAGTCAAAATGTATTCTTTATCATCATGACTTAAAATAGGCGTGCTATCTGGATGAGAGTGAAAACCACCTAGTATAGATGCCCCAATAAGTTTTCTATGGAGCCCTTTTATTCGTAGATAAGCTTTATAGTCTTCATCAATACTATCTTCGTCACGATGATATACTAGTTGATGTGGAACGACATGCCATACTTCATACTCGATATTATCTGGCTCCAAGCACTGATAACCAAATAATAGCCCAGCAGATTCTTTTGGATAAGTTTCTAAAGCAGCTAAAAGCAAACTTGTAAAAACCTTTGAGTTTATAAAAACATATCTGCGGGTAGTGTCATCCATTTTAAGATTTATTAGTAGTTCTATGTTTTAAAATTATCCGATTATACCATTTCCAGCTAAGAGCATTTGTGTACCTTTTCTTTGTAATTTTGATGGAATAATTTGCTTTTTATTGTTTTTAGTCAGATTAATCCTAGCCAGTAAAATTTTAGTTCAAGAATCAGATTTTATCATCTACTTGAAAAAACATGACATCATAATAATCTTTCCTAATTCGAGGATTTGTTGTTATGAGCTGATTCTTTTTGGCGTCAAGTAATTTCTGTTTATCAGCTGTTTTTCTTAATTTTACGTAGCTTTTAATCACCATAACAACCCCTGTGATGGTGAGTGTCAACAATAAAACGACAATAATGATTAACGAAGGGAGATTATCTTGTATCATTGAAGATGAAAATATTAGCGTTATTATGGATGGTGAAACAAGTGCAAGAGCTAATCCTGTTCTAAATTCTGCTAAAAATGTCCTTCTTTCTGCCAGATAGTTTCTTTCTAGCGCGAGTAACATTAAAAGTTCAGTCATTAACTCTGTTTTTGAAAGCTTATCCATGCTAATCTCTATTCCATTAATAATTATTCTTTATATCCATCAAATAAATGTTTCTGTAAGGATTTTCATTACATAGCCGTTTCTCCGTTTCGTTCCTAGTTTAATGTAAATAGGGTATGAAACACTTACTTATTATAGGGTATGAAACACTTACTTATTATAGGGTATGAAACACTTACTTATTATTCTTAAAAAACAGATCAGCGATTATCACTATATGACCATCTAAGTGTATATCTCTATCACTATTTTTAGCACTTCTTTTGTGTCAAGGACAATATTGGTCAACACAATCTGGGCGTCTGTAAAACTATACGTTACCTCTTCTATTTCTCCATCTATTGTATATATGGTTTCCACATAATCATTAGAATAGATGTTTGCATACTCTGGTTGATGAAGTGATCGCTTACCATTTTCTGTTTTTTCTTTAGCATTCCATATTGTTCCCAGTATGCTTTCTTTTTCATTATATTCGTCATCAGGCAAAAAAGACTCGATAAAACCTCTTATAATGTCAAGGGCGAAGTGTTTATTGTCGACTTTAGTCAACCAATTTCTATCAGTTAATAATAATGCTTCGATAACAATATTATTGGCATTAGTAACAAGTATAAGATCAACGAATCGTTCACTAAAACCACCAGGTTTAAGATAAATTTTGTCACCTTCTCTCTTTTTCTCTGTAAAATTAAAGAAGGATCCAAAATCAGTAACTAAAAACTCATCATAAGTTAATGTCAATTTCTTTTCCATCAACATACCTCCAATTGTCTTATGATATTAAGAGTAAAAACTTTTTCTATCCCTTTAACCAATTGGTTTAAACGGGTAGACTTTCTAATATGGGTGTCTTTCTAATAAGATACCATGTAAATGTCCTTTTTGCAAAACAATGAAATGATCCTACAGAAGAGCAATAAAACATGTTTAGATGTCCTTTAAAGAATCCTTTGAACAGATTAAAAGACGTAAAAATAATAAAGAATAGAATTAAGGCACATCTACCATTCATATTTTATGTTTTATGCTTCTTTCTTTTTTGGATATAATAAACCAATTCCAATTAACAGATACGAAATATTAACCAAAAAAAGGATTATGAGTGCCAATATTGTTTCACTTATTGATGGTATGTGTCTTATCCTCACAATAGCTGAACCTAGCATGCCTATCGATATTAATGCAATCCGCCAATCTTTTGTTTTATATGCGAAATAAAAAAAGAATCCTAGTATAAATATAGAATACAAAACTAAGACAATTAGACCTAAATTAAAAACATCAATTGAGAATAATGTAACAATTACATGATAGGCAATACAAACCGATCCAATTGATAGAACTATTTTCGAGCCTACTTTTTCTACTTCTTTACTGAAAAATTGTAAAGAAAATATGCTCCAGGCTAAAAATGTTAAGAAGATAAGAAGGCCTGTTCTAGCGAAAAGATCTTGAAATAATACCCTTCTCCCTTCCACTTCATATTCAAATACTTCAAAGAAATCTACGAAAATTGTGTTTATAAAAAGTCCAAATCCTAAAATGAAGAAACCTAATCCCCATTGTAAAGTTAATAGTGATTTAGTGTTTTTATATCTATGCAAATAATAAATTCCAATTCCCAAAGTAACAATAGATCCAAATGAAAATAAAATTGCTTCCCAAAGGATAAAGTTATCTAATTTATATAATAACAACATTTTTTCACACTCTCTATTTATTATCTAAATAATGCTGATTGAAAATTACTTAGTGCTTTAAGTAATCCTGTTTGATAATCTTCCATTAACTCACCAAATATTTTTTTGTCTTCTTCGTTAAAACCGCCATTTTTGATTAAATAACCTATTTTTTGGTGTAAATTTTTAATCTCTTTTTGATTAATATCTAATCCTTTACTAATCTTTATCATTTCTTCTACAGCATCTTTTTTAGTCAATTTATCTCTTTTAAATGAAACTAAAATAGCATTAAGATCAACAAATATAGTTGATTTTTGCTCATTTTTTGACAGATCGAATAGCTCAAATATTTCATCAGCGAATGGAGTATCAGCTATTTCGTAATATATCTCTTCTTTAAAATAAGAAGGAAATCTGTCTTCTAGACCCAGAAATTGTGTCTGATAATGAGAGATTTCTTTGTCTTTTAAAGGATTTCGTAGCATTAAAACGATTCTAAGATTTTTTATTGTGAAAGTAATCAAACTGGATTTCCCAAAATCTATTTTGTGTATGTCTTCTCCCAATGAATGAGCAAAAGACATAAGTGCTGATAAAACACCTCCAAAAAGCTGTTCATCCACCTTTTCACTTTCAGAAGTGTAACTTAGTAATGTCGAACCTCCATGATTGATAATCCAAAAACCTAGGGGCGTCTGCGCATCCATTAGATTATTAAAATGTTAAATTATTTATAAACGTAATTTTAGTACTAAATTTGACTTATTAAGGAAATAAATAATACCTATTTTCTCATTAGAGGGAAAAAACCATGGGTTGTATTATACATTTACATTTTGCGTTAAATATTAATAACCCTTATTCAAATAATCTTGTGATACTCACAATACTCCTCCTAATTCTGGTTTGTTACTTGATACTTTATTTAATAGCATTTTTCTTTTTAAATAGCAACATTATCCCAATGCGACGTTTTAAAAAGCATAATTTTAGTATGGCTGTTACATTAAATTACATTCCATCTGCGTTAGATAAAAGTAAAAAGATAGCTTATTGGGAAGTAGAGAAAAGAAAACAGAACAGTACATCTACAAATGCAGAAAACTCTACAGTCATTCTCCTTCATGGATTTACAAGAAACAGTGCCACTTTAGATAAGAGAGCTCAGATCTACTACAACAAAGGATATACTATTATTTTTATTGACAACCTAGGACATGGAAAGAGTTCAAATTTGCTTTTCCCTAGTGGTTATAGATATGCGATTGAAACAATTAATATTATTAAAACGTTAAAACTCAGAGATCCAGTAGTACACGGAGTTTCAATGGGAGGAATAGCTGCTGTAATAATAGGACAACAAAAGCCTAATTTGTGTAAAGCTATAATTTGTGAGGCTGTTGCGTATAATTTTGATAATATGTATAAAGAATTACAAAGGTATCTAAGATTG
The DNA here is from genome assembly GCA_964534625.1 of uncultured archaeon. Classification (GTDB taxonomy): domain Archaea; phylum Asgardarchaeota; class Heimdallarchaeia; order Heimdallarchaeales; family Heimdallarchaeaceae; genus CAZHRF01. The sequence goes on along the minus strand of CAZHRF010000015.1, from coordinate 54,768 downwards.
CCTTCATTTTTATTCCCTGGGATTGAAATTATCTCAAAAAAAATAGCTTGGAGACAATTAAAAGATATGGATCTTGACTATGATATTACTAAAGTTTCTATTCCTCTATTTTTAATACACGGAAAAAAAGATCGTTTATTTAAGTATGAGGAGCATTATAATAAAATAGTCGAGTTAATGAGTTCTAGAGAAACATTTCATTCTTGGCTTGTTCCTTTTTCGGGACATTCTAAAATGCACCATCATAAAAAGTATGAGGAAAAAATTAGTGAGTTTTTAAATAAAATTAAGTGATAATAGCAAACAGAAAAAAGGAAAAAGAAAATCCTTTGCCCTAAAAAGGGAGGACCTCAAAACTATTTATTGGGCTATTTTCTTCTTCCTATCGATATATCTGTGTGTCAATAAGCTAATAATACATATTGTTAGACTGATAAATACTACCGATGAAAAATTAAACTCAGGTATTTCAGGTAACTTATCCTCTTCAGTACCGATTGCAAAGGAAAAGACATCAGTTTCTACAATATTATCAAAATGATCACTTGCAGAAATATAAAACTCAATAGTGTCGTCAGCTTCAAAAGTACCAATAGTTGCTGAATATCCGGTTCCATCAGAATCCATGTTAACTGTTTCCCATGTCTTTCCATTGACACGATAGTATAAAGTTACAATATTCACAGCCAGGTTATCTGTAACTGTAGCAGTAATTGTTATTTCATCTTCTTCAGTAGGTTCTTGAGGTGTATATTTAATATCGCTAATAACAGGTTTAATATCATCATCAATGGTGGGTTCATCTAAAGGATAGATATCTTGAGATGCAGCTGAACCATCGATATAATATGGTTCTTCCCCTTCCCAATCTGACCAATAATTTCCTTTTTCAAGTGATCCGTTGTACCATAAATTGTTTGTTCCATCATCATACCCTTGTGAATTTTGTCCTTGATTCGCAATGAAGTTATTTAGGTAGATGGTGTTGTTCTCAATACTCCTTCCTCTTTCTGAATAAATTATAAGTCCATAACTCTCAGAATGTTGGGTGTTACTTTAAATAAAATATGTTGGGTGTTACTTTAAATAAAAACAAATATTGATTTTTAAAAATACAAAATTAAATCTTGATTGATTAGTGTCTTATATATGAAGTTAAACGACATAATACGATACTTCTTTTTTCTCGTCATTTTTAGACAAACTTAAAGAAAAGTGAATTAAGAAATAGACAACATTAAAATAAGGTTAGCAAGAATGTAGTTTGTTAAATATGGGTTACTATAAAGGAGAACCAAGCAGGTTCGTCATAAAATATAGAGGGGGAAATATCAAGCGAAAAGGCGTAGGTATAGGCTTTTTTTATCTGAAAAACTTTGTAAATATTGTAGCTATCCCTAGGACTACCACAGATGCAAATTTCATTTTCAGCGAAGTAACAGCTAATTTTCAAGACATTACTCTTCAAGGACACCTAACCTACAAGATAAATGATCCTGTCAAAATTTCACAAATATTGGATTTCAGTATTGATCCGATGAATGGTCAATATCTCTCAGAAGATCCTGAGAAATTAGAACTTAGAATAAAAAATGTTGTCCAACGGATAGTTAAAAAAGAAATAATGGGGATGAAACTGAAAGATTCTTTGTTTGTGGCTGAAGAATTAGCAACGAAAGTTATGGAACAAGCTAATGATGCACATATATTGCAAGAAATGGGTATCGATGTCCTATCGTGCACTTTCACTAACATCAAACCCACGCCTGAAATTTCTAAAGCTTTGGAAGCAGAATATAGAGAAGCCTTACAAAGAAAAGCAGATGAAGCAATTTATGCTAGACGAGCTGCAGCAGTAGAACAAGAAAGTAAAATCAAAGAAAATCAATTACAAACTCAGATAACTTTAGAAGAGAAAAAGAAACATCTTATAGAACTAACTGGCGATAATCTGCTAGCGGAAGCAGGATTTAAAGCACAAGCTGAAGCCAAAACTATAGCGAATTATGATCAATTTGAACCTGATAGGTTATTAGCCTATGCGATAAAAGAGCTTGCCAAAAATGCAGAAAAAATAGGTGATTTGACCATTACTTCTGAAATACTTTCTCAGCTCTTAAAGAAAGGTAAATAGGGACGAAAAATGGCTAAAATTGATAATATCGTAGTGGTGACGAAAAAAACCTGGCTCGAAGAGTTAATACAGAAGTATAATACAAAGAGCCAAGCAAAATTTTACATCGAATCAATGGGTGGAAATTTTGAGGAATACGAGTTAGCTCATAAAGCATATCATGAATCACTTGCTCGATTAAAAAAGAGCATACCCTATACTATCAATTCTCAAGTTGTAGAAAGAGAGTTTTTACCCAACTTTCTTTTTGGACCAAATGACCTTGTTGTGACTATTGGTCAAGATGGCCTTGTTATTAATACAGCTAAATATCTTGATGATCAATTGTTATTGGCTGTTAACCCTGATCCTAAGCGTATAGATGGGATATTGATACCTTTCTCATTAGAGGATTTTAATCCTCAGCTTAAAAAAATACTTGATGATGAGGAAGCTATAAAAAAAATGTCTTTAGCTCAAGCAGAACTATCAACAAATCAAAAAGTCATAGGCATTAATGATATTTTTATTGGTCATAGCTCGCACATGTCTGCAAGATATTCTGTTACATATAGAGGTAAAACTGAAAAACAAAGCTCAAGCGGGATCATTATTTCAACAGGGGTAGGTTCAACAGGCTGGTTGAAAGCAGTTGTATATGGAGCAGCAAGGATTGTAAATGGGTATCACACACAGTATAAAATTGAAGCACCTAATGAAAAAGATTACCGATTCCCGTGGGATGCTAACTTTCTCTATTTCGTAGTTAGAGAGCCTTGGCCAAGTAAAATTAGTGGTTCCTCTCTAGTTTATGGAAAATTATACAAGAACGAAACTTTGGAAATAGAATCTCATATGTCAGACCAAGGGGTGATCTTCAGTGATGGAATAGAGAAAGATTATGTTGAGTTTTTATCGGGTACTATAGCTAAAATAGGTCTTGCGGAAAAAAAAGTTAACTTAATTTTAAACAATTTAAAGAAAAAATGAAATTGGTCATTGGGAATTTTCAGTTTTTTTCGAAAATTATTACTCTTGTTTTTTGATCCTTTTTCTTGAAAAGATTACCGCGTTTAGCTGCTTCTAGTAAAACTTTCTTTGCTTTGCGAGATTTTTGAACAATAAGTGTACCTTTTTGTTTCAAGAGTCTATGAAATTCAGGTAGAGCTTTATCTAAATCAAGATAATGTAGCACGCCAAAAACAAATATTAAATCGATACTGTTATCTTCTAAGTTTGTTTCTTGGGCATCAATCTTTTTTAATTCGACATTAGTAATATCTTGTTTGGAAAGTTTCTCTTGTACCTTTTTAATAGCAAAAGGGTTAAGATCAATAGCAATAATTTTTCCATTATTTCCGACAATATTGGCTGCTGGAATAGTAAAATGACCAGGCCCACAACCAACTTCTAAAACTGTTTGACCTTTATCAAGACCTGAATCGTTAAGCATTTTATCAGCGTCAACGAATAAACCATAAAGTGTATCATGCATGAAACTAATCATCTTAAAATGTATTTTATCATATAACGACATTGTATAAGCCTTTGTTGTTTCAATCTAGTACATTCCAAAACAATTAATAAAAGTTTGTAATTGAAATAAACAAAATTAGAAAAAATCAGTGTTGAGTAATGTAACTAGCTAATTCTTTACCATCCCACTAAACAATGTTTATTTCCTTTTTTTCTAAGGTAAATTAAATAACTATTTAAGAACTTATTTTTAATATATCTTGGTGATTGAACTATGACAGATGTAGCTATTATTGGAGCAGGAATGGCTGGAATAAGTTGCGCCTATCACTTAACTAAACATGGAATTAACAAAATTACCATATATGAAAAGAGTAGGGGAATAGGGGGAAGGATGGCAAATAGAAGAGCAAAAGGATATCATTTTGATCATGGTGCGCAGTATTTTGGTATGACTAACAAAGAATTTGAGAATGCAGTAAAAAGATTGGAATGGCTAAAAAAAGATATTATATCACTCTGGAGGGGTAATATTGGTGAAATTGATCCAGAGACGGGTATGTTTACACCAACGTTCACCAATAGAGAAGTCTTTGTTGGATCACCTGCTATGAATAGTATTCCCAAAAGTTTGCTTCAGAAAATTGATTCATCTGTTAAAATGGTATATCAAACAAAAATAGGTTCCATAAAGAGAGACAAAAATAGCCAAGGATGGGTATTGATAGATGAAACTCAAAAACAAGTTGGTATTGCTGATTTAATTGTTATTGCAATCCCAGCCCCACAAGCTATAGATTTAATCAACAAATCAAATATAAGTGGACTAGAAAAATATGTTCATTCTCTAAAAAATGTTGAAATAACACCTCGCTGGGTATTATTGTTGGGTTTTAATGACCGATTAGCCTTGCCATTTGATGCAGCGTTTGTTCAGGATAACAAGATACGTTGGATAGCAAGGAATAATAGCAAACCAAAAAGACCAATGCGCGAAGCATGGACTGTCCATGCTAGTGAAGAATGGTCAAAAACCCATGTAAATAAAGGATCTATATTGATAAAGGATGAAATGTTAAAATCTTTCCAAACTGTTACGAATCTAGCTAATTTACAACCTGAATATCATAGTGTCCATCTTTGGAGATATGCTATTGTTCGAAAAAAACTCTCCAAATCATCTATTTTTGACAAACATAAGTATGTAGGTTTTTGTGGAGACTTTTTTCAAGGAAAAGGTGTTGTAGATGCCTTTCTCAGTGGAAAATATTTGGCTAAAAAAATTGTAAACCAGTTAGAAAAAGATAAATGAAGAATAACAAGATCTAGATCTTGCGTTATTGTGTGATTTGAATTCAAAAAACTATTAAAAATCGATGAACTTGAGAGAATAATAATTGATGAAAAAGTTTCCAATGGATGATTCAATATTGATGAAACATAATACAAACACAAAGAAAAGTAAAAGAAGAATGAGTAGACTTCATTTCACTTGGAGTAAGAAAAAATCATTTTATATGCCTTTCTTGAGATAGCGTATATTCTTTCTATCTTGTGCACTCTGGAGCGGATATGTTCTTAATTTTGCTGAAAATATCTTGACTATATTGAATTGTTTATATTTAGAACTATATAGACTATTTGGGGTTAGCTACTATACTTGTCTCAACGATTGTTTCTTGATGAATAACAGGCCCAAGCAAAAAAAGAAACGGACTCTTGTACCTTGCAAACTCTACCAGAAGATCAATATCACTCCCCTCTCTTTCTTCTCCTCTTGCAAATGAACCGAAAATGGACACTTTGACTGCGTCATTTTTTTTAAGAATTTCAGTTATGGTTCTAATTATCTTTTTTTCCATTCTATCGCCTAAATAATTTTGTGACTAGTAAATATTAACTCATTTGTATGACATTGAGTCAAGGAAAAAATGGGCATTAAAGTTTATTATTTTTACTATTTGCACTAAATCCATTATAACGATCTAACTCAAGCTAGTTGTACACTCGCCAATCCCTCTGATCCCTCTATTCACTCTTATCCTCCTGATATTGTTAGCATAACTTTTGATGACAGATTAATTATTGAAACTTAAAATTTCAGCACTACTTATTAAATGCGGTGTTCCTTATATCTTAATTCATTGGTGTTTCTGTCCTACTGATGAAGATAAATTGCAGAATAGATAAAAGTAAGCATGTCTCGTTTTATTGACAATGTATTAAAGAAAATAATCACATCTGCTTATTAGGTGATTGATATGCCTTTTAAACTCAATTTAAAGAGCAGTTTAGTTGATTGTTATGAATTCTATTTGATCCAAAGAAATTAGTCCTTCTATAATAAAGGGAATAAAAGCTTCAATAAATTCTAATAAATTATAACTCATTTCTAGTTCTTCCAATAAGTTTGCACAGATGATATAATAGAGAAATAAAATTGATTGATTTGAGTTGTTTTTTGTTTCCTGTATAATTGCTCTCATTAATTTCTCTTGTCGTTTATTAGATACTTCTAATAAAAGACTCTCTACCTCTTTTTCAAAGTCTTTTATGTAATCTTCTGTTGTGTAAGGGATGACTAGAGAAGCTTGTAATAGTAGTTTCATAACCAAATTTTCATGTAAACTTGGTGCTTCCATTAAATGTCCATCAATATATCCACCCAGAACGTAAAAGAGATCTTCATTAAACACAATCATAGATTCTAAAATATCTGCCAAGTTTTTTAACCACTCTAAGGCATTTTTGGTATTAATATCATTTGTAATTCTAGCTTCTATATGAATAAATTGTAAATTAGATGCTATCCCAATAATTTTTGTTCTTTGGCTTTCCTCCTTTGAAGAAAGATTTGAATCAAGAACCAAAATAGTCTGTCGTAATTTATCAATTATTGAAAGTTCTTTAAGATTTTTGGCTGTATAATCATTAAAAAGAATATTTTTCTTTGTTAAATCACTTTTATTGGGAATAGGAATGTTAAAATAATTTTCCTTCAGAGTATCGCTATCTTCTTTAATTGGATCTATTGCAAATTGAGAACGTACAACAAATGAAGGATCAACATTCAAAATGACTGCTTTATTAGTATTGTTTTTACACAGATGTACATCGACATATTCTTTAGTTCCTGTCTCATCAATAATATGCAAATCTTCAGATACATAGATTAAACGCGATTTATTACACAGATTACATTGATATTCAATAGGTTTTTTTACATTCGAAAGCATTCTACTTGTTAATATACTAAAAAAGACTATATAAACCTAAGTTTGAAACATTTTTGTTTTAGTTAAAATTTGAACAATATAGCATGAAACAATTTAAAAACGTCCTAAACACCTCTTAATGGTGTTTTTTACATTATGTTATATTTAGAGTGATAGTTTAGAGCATTAGGTATTAAACGCAGATTAAAGATCAAAATGACATTCAGTATTCGATATTGTAGTAACAAAATAAAAAGAAAGAAAAGAAAGAACAAAAAATCCTAACTATTTTTTGTACTTCTTTTTTGCAATTAAACATATTATTAAAGCACTAGGCATAATTAATAGATATAGATTATTGCTTAAAGGTTCCGTTTCTGTGGGTGTTGTTGTATCTGTAGGTGTAGTTGTTTCTGTAGTAGTCGTTGTAATTGAAGTAAATGTGAAACTAGCTTTTTGTTTATTGCCAGCTAGATCTTCAGCAAAGACATTGAGAATATGCTGACCACTTTCTTCTGGTATATTAACTTCAAAAGGGTCAGTCAGCGTGTCATTAGTTTCTCCATTCCAGTTATATTTAACTTCTAAAAGATGAACATCAGTTATGCTTAAAACAATTGTCTCTTCAATAGAAACTTCTGTATTATTAGCATGGGAAGTTAATGAAATAGAAGGTGGTGTGTCGTCAGTAGTAAACATAAACGATATAGAACCAGTCGTGCCATGTATATCTGTAGCGTAAATTGAAAGAACATGCATTTGATCTCCTAAGGGGAGATAAATACCTTCCAAAGGATCTAGAGGCGCAAGTGGATCATCGTTCCATTGGTATTGCAAATCTAGATCTGAATCAGTTATATTCAATGTGATTAAAGTTCCAGAGTTTAAAACTGATTCATTCTCAGGAGATTCTAGTTGGATAAGTTCCTCTATAGAAAGTTTACATGAACCTTCATAATTGCCGTCAACCCATCTTACAACGAGATAGTACGTCCCATTTTCACTTACAGAGAAGATGGAAGAATCATTAGTAACAAGACCAAGAGTATTATTTCCAACAAGAACAGGATCGCCATATTCATCAGGGATACTATCAAAAAGTAATAAATCTGCATCTATGAAAAAATCAACTGTATAATTGCCTTTCATTAAATACATCGTATTGGCTGTTAAATTAAGTTGATAAATAACCACATGTGTTCCCCCTAATCTCCCTGAAAGATCAACTGTTTTTTCTTGTCCAACGTCTAACCAATTAGTTACAGCTTGAATGGCCGCAATGGGTGAAACACACCCCCAACCTTCAGTAACATCTTTTTCAATTCTGTTAATAGGCGCATCTTGGCTAACAGCATCTCCATCTCCATCATGACTCTCTCCACCTGTTGAGGAGGTGCTCTCGAGAGTTCTAAGTTCGAATGTACCCATTGAAATAATTTGTTTCACTTTTTTAGCATTTTCCCATGAATATTCCCATGATCCATCACGTTCTATCATAGCATCAATGACTAATTGTGCCAAACCAGCAACAAAAGGACAAGCCATTGAAGTACCTTGCATCCCTCTAAAGTTGTTATGATAATAATCCGTGCCAGGAGATTCATCATAAACGCCATCAGCTGAATTCGAGTCAGCAGCAATGATAGGTTGAAAAGGTGCAGAAGAACCATCTGTTGCGGTAGATCCACCTGGTGCTACCACATCGGGACGGATATAATCTAATGCTGGGTTACCATTACTACTATAATATGCTATTTCAAATGCTTTGTTTACAGAGCCCACAGCAATACTATCGGGACTAGACGCGGGAGAGAAAATCCCTCCTGAAGATGTACCACTATTACCTGCTGCAACAACACAAATAATGCCTTTTTCTCGAACTAAATTGCTTAGAGCAGAATCTATAGAAGAAACAATACTGTCCCATCCAAGCGAGAGCGAGGCTACAGTTACATTGTAATCTTGTCCATAGTTGTATAGCCATTCAAAAGCATTGAGAAGAGCAGTTGAGGAACCAACACCAGTATCATCTAATACTTTTAGACCGACAATGTTTGAAGAGGGGGCTACGCCTGCAAAAGGACCTCTATCATCAGCATAAGGATTTGTCCAGTCATACTCAAATGTAACTTGACCAGAATAATATAATCCTTGGGCACCTGCTTGATTACCATACATGGATCGATACCAACCTGGTTCTAACTCAGCTGAAAATGAAGCGGGAGAAGTCGAAGATCCAGAACCATAATTACTAGCAATCCATGCATCTGTGGTATTCCAAAAACCAAAGAAAGTTGTCTCTGTACCTGTACCTTCCCAAGTACAGTTTATTGTTACTGTTTGTTTTTCTTCTACATAAAACCACGAACCATAATTTGCATAGTCTTCAGGTGGTAATCGACCAGAATCTTGATAATAAAAAGTATTATTCGAGTGTTCACCTTTACCAGCGGCTATGGCGGCACAATGGGTTCCATGTTCACCTTTATCGGAAGGCGTTTCATATTCATCACCTGTAACAGAATAATCAGCACCAGCAAAATCTTCCCAATAGACAAGACTGAAGTTGGCGTCAGTATGAGAATCATCGATACCAGTATCTAATATAGCAATAGCTGTATTTGGGTTACCAGTATACCCAAAGCCTGAACTCTCCTGCCAGAGGGTTCTAACACCTGTTGAGGTGGTAACATTATAGAGTAAAGAATGAGATAAACTATTACCCTCAATAAAAACAGTAGAATCAAGAGTTCTTATTTGTTTTATTCTATCAGCTGCACCTTTGACATGTAAAGCATAAATCACAGAGTATTCGTTTAAAACTTCCAAACCCAAAGATTCCACATAATTAAGAATAGTTGAATCTATCGGGTTCGAGAAAGAAATAATAGCCTCTGTTATTTCATCATGAGCCATTTTCTGAAGTGAAGTTTCAAAAGTATCATGAATACCATCTCTGTCTCTATCGGTTAAAGGATTAACTTTTACAATATGATTATCAATAGCTAGTTGAAAATCATTAATATTGGTTAAGCTACTTTGAGTGATTGTTGGATAAGCAAAAACTATATTTTCATGTATAGAAAAAGATCCAATTCCTAGAATAACTAGAATAAGCACTAAAGCGCCATAAATTTTACGAGATAACAATTTTTTGACCTCTTAATGTTGATAATTAGTCAAGTATTACGTTGTGTTGTTATTATTTATATCTTTGTCAATAGATGTGAGAGTAATAAGTGTAACGTAAGGAGTACTTTGTCCCAAGAATCTAGTATTAACATTTCATATGATGAAAGATAAGGATATGAGACCAGTAATTACTTTAATGCTTCCGATTTGCTTTTAGAACCAAGAAAATACTATTATTACATAGCTTGATCCAAAACAAAGAAAAGAAAAGAAAAGAAAATAGATAAAAATAAAGAGAAAATAATTAATTTTCATATTTATTTTAGAAATTTAGATACAAAAGGTGATGATTCTCCTCGTCTCATGAAATGACCAGATGGGCCTTCTCCTAAAAATTCCGAAAACCATGATTCATGCTCAACTTCTTCATTGAGAATAGCTAAAGCCAAATCATACGTTCTATGGTCTTTTCCAGCTGTCATGTTGCAAATTTTTGAATATCCTCGAACAGCACATCTTTCTGCTTCCACTAACACTTTTAGAATAGCCGTCATATCTGTTAGGTCTTTTGGTAATTTAGCGGGAGGACAAGCCGATATATCATGAAAATCGTTCATATTCTCGGGCAGACTTCCTCCAAGTTCATAGATACGTGGTACTAAAGCTTCGAAATGATTTCGATCTTCTATTCTTGCAACTTCCGCAATCTCTTTTATGGTTTCTCCATCTAGTCCTATTAAATTAGCTCTAAGTATTGTATAGTAATAATATGTAGTTAGCTCAGCAGCAGCATTTTTAATTAATAGTTCTAAAAGTTCATCAACATTGATTCCTGTTTTTTCTACAACTTCTCGTGCAACTCTTGCCATTTTAGTCACCACTAATGAGTATAATTTTTATTATTTAAAGTTATTTCTATTACAAAACTATTTCTAAATAAAAATTACTATTAACTAAATTTTTTTATAGTCTAGAATACATATCTAATCATAATGTATGCAGACAGCATTAAAAGGTTAAAAAATAAGGGGTATAAACTAACTCCACAACGTATGACAATACTAAAAGTCCTTCATGAGCTTGCTGATGAACATCCCTCTATGAATGGAATATATGAACATGTTAAATCAAAATTACCTACAATAAGTTTCTCAACAATTTTCAATACCATAGTCACATTAGAAGAAATAGGAGTAGTTAAAACATTTGATTTTAATGATGAAACTAGAATAGAGATGAATAAAAAAGTCCACATTAATGTTATTGATAACACTACAAATCAGATTTACGATGTTGAAGATAATAAATTAATAGAAATATTGGCTAAACGAGTCAATATAAACGAAAAGAAGTATCAGTCAATGATAGTAAATATCATTTTGGATTAAAAACTGGTGGGTGTAAGTAAATATTAGATCAAAACATATTAGGATGCATCTTTGTTCAAATATGTATAGTTAACTTTCATTATCTACTATAAACCCCATAGATGAAAAAGAAAGAGAAGAGAATTATTCCTTTTCCCTTCTTCCTTCTTCCTTCTTCCTTGTATATCTGCTAACTTTATGTTTTATTAATAGTTTTTTCAATTCTCCTATGATAGCAATGGGTATAAGTGTTAATAGTATCATCTTCCAATGAACCCATTCTAACTGTGCTGTATGAAGTATTGTATTGATACCTGGCATGTAGATTGCCATTAATTGAAGTGTTGCTCCAACAAAGATTGCCAAGAAAAGAGATTTATGTTCAAAGATTTTTTTGTTAAAGATGGTGCCATTTTTACTTACAGATAAGGAATGGAAAAGCTGATAAAAGACAAGGGCAGTAAAAACCATTGTTTCCGCAATCTTAGTATCAGTATCATATCTATCTAATGCCCAGAAAAAGAGGATCATGGTACCGATAGCGTAAATGAATCCTGTTAGAAAAATAGTCAGAATAACTTCCTTGTCAAGTAAAGGTTCATCAGGATCTCGCGGAGCTCTGAGCATGATTTCTCCTTCAGGGGGTGTAACTCCCAATGCTATAGCTGGGAATGTATCTGTTAGTAAGTTAATAAAAAGTAATTGGATAGCTAAGATGGGAATATATGCTGTTTGATGAAAGATCATACCAAGAATCATAGCAAAAATAACCGTCAATATCTCACCCGCATTTGCACTTAAGAGATAAGTAATAAACCGTTTCATATTATCATAAATAATACGTCCTTCTTCAATAGCATCGATTATATTGGCAAAATTATCATCAACAAGAACCATGTCACTGGCTTCTTTGCTAACATCTGTACCAGTAATTCCCATTGCTACTCCTATATCTGCTCTTTTTAAAGCAGGAGCATCATTTACTCCATCACCTGTCATAACTACTATCTCACCTTTTCTTTTTAGAGAATTGACGATGGATAGTTTATGTTGAGGTGAAACACGTGCAAAGATATTTGTGTTATCGATAACACTGTCTAATTCTTCTTCTGACATATGATCTAGCCTATTTCCAGATATTGTTTCAACCTCGCTTTGAAGGTTAATCTCTCTAGCTATAGCTTCTGCTGTAGTCATATGATCACCTGTAATCATTTTTACATTAATACCCGCTAAATACGCCTTTTCAATTGCAGGTCTTGTTTCATCTCTTGCTGGATCTATCATAGCACTAAATCCAACAAAGGTAAGCTCTTTCTCGACTTTTTCATTATCCTCACTGAGTATAAGTTTTTTAGCTGTTTCTTCGTCTATATCTTTGAAAGCTAAACCTAGTACTCTATAAGCAAATTTAGATGAGTAATTGTCGCTAACTGTTTGTATTCGTTCTTTTTCATCTTTTTTGAGTGATTTTTCTTTTCCCTCTTCATATTTTTTATCACAGAGTTCTAAAAGGATATCTAGTGCTCCCTTAACCACAACTATATATTTGCCTGTTTCTTTGTTTTTAATTATAGTGCTCATGCGTTTACGATTACTGTCAAAAGGGAAAACGTATTCCTTGCTCCATTGTTGTCGTAAATTACTGCCATTTTTGCCTTTTTCAACAAGGATAAGTAAGGCAATCTCAGTTGGATCCCCGAATGTTTTATACGGTTGCATTGGGCCTTGTTCTTCAATAGAACTTTCATTAGCAAAATTACAGATTTCAAGTGCTCTTTTAAGTGTTTCATTTTCTGCAGCTGTGACCGGTGTCAAAGAATCTGATTCTAGTATGTCCCCATTATTGAGATATCCTGAACCAGTTACCTCATATCTATGTTTAGTAGTCCAGAGTGCCTTTACTGTCATCTGATTACGCGTTAATGTACCCGTTTTATCAGTACAAATGGTTGTTGTACTCCCTAAGACTTCAACTGCAGGTAATTTGCGTATAAGCGCTTTTTTACGCGCCATTCGTGTAACACCTAATGCCAAAGATAGGGTGAGAACAGCGGGTAAACCTTCTGGGACAGCTGCAACAGCTAATCCTATTGCAAAAATAAAAATTTCTGCAATGGTTGTATCCTTCATAAGGAATAAACCAAGAATGAGAATTATGACCGATAAACTGATAATTATATATGTGATATTTTTGGCGAGATTAGCTAACTTCTTTTTAATTGGTGTGTCGTCTGTTTTGATTTCTTTTAGCGAAAAGGCTATTTTCCCTAATTCTGTGTCCATGGCTGTAGCAACAACCAAACCCACGCCTGTTCCATTAACAACAGCTGTTCCTTTAAATAACATATTTGTACGGTCTGCTAAAGAGGTATTTTCAGGTAAGATCTCATTCCGTTTTTTAACTGTAGTTGACTCTCCCGTAAGGATGCTTTCATTAGTTCTGATTTCATAACTTTGTATAATGCGGATGTCAGCTGGAACTTGGTCACCAGTTTCAATAAATACAATATCTCCCGGAACAAGATTTACTGCTTTTTCTCGTTTTTTCTTTTTATCACGAGTAACAATAATCTCGCTCATTGTATATTGTTTCAAAGAATTAATGGCTTTTTCCGCGGAAATCTCTTGATAAAAGCCTAAAAAAGCGTTTAATAATACTACAACAGCAATAGCTATAACATCTATGACCTGTTCAGCGTTTCTTTCTATGATACCAATAATTGCAGTAATTATACCTGCACAAAGTAATATTATGACTAAGAGATCTGTAAATTGACTGAAAAAAATGACCCAAGGATTATAAGTTTTACCAGTGTCAATGGTGTTTTCTCCATATTCTTGAATCCGTTTCTCAGCTTCAGATTGAGATAACCCTTCAAAACTAGTATCATATTTTTGATATAATTCATCTATAGAACTGCTATGTGCTTTCATTTGTTACAAAGAAATAATAAATCTTACATTTTTAAATATATTTAAAATAAAGAAATATACTGGAATTTAATCAAAAAATAACCTTAGAGCCACACTACTCCAGATAGTAATGCGTTCTCTTAATTTCTTGTTCTTCCGTTGGGTATATTCTCACTTTGTAAGTTCTGTTACGTTTCATTGTTACGTATGTATACATTCTTTTTTCCTATTTAAACGTATAACTAACCATAAAGATTTTACGCCATTCATCCCACCCCCAAGTGAGTGAGCATTCTGGCTAGGATAGGTAAAAACCAATTTAGACCTATTCAAAATCTATTTACGTTGAGGTTATCCGCTTAATTCGGAAGTACTAAACAATAGGAAAAAGATTTTATATGTAGCGAAATTATTTTAAACTATTATTATAGCATATATTCAAATTGAACATAGCAGATTATAGGGTGCATTATCATTTATAAAACGTACACTCTAATTATGTATCCCTTTACTGCTAAAAAATGACTCTATAGGTAGAGAAATATATGATGGGGAAAAATATATGATTTGGTTAAAGATAATAGGTTTTGCAACTATACCTGGGATAATTTACGTTCTTTTTATGGCTCTTCTAGTAGATTTCGTTGACAGAAAAATATATGCACGCTGTCAGAGCCGACGAGGACCTCCTCTTTTACAACCTTTGTGGGATGTATTAAAACTCCTAAGTAAGGATTCAATCAAACCAGATGGTGTTAATTCTTTTTGGTTTACTGCTCTTCCAACTTTATTTTTAGGCGCAGTTTTACTTGATCTCTTGGTTCTACCTATCGCACTTATTAGTATAGAGACGGGTTTTACATTGGGTAAATATAATGTAGCTGAAAGTATAATAATGGGTTTTACATCATTTGAATTTGATGTATTTTTCATATTCTTTATTCTTCTAACCGATGGTATAATCATCTTTCTATTAGGCTTTTTGTCCAAGAACCCGTTTGGTCAAGTAGGGGCAACCCGTTCACTTTTGCAAGTGTTATGCTTTAAAATACCTTTGGGATTTAGTTTTATAGTTCCGATGTTAATTGCGGGTCAAACTGGCGACCAATCTTTTAATATAGCATATATAACAAAAAATGTTTATCCTGGTCTACGTGCTAATCCATTATTGGCTATAGGATTGATCATTTCATTTGGTGTTGCTATTCTTGTTGTACTTGCAGAACTAGAAAAACAACCCTTTGATTCTCCAATTACTAAAACAGATATTGCCGATGGTTGGCTAGTAGAGTATGGTGGCTGGAGATATGCTTTAATCTATATTACTGAACTCATTAGAGCTTGTTTTAGAGCAGGCTTTATTGTTTCATTCTTTCTTGGAGGTCCTTATTTAATAGCAACTGGTATAATTGTCGTAGATTTCATTCTTAATTTGATTGTCTTTAGCTTGAAATTACTATTCGTTGTTGCACTTTTGGCATACCTTAGAGCGGTACTGTCAAATGTTCGAATAGACCAAACAGCCAATTTTGCATGGAAATATGTTGTACCCGTTTCTTCATTGGCATTGTTTATTACGTTAGTGTTATTGGTGATATAAATGGAATTGTGGATGTCTTTAATCTTAGATTTAGTCGGTACTAGTTTAGTTGTTGTTTTGCTTTATTGGTTAAGTAAAAGTATGCGTAGCCACTTAAAACCAAAAGAGAGTAAAATGAAGGGAGATCTTTATATGAGCGGTGATGCTGCTGAACCTATATCACGAAGGATGTACCTTGATTTATATGCTTTTATTGCATACTTCGTGTTATTTAATGCTATTGTATTTGTTATAACAACAGTATTCTTTATTGCGCACGATATCACACCAGTAGTACTAATTTACGTTGCAATCATAGGAATCACACTTATCTTTGGTGTAAAGAAGAGTTTTGATCGAGAAACGCTTAAACCAATTAAATACCTAGGAGGATCTGAATAATGGTTCTCATAAGCGTAACGGTTTTGATGTCTTTAGCCATACTTTGTGGTCTAACCGCTATAGAACTCAAAAATATACTTCTTTCAATTGTTAGCTTAATCCTCATGAATTTATTCATTTGGATTACATTTTTGGTAATGCAAGCAGGTTTCATTGCTTGGTTCCAAGTTATATGCTATGGTGGTGGACTAGCTGCTTTGTTTCTAGTTGTAGTTACATTAACAGAAAATCAAATTGATGAAAGTTTTGATTGGAAAAGGACAGTAATAGGTGGTTCTGCTGCTTCTATTTTTACAGTTATACTTGTGTTCTTTCTATCTTATGTTGAACCTTTTGTTTTTGATAGTACAAACACAATTGATATTGGAGAAAATAGTGATATCATAACTAATTATATGTGGAATATCCGTTCAACAGATTTATTGTTACAAGCTTTGCTGTTTTTTGCTACTACTCTGGCAATAAGTATATTATTCTTTCAACACAAACAGAAAAAACACTATAGACCAAAAGCATACCAAGAAGAAGATGAGGAGGTAGAAATATGATAGAAAATACAGTTTTACTCATATTTGGCGTGATACTCTTTTGTATAGGGTTATATGCAGTAATTTCTAAAAGAAATGCTGTTAAAATATTAATTGGTATAGAAATAATGATTGTAGCTTTCAATGTGATTTTTATAGCATTTGGTACAAATCTTCAGATAGGAAAAGTGGCTATGTTGTCATACATTTTTCCATTGCTCTCTATGACAATAGGCGGAGCCACGATGGCTATAGGGTTTTCAATTGTGATAAATAATTATAGACACACAAATGCCATAGATACAGACGAAATGTCAACACTCTCTCAAGGAAAATTATTTACTTTACCAACTCACAAGATCAATTGGAGTATGATACTATCGATAGTCTTTGCTATAACCATTATTTGCGTCTTTATACTCATATTATAGGTGATTAAAAATGAACTTATATCTATCATTAATAATAATTATTCCAGTAATTGGAGCCATACTACTAACAATAGTTGAACAGCTAAAAACTATCTTCAAAAACAGTAATGTATACAATATAGTGATTCATAGTATTGCGAATGTAACTGCAGCTGTAGCGTTTATATTTTCATTATTAACTGTTATTTTAGATGGTTTGCGAAAATATAATACTGTAAGTTTACTTGAATATGGATTACTTGAAAGCTTGCTTATAACTTTGTTTGCTTGTGTAGTGTGGATGGTTGTTTTATTTAGTGTTAAATTTATGAAAAAAAGAAAAGCTATCAGTTATTACTATGCATTGATTTTCACTTTGTTCGCTGGCCTTACTGGGGTTATCATGGCAACCAATTATTTCACTTTATTTGTTTCATGGGAATTTATGGCGCTAAGTGCAATCGCCTTAATTGGTTACGAAAGAGAAAAAAGAGGAGCTGTGGAAGCATCATTAAAAGCATTTATCATGGGATCAGTAGGGGCTTTCTTGATCCTTTTTGCAACAGCATTAACTTTTGGTGTTTATGGAACGGTCAACTTCCAAGAATTAAATACTATTATTGTGGAAAAAACAAGTGCAAGCGGTACAGCAATTAATACCAATATCTTAGGTGTCATTATTGGGCTATATATAATTGGATTTGGTTTTAGTGCATGTATGATTTTTCTTAATACGTGGGTAAGTGATGCTACTTCTAATGCTTTATCAACGGTTTCAGCTCTCTTGAGTGGTCTTGTGGCAAAAGCTGGGGTATATGGTATTTATCGCACTCTTTATTGGGCATTTGCAGGAAAAGCTGGTTCAATTCTTTCAGATACATCCCTAGTAATCTCTTGGATAGCTATCTTAACCATACTTGAAGGCAACTATTTAGTATTTGTTCAATTTAAACGCAATGATATTGTTGATCTAAAACGAATTTTTGCATATCTAAGCATAGTACAAATAGGATTTATAGTGTTAGGACTTGGAGCGGGGACAAGGGTTGGACTAGAAGCCTCACTGTTTGCAATTTTAAGTCATACTTTAAGTATTAGTGTACTTTTCCTAACTAGTGGTATACTATTAAATGCTACAGGAACAAGTGACTTACGAAAAATAACTGGAATTGGAAGAAAAACACCATTGATTGGTGTAGCCATAACAACAGGCTGTTTATCTTTAGCTGGGTTACCAATTACAGGAGGGTTCGTAAGTAGAATACTAATTATAATTGCCACACTGAATGGATCTCATAGTGCTAATATGAACTTGGCACTAATGATTTTAGCTATAATTTGCAGTGTCTTTGCATTGGTTGGGAATGGATATGTAATTAAAACTATACTCTTTGGTGAACCGGAAGAAGAAAAAGGAACAATCAAGCTTTCAATAATTGAAACAGGAGTTTTGGTAATATTAGTTGTTTTAATTATTGCAATGGCGATCTTTTATTCAGGTATCTTAAATATAATTGGACAAGCAGTAGGGAATTTGTATCCTTATCAATAAAGAAGAAATTCTTCTTTCACCTTATTTTTTTATTACTCACGTTGGTCACATAGACAATTTTATCATAATCGAAAGTACAGGTTTTAGATTGAAAAAAAGAATATAGATACTAAAAAAGAAAAAAGAGGCGTTATTGATCCTTGATCATCTTCTCTTTTCTTTTATCTCTTTTGAGTTTCTCTAAATATCTTTTGTAGATAAATGTGCTTACTGATACTACTGTCATTGTTAAGAATAGTATTGTTATAATAAGTTCGTTTATTTTTAGAGGTTTACTAAAATCAGAGAAAGTAGAAGCTAATAGTATACCATGGATTACTCCGAATATCAAGCCTACATAATTTAGCATATGAATATATTTCCAATAATCACCGATCTGTTTTTTAAGAATAGAAGCTATTAAGGCTATAACAATTAAGATTAAAGCTGGTCTTCCTGCTAATAACCAAAAATTATACCAAGAAGAAAAATCAGGGAGAAAAACTTCCCAACTATTAACATGAATAGCTAGCGTAAGTGGATGGAGTACAATTAAGATGAACCCTGTAATACTGAACGCATGATGGATTTTAATGAAAGGCTTTCTAAATATTCTGAAGAGTTCTTTTTGGAAAGGAGCAATCATTGTAGCTATGAACATTGATGTGAGACCAAAAAGGGCAAAGAAATCAATAAAAAAGAATACTGCAGAATCTATGGGCTTAATAAGGAGTAAGATCAAAATCAAAAGATAGAGAGAAAAAACACTTCCTATAACAATAAGTTTTGCTTTTTTCATTGTATCGTTAATAAATTACTAGTTATATAAATTTTATAGTAAGAATAGTACTTCAGAAATAGTGTGTACAGACATGAAAGAGAAGGTCAAAACCTATTTAGGTGCATTTTTACCACCTTAAGGTGAGTTTATGTCCTTAATTCAGATGTACTAACGAATAATTTGTTTTGTGTTTCTAAGGGGCTAAGAAATAAATGAGGATTATTAATTATGTGACTAAATTACATAAATCTAACTCTCGTTCAGAGCTTAATTCTATAATAGTACAACAACCTTTTCATATGTTCACTCTTAGTTTTTTTACTATATCTAGACAGAAAGACCACTTATTTAGGGTGGGGTAGTTTATATTATTGATGAATATTTTCTGAACGGACAAACCCTAAGATTGAAAAGAAGGTAAGCACTAATTGGTACACAGAGTGAATACTATGACACAATACACTTACACATGCGACATGTGCGACATAAAACTACGAGGAAAGTCTAAAGACGAAACATCACAAAAAATTAGACAACATTTACAGGATTCACACGGCTTATTCGAAGTCCCAGACAACGAAATTGAAAGAAGAGAAGCCATGATCCAGAAAGAATAATGATTAGTAACAAACACGATCATTACAAAAAATATTTCTTTTCTTTTTTTAATATCTGCAAATAGTTTTTTTAATTATTTTTATGCTGGAAATTATGGAATTAAAGAACTATCTTTGAAGTACTAGAACCATAAAAAATTTTAAGAGTAATATCTAAATAGATTAAATGCTGAGAGATGATTGGAAAAATGCACCTGAACTTGTAAAAGTAATGTTGATGGTCGATGTGAATGATCTCAGATTAATATTAAGAGGGAAAAATAATCACTAAATGATCTCTTTTACGCCTTTTTAAGGGGAGTTTTTTACGGATGAACTATTTTTTTCGGAATAGGGCAAACAATGTTTGATCTTGTAAATAGTTTACATTAAAACGTATAATATACAATTCAAGGAGTAACTGGATACTATTTAACTCAAGTTGATCTTGTCTATCTCTCTCTACTTGTAATATCTTGGATAGACTAACAATAAGGTAACATTTAAATTCCTTGTTTCATATTTATTAGTTATTAGATAGTAATTAGTATAAAGGTTGAGAGAACAATATGAGTGTGCAAAGTTGTTGGATAATGAACAACACAGGGTTAACCTTGTTTTCCCATAGCAAATCGAAAATAATAGATGAGCAATTATTTGGTGGTGTGCTTTCAGCTATTATTACTTTGGCACAAACACTAGGGACCGATATCCATCAAGTAGATTTTGATTCAGATTCATTAGTTACTTTTCCGTTAGACAAATTAAGAGTAGCTCTAATGCTAAAAAAACCTGTATCTGATATGGAAGTTAATGAATTACATCAAAATTTTGATGAACTTAAATCAAAATATGAAAAACTGGTGTCTTTTGAACATAACGAGGATCTTTTAAATACGGAGTTTGCTCAAGATATTATTGAGATATGCGAATTTGAGGGTAGTAAAGAACATAGTATAGAAAATCAAGTTAAGGCTGTTCTAGAAGCATATGAAACAAAACAAATAAACAAAAAGGAAGCAGCTAAAGAATTATTGAATCTACATACTGAAAAAGACACATTATCAAAAGAAGATGTCCAAAAAAGAGTTGTACTATTAAAAACATTAATTACAAGTATAGGGCTGACAGTAGACTATCAAGATACATTTAGTCAACTCATTGATGAATACGGAAACAGATTAGAAAAAGCAGTGTCAAAACTAAAATACGCATTATTCAGATAAAATATACATATACATGAGGAAAACTTATGCAAACATTTGAAATTATTCATTTAATAATGATATTAATAGGTGTTTGTGTCGCACTAGGGATAGGCAGCTACTATCTGAGGCGATACATAAATTTGAAGCAAAGTATCACTTTATTTTGGGCTATAGGCTTTTTGTCTGTAGGGGTGGGGATACTGACTAAAGTGATAATTGATCTAACCAATCCATCTCTGGAGGAAACTTTTGATTACAGTAGACTATTTCAAGGAATGGGAGTCTTTATACTTGTCTTTATGCTTGCTTTTAGTACATTTTTTATAGGGCTTTTTGATAATAAAGTTAATTTAATAGGTACAACAATTACGATTCTTTTAGCTTTAATTAATATCATTTATCTGAGTGTAACAAGTTTTGTTTATAGAGACGCGACTGAAATTAACAGATATATTACCATTCTTATGTCTTTGTGGTCTACAGGTTTTTTTGCCTATTTGGGTATAAAAAGCAAAGATTGGCGGATTTCGCTTGTTTCATTAGGATTAATCTTATCTGCAATTGGTGGGATATTTACTGTTCAAACAAAAGGTACGCCTCTGATTATTATTCCTGGTATTGTACAAATTATCGCTTATATTGTTCTTGGAATTGGTTTACTTTATCCATCGGAAACTGAATAATTGGTTTTAATTGGCTAATTAAGCCTTTTTTCTACTTAGATGTAACTCTGATTACCTTCACATGAATGTTTATAATCAAATCTTTACAAATGTATATATGATTATATGAAACCTATCAGTTTATGTTTGGTACAGATGGGAAAAACAGGCTTAGAATTAGTAAGTGTTTTTCCCGATGTTCTTCCATCAGATCTTCTTAATAAACTTGTTTACAAGTGCATGCCTATGGGTGCTAATCATGGCGATTTCACTTCTTCAACAGCAGAAAATGTAAATTTCTCTAGTTATGCATTTAAATTGCCAAATACTGAAGGCAGAGACAATATTGCAACTCTTGTAGCTGTTTTTTCAAGTGATGGATATAACGCAGACTTAATTAAAAGAGTATTTTCAGTAACTATTTACGAGTTAGAAACAAAACAATTATTGAATGGTGAGGTACTAAAAAAGATTATGCCTAATCTATATAAAGGATTCAAGAAAGGAAAAGCAGTAATTGAAGTTAGTTCAACAGCAACAATAAGATTCAATTTTGAAGAAAAAGAAAACGAAGACAAAAATGGAGACGCCTTAGATTCATTAGCTGGCGATCTCTGGTAAATAAAGAGGAAACACGATAGAAATGTCATTTTTACTTAAACTTTTTTCTTCAAGAAATAAAAAAGCAGATATAACTATTTGTGGGCTGGATGGTGCAGGAAAAACAACTATTTTGAAATATCTTGAAACTGGTACTTTCCAAGAAACCTCTCCTACTATGGGTATCAACCATGATAATATTTCCTTGCCTAAGCTTGAACTGAATATATTTGATCTAGCAGGACAAGAAGATTTTAGAGGTATCTGGAAGAATGTTAATGAAAAATCAGATGGGATTGTTTTTGTTATTGATAGAGCAAATGAAATGCGATTTGAAGAAGCAAGAAACGTTTTTAGAACTGTGATCGATCATCAACTAGGAGATGACGTAACTGTTTTAATTTTATTAAATAAATCAGACAAAAGCGAATTAATAGACAAAAGTGAATTCATTAAAGAATTTGGACTGATAGAATTAAAATACACCTGGGGTATATTTGAAACCTCTGCAAAGAACGGACAAAACATTTTTGAAAGTTTCAAATGGTTTGTAAACAAATTACAAGGTTAGAAAAATGATTGATACCATAACAACGTTTATAGTAATTTCGGATTGGGTAAATAGTTTTTTGATTGCACTCTTGGTACTAGGTCTTCTGATTAATTTTATTAAAAAGAAAACCACAGGCACAGCACTTTTGTTTATAACTTATTTCTTTTTTGGTTTATCTGCACTTACCAATAGTCTCTCCTTATATTTTCAAGTTATGAATTCCCAATTCATGACCTATGCAATAATGTCCGTATTATCTGTTATTTTACCATTAGTTGGCTGGATATTTTTCTATATTTTTTCATCCAGACATATTTTACAAGATTCAGAAATAGTTCAAGGGATAACAGTTTATACTTTTTCAGCTTATTCTGGTGCGCTATTTGCCTTAACCTTAGCAGAATTGATGTTGTTCAAACCATCTCAACCAATAGTGATCGTCGAAAATACTATTTCAAACGAACTTGTTAGACTGTCACTTAGTACCCTATTCTTAGTCCCTTATATCTTCATTCAGATATATTTATTCTTTAAAATTATTTATAGAGCATTTGTATTATCTAGAAAAGCCAAGGATAAAATGAGAAAAAGAGCGTTGGAATTAGTTGTTATTGGATTAGTGATATACTACTTTAGAAATAATATAGTTGGTTTTGCTTATGGTGCAGAAAATTCTATAATAGTAATAGTCTTATGGTCATTGAGATTATTACTTTTGATGATAGCCTATATCTGCTTGTATTTGGGTTGGGTAATGCCTAATTGGTACAAGAAAATGATCAGAGAAAAATCATGGTTTGAAATACAATATAAAAAATCGCTGTCGTAATAGAAAAACATGTTAAAGAGAAACAGCTTGTATAAAGTATTGAGCAACAAATTAAAATAACATCAATGCAATCTAGTAATTGGTACGATGACTAGCATCCAAATATTTGTCTTTGATCAAAATAATAACTTGTTGGCTAGTAGACCTGATTTTGAAGGTAATTCACAATTAGAAGGAGGTTTACTCTCTGCCATTTTCTCGTTTTCAAATACGATTGACGAGAAAAAAATAAGTTCAATAAATTTTGCAGAATATACCATTAATTTTTATAAGAAAGAACATTTTAGTTTGGCATTTAAAACAAGTAGAGAACTAAATGAGAAGATGACAAAAGAGTTATTTGAATTTGTAAAAAATGTATTTGACAATATGGTCAGAGATGGAAGACAAGATCCTGTGTCGATAGAATTAACTTTGGAAGCAGTTATGGATGAAATTGAACAAAAATATGAAAATTGTGTAATAAGCCCAATTAAAGAAAATAAACCCTATTATTTTGTGATGCAACATGATGAGGAAGGGGTAGGATGGAAAATAATTGAAAAAAGCGAAATGAGCGCTATAATGGCACAAATAGGGTATGTTGTTAATAAGCATAGAAAACATATTATTCCAGAGAAAATGGGAAAAAAAAATAATAGTTTATTCTATTTGAAAGAAGCAGAATCAGGCGTTTTTGCTACTTGTGAGTTTAAGGAAAATAAAACAGAAATTGTATATGTAAATATTACAGATACTCAATTTGATGTGCTATTAATGATGAAAGAGCGTTATGATAAAATATTAAGGCTGAACCAAGATAAACCACTTTTACAAGTGTTTGGAATGATACAAAAAAGTTTAATCTGTAATATAATACCAAGCTTGAAAGATGAAACATCGTTAGAGTTAGTAAAAGACTATATAAAAAACAAAATTCACTTGGCAATTAACCTTTTTGTAACTAGTAGTAAAACAATAGTGGTGGGAGAAAAACCTGTTGTATACACCGCAATTAACACGCTAAGATTTTTTAATCAACATCTAAATGCATCAACAAATTATTGGTTAGACGACATAAGAGGTATAGATAAAGATACATTCATAGGGATGTCAGTTCAAAAATATCAAAGTATTGATGAGCTCGAAATAGACATACAAGACACAGCTATAATTGATTTAAATGAGGGTAAAATTAAGAATAATACATGCCCGATCAAAGATAAATATTTTAAGCAATTTATTGATGATGACAAATTAATTTTTTCCGATGTTCAGTCACAATTGAAACTTATTAATGATATTGTAAGATCAATTCTACAGCTAAGCTCTCACACAAAAAAAGAGCTCCAACAAAAAATAGCGGAGTATAGAAGCGCTTATAACAGCTCTCTTGTTAGCTATGCTCTAGTTATTACACAAAAAATAAATCCTTTCCTTGAACATATAATTGAAGAAATCATTTGATTTATATCCAAAACAGGTTTGGGGATTTTGAAAAAAGTTCCTCATCTAAATAGAAATAGATGTTAGTGAATCAATGAAGATTTTTGATATTATCCGTATTTTATTTTCATGCCTAGATGTGAATCCGTTTGTGAAATTGCTGATTTAGACGCTCTTTTGAAACTCTTGGTAAAAACAAATATTTAAATATAATATATAGGACACCTATATTGTGGCATGATTGAAGAATGTCAAAAGTAAGAAAAAAAGAATAGTTAAGGTGAAAAAATGAGTAAAACTATGAATATGTTTTGTTATCAATGCCAAGAAACATTGAAAAATGAAGGATGTACGGTTAAAGGTATTTGTGGAAAAACAGCAGAAGTATCTTGTCTACAGGATATGTTATTGTTCATTGTGAAAGGAATTGGCTTTTATGCGAATGAAGCACGAAAATTAGATGTGATTGAAAAAGATGTGGATAAATTTGTCATAGAAGCATTGTTTTCAACAATAACTAATGTAAATTTTGATCCAGAAAGAATAGAGACTCAAATAAAAGAAGCATTTATGATACGAGATTACATTAAAGATCAGTATTTGGAGAAATATAAGGAAGAAAAAGGCACTGACTATGAGGGAGCAGTACCACAAGCAGCTAGATGGTACAAAGAAAATGCCTCTCGTGATGACCTAGTTGCAAAAGGTATGGAACAAGGAGTATTATCAGAACCCAATGAAGATGTACGCTCTTTGAAGAATCTTATCCTTATAGGACTTAAAGGAATAGCTGCTTATGCAGATCATGCTTATATACTCGGTTATTATGATGGTGAGATTATGACTTTTGTCCACGGTGCTCTCTCTACACTTCTAACAGATGCAACTATTGACGAATTGTATGAGTTGACAATTGAAACAGGTAACAACGGAGTTAAGGTAATGGCCTTATTGGATAAAGCCAATACAGAAACATATGGTGATCCAGAAATTACAGAAATGACATGGGGAACGTTACCCGCACCAGGAATACTTGTTAGTGGGCATGACCTTTTAGATTTAGAAGAATTACTAATCCAATCTGAAGGAAAAGGTGTAAATATTTATACGCATGGTGAAATGCTACCCGCTAATGCTTATCCAAAATTAAAGAAATATCCTCACTTGATAGGGAACTATGGTACTAGCTGGTATAATCAACAAACAGAGTTTGAAGAATTTGAAGGGCCCATCCTTATGACAACAAATTGCTTACAAAAACCTAAAAATTCATACAGTGATAGAATTTATACAACAGGACTAGTAGCATGGCCAGATACTAAACATATATCAGACAGAGAAAAAGGAAAACAAAAAGATTTTAGCAAAATAATAGAACAAGCAATAGAACTAGGCGATTTAAAAGAAAGACCAATGAAAAAAATTCCAATAGGTTTTGCTAGAAATACGCTTCTTACTAACAAAGAAAAAATCCTAGAAGCAGTGCAGAAAGGACAGATTAGTAAATTTATAGTTATGAGTGGCTGTGATGGAAGATTTAAGTCAAGAGAATATTTTACAGAAGTAGCTAAACACTTGCCTGAAGATAGTATAATATTAACCTCTGGTTGTGCTAAGTTTAGATATAATCATTTAGATCTTGGTACTATAAGTAACTTTCCAAGAATTATTGATGCGGGACAATGTAATGATTCTTATTCATTGGCTGTCTTAGCATTAGAAATCTCAAAAGAAACAGGATTGTCTGTAAACGAATTGCCACTAGCTTTTGATATAGCTTGGTATGAACAAAAAGCGGTTATTGTGTTATTAGCTTTATTGGCGTTAGGAGTAAAAGATATCAGATTGGGACCAACTCTTCCTGCATTTCTATCTAAAAATGTTGTGGATATATTGGTAGAAAAATTTGAGATTAAACCAACAACAACACCTGAGGAAGACATAAAAAAAATGTTTTCCTAATTTTTTTTATTAAATAATTTTTTGTCATTTATGTCGGTCATAACAATGAGTGAATATTTGGTTTGTGGAACAAACTTGTCTGTTACTTAAACTACTCTGTTTTTACAAGAAATTTCTCTCTTTATATACTAACTATTCAAATGTATCTTATGTCAGTCGTACTACAAACAAAACAATTAGTAAAAACTTACGATAAAAAAGTCAAGGCTGTACAAGGTATAAACCTTGAATTGTACAAAGGTGAAGTACTTGGCTTCTTGGGCCCTAATGGTGCTGGAAAGACAACCTATATCAAAATGCTTGTTGGCATTTTGAAACCAGATAATGGTGAGATCCTAGTTAATGGAAAGAAACTTAATGGCAATCTTTCTGAACTCAAAGGATTAATAGGTTATACCCCCCAAGAGCTTGTTTTTTATCCTTTTCTTAATTGCCTAGAAAACATGCGCTTATTCGCTAGTCTTTACAATGTTCCCAATGCGGAAGAAAGAATATTTGAATTAATGGAATTATTTCAGTTATTGGACCTTTCAGATCGTAAAGCAGAAAATATGAGCGGAGGACAAAAAAGAAGGCTCAACATCGCTCTTAGTCTTCTTCATTCGCCTGAGATACTTTTTTTAGACGAACCCTCTGCCGGAATGGATCCCCAAAGTCGCAATGTTCTTTGGGAGAGTATTGATAATCTCGTTCAAAATGAAGGCGTTACAATAATCTTAACGACTCATTTGATGGAAGTTGCAGATAGGTTAAGTGACCGAATCGCCATTATTGATCATGGAAAAGTGCTAACAATCGGTACCCCTGATGAATTGAAAAACAAGCATAAAACGGGAGAAACAATTGAACTTCAATTTTCTAAGAATATTGATAAGAAACAGGAAGAAAAACTACTAGGCAAGCTAAAAGCAAAATATCCTCAATTAATTACTGAAAATGAACGCCATTATATTAAAACATCTACAGGCGTATCCGACATTACGAAAGTAATGGGAATACTTGAAAAATCAAACGCTGTTAATTATCTCCAAGACATCCAATTACGACTAGGAACATTAGAAGATGTGTTCTTGCATCTAACAGGAAAACAACTTAGGGAAGGGAATAATCATTTAGAAGATATACAGAGTGAAAACAATGAAAATTAAAGATAATATGTTTATAAAACTAATTGATACCAATTTGAAAGCTATATACCGTCAAAAGATGGCTTTCTTTTTCACAATCATCTTTCCACTCATCTTTATAGCTGTTTTTGGGATATCTTATTCTGGGACAGCAAATAATGCCAATACAATGGAAATTGTGATTATTAATACTGATACAGGAATACCTGAAAATACCATAGCCTTTTATGGTGAACAACTTGTTTCTGGTACTTTCTATTCAGAAAAATATGTTAAATTATTAGATGAGCTTATCTATCCTGATTCAAAGGACAACACGACTTTATTTTCGTTGCAAGTGATGAATCATTCTGAATATGACAATGCGATGTTCAAATTAGAAAGAAGAGACATTGTAGCTATTGTTTTACTACCTGAAAATTTCAGTTTGGGAGTGTTATCCTCCTTTAAAGAATATTACCACAACAACACAGAATTGGCTTCAGCTACAAACAACTGGGAAGGATATCCTGATGTAGTCGAGAACCTTACTATAACAGTAGAGGGTGATGCTTCTCTGCAAGAATTTGCGGTAACTGGAACAATAATTAGAGAATTTAGTGATATTTTCTTTCAATTGGGTAATACTGATCAACAAACTGGTGTTCAAACAAATATTAAAGGTAGCTATGCAACTAAAGGGTTTACGGGATTCCATTATATTGTGCCTGGTGTGATTATTTTTGGTGTTCTTCAATCTTTAACATCTTCTGCTGGTGTTACAATGCGTGATGTAGAATCAAAAACTTTAGAGCGTATACGATTAACTCGAGTACCAGCCAAAATCTATGTTCTAGCACTAATAGTTAGTCAAGCTATACTAGTGAGCATTCAAGTTCCAATAATGTTCGGAACTGCAATAGTATTTGGTATTGAACCAACGATTCATGTATTATCAGGCATCCTTGTAGGTGTTATATTATCCTTTGCAACGACAGGAATCGCTTTCTTACTTGCTGGTTTAGCAGGAGGTAGTCAGGATGCAGAAGGGTTGGCAAATTTAATAGCTGTCCCAATGACTTTCTTATCTGGTGGTTTTAGCATGATGCCAAATCCTGAATTAATCACCAATATCGCATGGCTAGGTGGATACTCATTCAGAATGTTTGACATTTTACCTTCAACTCCAGCAATAAGAATATTGAGATCAATTATTTTAGGGCAGAGAACTTTACAAGATAATTGGTTTGATCTCGGATTACTAGCTGTTTTATCAATAACGTATTTGGTGTTGGGATTGATAATCTATACTAGAAAACACTTTAGACCAAAGTAGAATTGCAATCTATAAAAAGGGAGAGAGTTCTATTTTTTTTCATTTTGTTCTAACATGTTGCCAAGTACATTGGTCATCAAATTAGCATATTCTTGCATGGCTTTTATTCCATTGTCTGTTAGATATATTATTGTGGTGGGTTTGGCTTTAATAAATGCTTTTTGAACTTGAACAAAACCATTTTCTTCCAACTTCTTTGTATGTGAAGATAGATTACCAGCTGTTAAATCTAATGCTTCTTGTATTTCGGTGAAGAGTGCCTTTCCACGAGGAAGCAAAAACATCATCATAGCAAGACGGACTGGCGTGTGTATGATGTCATTAATCTTAGTGATATCTTTAATCTTGAGATTATTATTATGTCTCACCGTTTCTTCGTGCATTTGATACCCTTAGAATGGTAGTATCAAACTCACTTAATTAGTATTTCCTTTGGCTTTGTTATACAAACTAGGTTTATGTTTTATATACTCCTACTGAAATTAACACATAATGACTAAAAAAATTTCCCCAGAAGAAATACGTGAACTTTTGAGTTACATGGAGAAAATAAAGAATTTTGAAAAAAGATATAAACTCCAAATTATAGCTGTTGAAAGGATAATCTGGGGACTATTATTAATTATAGCAGGTATAATTGATTTCACGTTTGCAGCATACATTTTTGAGTATGGACCAGTTTTCATTCCTTGGGTACTGATCATCCCAGTTGGATTGTTAATGACTCACTTTTTATCGAATCAAACTAAAATTATCAAAGAGAGTGAAGAAAAGCCCCCTTTTTATAAACAACCCATTAATATCGCTTTTGTATTTATAATCATAGCTATAATCATTACTAGTAATGAAACCCTTTATTTCTTAGTTATGCCAAGCATAGGTATAATAATGGGTATAGCATTGCTTATTGATAGAACATTTGTTCTTCCCGGCCAATTAAGGATGGTTGAATATTTAACCCCTGTTCTAATAATGCTAACTGCAATAGTCAATATCTTGGGATACTTATTTATCTCTAATGTCACTATAACCTTTCTAGCAATAGATAATACGGAATTCAGTATATTTCATGGTATAATTTTTGGTTCTGTCTTTGGTGTGATGGAATTATTCCAAGCCTATTTGACTAGAAAGCAGTTAAAGAAGGACTAATAATAGAGATTGAACCCTCTGTTTTTTTCTTTTCCTTTACTCTTATATTAAAATCAACTAGTTCTCTCCCTAAACTATGTTCTGTGCTGCCATTCGTAGTCTAAAACTTTTTTTTTCCAGTTACTTTGCTGTGAATTTGACAGACAAATATTCAATTATAAGCTTGAAACTCAGAAAATAAAGTTAGAAACGGATTATTTATGGGTTTGAAAACACAGATGATCATGCTACTTTATAATTTATCAAAATCAAGAGGATGACCTATCATATGAAGATAGATGTCATGTTTTTCAATAAGTGCATGTACGGGGTTTATAATTCCTGGCTTAATTTCATAGGTTATAATGATCCCTTTTGGCTTTTTCTTATATTTTGTTTCAAGAAATTTCAATTTGTCAATAAATTTGTCCACTTTTTCAATAGATCCTATCTCACCAGTCACTTCTACTGCAATTAAGGGGTCTTCGCAAAAGATATCAATTTCAACCAAGGAATGACCAGTTATCATCTCGGGATCAGGAAATCTCCTTCGCCATTGTAACTTATTTCGTTCTGTATAAGCTAAAAAACCTTTTCCTTGTAAAATAGCAAACAAAAATGACTGACTGAATAATTCTAAACCTTCTCCAAACCTAGCCCCATTTTATTCAGGATATTTGACATACCTTCAAATCTTTTGTTCATTTCTGTAATAAGTTGTTCAATCCTCTTGTCGGAAGCCTTGAATTTTTCCTTCATTTCCTTAATAAGTTGCTCAAACCTTTTATCTACTGCTTCAAACCTTCTATCTACTGCTTCAAACCTTTTATTCATGTCAATTCTTAGCTGTTTTAATTCAGTTAATACAGCTTTAATATCCTCTTTTGTTGCATATTGGTCTGAATCTAGAGCCAACTTGAGCTTCCGTTTAAGAGCGGGATTTGTTTCTATTTCCTCAAGCATTCTATCTACAAGATGGTTTGAAGTCATAACGGTTAATAATACACATAAATCTATTTAAAGGCTATTATCTTTTCCGTTAATAATTTGACTATATATGAAAAAAATTAGGCTAAACTAGGTTTTTAGTAGGATAAACAAAACAAAGCGTTATATTCAATGAATATAAAAGATCTAAATGATAATGAGATCTTTTTTTTTCTCTTTCTCTAGATATATATATATCTAAGAAGATTTTTTTGGCACATTTTGTGTTTAGCTTAACATAAGGAACTCTACCAATTAAGAATAATCCGCCTCATAGGTTGTATTCTTTCAGATTCCTCCGAAATTAACAATTGCTTTCTTAGAATTAATCTTAAATAGGTGAAATACCTTTAACAAGGTATGGAAGAAAAAAATAAACTTGAACTACCCATTGATTCTGTTATTGTCCTAACTGATGGCGCTATTATAAGCCATCTAGGCAAATTGGACTTAAAAGAAGGAGAGCAGACAGTTACTTTGACTAAAATCTCACGTTTTTTAGATGAAGATTCTATTAAAGTAACGGGAAAAGGAAAAATTACGCTGATCGATGTTGTACCTCGGTATTTTTATGAAAAATTGGATGACAAAGATTTGTCAGAAATTGAAGTAAAAATAAAAAAACTGAAAGAAGAATTGAAAGAAAAAGAAGCAGAAGTAGAGGTGACAAATCAATCTATAGATTCATTAGATGAACTTATTCACTCAATTTCCTCACAGTTTGGTGAATGGGGCATTAGAAAAGGTATGGAAATCGATCAATTTAATGCATTTTATGTTTTTTATAGTGAACAGGCTGAAGCCAATAGGAAAAGCAGATTGAAATTAAATAAAAAAATAGAAGACTTACAAAAGGAGATCCGTGTTTTGGAATCAAGAATGAATCAGCTTTCGCAAACTAAAGATCAATACTATGAAATAGACGTGACCCTAGATGTTACAGCTACAACAAAGATTGAGTTAGAAGTCAGCTATAGTGTGGGTAATGTTTGGTGGAATCCACTCTACATGGTTGATTTATCAAAAGAAAGAGCAAATATACAACGTTTAGCTCGCATAACAAATAAAAGCGGATTCGATTGGAACAATGTTTCTGTTGTGATTAGTACGTCTAATAGAATACCTGTAGAAATGTCTGAAGTTCATCCCTTTTATGTGGGATTACAACCCGAGTACAAATCTATTCCCACTAAAGCTAAGCGGTCTGTGATGAGACCTCAGATGGGAATGGAAGCAAGTATGCCTGCCCCAACAGCAGCTCTTGGAGGCGGTAAAATCGGAAGACAAGAACCTGAGGAAGAGATGGAAATAAGAACAGCACAGATAGATATCTCAGAGACTGGGCAACAAACATTTGAAATAAAGGGCAAGAACACAATTGAAAGCTCAAAAGAACCTAAAACACTGCATCTAGATGCGTTTGAATTGCCTTTAGAAAGAATGTTTTATTGGGCTTCAACAAATCCTAAAGTGGTTCTCACACACGAATTGGAAAATGAAAAATATTTCTTATTACCTGGTAAAGTTAAAGTGTTTCTTAAAGGGGAATATATCAGCCAAACAACAATTCCGCTAATTCATCCAAAAGAAAAGTTCGAATTGGGGGTTGTAGAAAGTTTTGATCTTAAAATAGAAAAAGAGCTAGTGAAAAGAGAAGTATCGAAAAAAGGTATGATTAAAGGCAAACGAGTGATGGATTTTGGATATGAAATAAAAATGAAAAATTTCAAAGAAGAATCTGTAAAACTCAAAATAGTAGATCGTATTCCTCACTCAACAGATGAAAACGTAAATATTGAGCTGAATAATATTAAACCTGTAGAACCTGAAAAGAAAAATCAAAATGTGTTTGAGTGGGAGCTAAATTTAAAAGGATCTGAAGAGTTAAAAATACTCTATGACTTTACAGTTACGTTTCCACAAGATAGAAAATTACAGCCACGTTTGTAAAGAATCGCTGTAAAATCAAGAACCCACCCTTTTTCTCTTTTAATTCAAGAAATTATGGTATCTCAACGCTATTTTGGAGGTACTACTACTTTAAACCTTATATATCCAGAGAAAGATGTTGACCTATGACAAAGTCTAAACTTTATTCAATAGCTCTCAATCATAGTTTATTGAAAAAAATTAAAGAAAAACAAGAGTCAGAAGACATTTCAAGAAACGAGATTGTTAATGACGCGATTATTTACTATATTGATTTGTATAAAAAAGGTGAAGAGATCACAATAGAATTTGATACAAAAACACATTTAACCGTACAAATTTTTCTCGATGTGGGTGCTTATGAAGAATTAAAGAAACTTCAAAAAAAAGATGGGCATTCTGTCAATGAGCATATTAAACGTGCTATAGATTCCTATTTATCTTGAAGTAGAGTTAATTTAGTTGAATAAATTATCAATGCATGAAAAAATTTGTTTTATGGTTATTCGCAAAGTAAGCAAAACTCAAAACTTGATAAATAATGACGATTAAAATCGTTTTTCTAAAAATGAAAGCATATTCAAAAAGAAGTAAGAAGGTTTAAATGATAGTAGTCTACCCCTACTTCTATGGATGCTATTGTCGCTAGGGTTTTTGATGTGGATTTCATTTATTTTGATTTACTTTTTTGCATAATCTGGATAATAGCATTGATAAAGAAAAAATATTACAAAGAGCTTCTTTTTGGGTTATTCGGATTTGTTGTTGTTTTTATTGCTGATAATATACTATGGTTTCACATACAAGGGACCAGAACCATTTCTGCGCCTATGAACCCAAACTTATTTCTGTTATACTTTTCTTTTACTTATGGAGTGATAGAATTCAGTTATGTTACTGCGATGTTTCGTGAAGAAAAAACTGTAGACAAGATCTATTGGACTTTGTTTTTATATGGTGGATGGATGCTATCTGCCTTGTTATCACAATTAATTGATATAGATAACCGTGTAATTGAAGTAAGCAGAGATATGACTAAGGCAAGAACTGGTCAACTTGCTATGTTTTTAGGGGGCTATTTGCTTCTAGTTATACTCCGTTTTCTTTGGGTGGAGTTGGAATATTTAAAGTGGTTAGACATACTTGAACTTTATTTCATAGGCTTTTTAGTGCATTTTGGCATGGAATTCAGTTTACTGATCTCTGAAATTAGACCTTATGATGGTATCATAGGCGTCCTCTTATTCAATAGTTTTATAGAATTTAATACTGGGATCCCCATCATATTTCTGCTTTGGACTTTTTTTAAAGCAAAGTATAGCTCAGAAGGAAAAGAGTTTGATACACATGAAGAAATTAATAAACAAAAAGAAGACCATCAATCTAATAAAATTTCTCCAAAAATTGTTATCAAATGAAGAAGAACTAGGTGTAATATAGCATGAAGGTTTTAATAACAGGAGCTGGAAATGGTATAGGTTTTGCCATTACGCAATATTTCATTAAACGAAGAATATGCGTTATAGCTACAGATATCCATGTAGACAAATTGCTTGAACTCCCCAAAGATTTTTTGGATGTTTATAGAATGGATGCAACTGATGATAAGAACATAGGCCAAATCTATGAACAAATTAGCTTAAAACACGAAATTATTGATGTTATCATACATTCTGCAGGGATCTTTGTTGGAGGATCATTGATAGAAGTTGAATCATCAAGGATGGAGCAAATACTAGATGTGAATATTTTAGGGGCCTTTAGAGTTAATAAGCACTTTTTCCCACTATTGAACAAAAAGAAAAAATCACGAAAGTCAAAAATCATTCATATGAGCTCCGAATGTGGAAGATTGACGGCCTTACCTTTTAACGGGCCTTATAGTATATCCAAGTATGGCCTAGAAGCTTACTCAGATTCGTTAAGAAGGGAATTATCATTGTTCAATATTGATGTTGTAGTTATACAACCAGGAGCCATTGCTACAAGTTTTGAAACTAGCACAGTACAGGAATATAAACAAAATCTTGAAAAAACTGTATTCAAGAAGCAATTACAACAAGTAGTACAAAAGACTATTGAAGAATATACTGCTAGTTTGAATCCAGAAAAAGTAGCACAATTATGTTATAAAGTAATATACAAAAAACGTCCTAAACTTAGATACAAGATAGGGAATAATCTCCTTAGATGCTTCCTAGACCTTTTTCCTGACCGTTGGATTGATTTTGCTATAAAAAAATATATGAGCAATAACAAGCAATCTTAGGTAAAGTTTATTTGAGGTAATTGATTACTATTAGCTAAATAAGAGATGATAGTATGAAGGTAATTGAAATAGTAAATGAACCATTATCCATTACTGAGGATGTTTTATATGATATTGTCGAAAATGAGTTTACTAATTTGAAATTCACAAAGAATACAGTATTTTTTCCTATAGTCTTAGAGGAAGAAACTGTGGGTTATGTTGTTGATGGAGAATTAACTGTAACAGCTAATCTTAGAGTAACTCATGAAGAAAATATTTATGGAGAATTTCTTGAACATGTATATCCTATTTGTATCTGTTTTAATTTAGACATAGCCTTTTTAGGTGATGTGGTGGAAAAAATACCTGCTGTAACAAATTTTGATCGATATCACAAATACATGCAAGAATTTGATGCCAAATTAGCTGCTTCTGGAGTCGATCAGATAAAGGAAAAATTACTTATTATGAGCGTAGATCCAAACGATATATGGGTAATAAAAGAGCAAAATACGCAGTACATTGGCAAATTAGGTGTAATAGAAAAAAAAGAAAACAGACTCAATTGGATTTCTCAGACCGGAATACTTTCTGTTTCAGAAACAGGAAGAGTTACAAATCTACCTAAAGATTTAGAAAACA
This sequence comes from uncultured archaeon, assembly GCA_964534625.1. Taxonomy (GTDB): domain Archaea; phylum Asgardarchaeota; class Heimdallarchaeia; order Heimdallarchaeales; family Heimdallarchaeaceae; genus CAZHRF01. Next base: position 18,102 of record CAZHRF010000015.1, on the reverse strand, counting down.
TTGGAATACAGATATCTGAAACAATTGAAGATGTGACTAGAAATTTGGATTTCAGTACCGTTATACCTGAAGAAACAACAGTATCTGAAGGTTTCTATGAACATATTGATCAACTTTCGACTTTAGGCATAGAAATTTCTAATAAAGTACAAAAAATAGTTAATAAAAAGCTCCAGAAATTATTCAAAGATTTAGAAGAATTGTCGGATGTAGATTTTTAGAAGAATTGTCGGATGATTTCTGGAATGTTTTTCCCCTAACATGTCTTAACCAAACCATTAAAAATGTCTAAATGCGATATACCTTGTGTTAGTACAATGAGTGCTATAGTTATAGATGATGAATGGGTGCTTAATAGACTTTCTAAAGAAAGCAAATCTTTCACACAGTGGGCAAAAGATTTGGATGATTACATAAAAAGAGTTACTACGACTACACAAGACCTTATTTCTAAAAAAATGGAAAAGAAAAATGTAAACAATATAGATACTAGTTCTCCTTCAAAGTTTCTAACGCCTTTTATAGAAAAAAAGATAGAAGAACAAGGAAAAAACGTTGATGATCTAGATATCGACCTTTCTGGACTTAAGGAACTTGATGCACTTGTTGAAGGTATAAAAGCCTTTAAACCTTCTTCTGGAGGTTTTTTTTCCAATCTCGCTTCATCTATCAGCAAAAACGTCCAATCTTCTTTAAAAGAATCAAATTTTGGTAAGCTTATGGATAAAACATTTGCTATCAATTTAGATTTTATTTCTGGTAAAAGAAAAACGCTTGCTGAAGCCTTGTATGACACAGCTGAAGAACGAGGGGTAACTAATAAAGGGATTTTATATTTGATCAAAAGTTTACCTGATTTAGAGAGTTTCCTTTATTCTACCAGTGCTAAAAAATTTTATCGTGATCATACTGAGCATCAATTACGTGTAGCTGTATTAGGCGATTTTCTTCTTGAACAAGATTTAGGACAAGGCAAATTACTCAACATTATCGCTGATCTAACTGAATTGGATAAAACAGGAATCAAGGAAAAATATTGGTGGGTGACAGGCCTAATCCATGATATTGGCTATCCTCTGGAAAAACTAACTACTTCAGTTAATTGGAGTTTAGTTAACCAAATTCTTAAATGTTATCCGCATTTGGACTTGGAAATGATCCCTTTAGAAGTAACTTTAAGTTCTAAAGGAAGAAATCAAGCAGCTTACTTAGAGATTATTGAAGAAGGAATGTCTAAAGAAGCTAAATATTTAATCCGAAATGGTGCTGGTTATAATTTAGATGGTCCTTTACATTCTAAAAGCCAAGTTTTTCTGAGTAATCCTGAAAAGGGACATGGCGAATTCAACTATAAACCATCAATCGCTCTTGATCATGGTGTGGTGGGTGCCATCAATCTTCTTGCAAGTTTAGGCTCACCAGAGACAATAAAACAAAATAACGATGAGTATAGAGGATATGTAGAAGCAGCTAAAGCTATAGCCGTTCATAATTTTAAAGACCGTTTACCAGAATTTACTTTCGATAAAAATCCTCTATCTTTTCTGTTGGTATTAATTGACGAGCTACAAGAATGGGGTAGACCTATCCCTTACCAAATACGGGATACATATTTTAATGCAAGCTTAGAAAAAATAACTTTGCTTGATAACTTGCAGGTATTTGTTGATGAAGTAGAATTTAGAATGGATTATGTTAATAAAGAAGCAAAAGAGCTGATGGATTTTAACTTCGGGCTCTATTCGAAGGGCAAAGACAGAGGCTTCATCAGGTTGAAAAGAGAAGAACTTTTTCCAAGTACAAAAATAAATCTCAGAGATATAGAGATGAAATCTAAATCTCACTCTAGTGAAGAAAGAATAGAAATTCATCTCGACAATCTTAATCTGCTTAACTCAGAAAATACAAAAAAGAATAAAAGATCTAAAAAGAGAAAAACTAAACGTCCTACAATGACTTCAAAAACGGAAAAAAAAGTAGAGCCTAAAATTTTGCACCAACACATCATCACTATTTAGGACAAAAACCTCAGTTAATCTATTTAGGGAAATCTTTTTTGAAAAAGATAACAATTTATTGTCTGCGTGGATAAGGTAGTGGTAGTTCATAGGTATTATTTCATAAATGGCCAATAATATTATGTATTCTTTAATGACTAATACTTCCGAAATAGGGCTTTACTGTATAATTTCTGAGATAGAAATGCTAAAATTTGCTTTAAATGGATATAACAGTTGAATATTTTCTTAATTCGGAAGTACTAAAAATGACTAACACTTATATACCTAGAGAATGAATCTTTTATTGACTGATGACATTTTACTTAGATAGTGCTGATTTGTTTTTATTTGTTGTAGAAATCATAATTGCTTTTGGCTTCTTAGTGGTTTTTCTTTTTAGTCTATTTATGTCGACTGATTATCATAAAATATCAAAAGGATGGAATTTTGTTATCGTTGGGCTTTTTTTTATTTTTATTCATGCTGTTTTTGATGTTCTTGATACTCTGAAATGGGAGAAAAAGATAACCCGAGATATACTGGATTTTTTTGACGGTCTCTTTTTTGTTTTTGGTTTATTATTATTAGCTCTAGGTATCTTACGGATCAATAAACACAGTAAAACACTATGGGGGTTTGAATAAATGAGTTTTGTTACATTAGCTGAATTTTCTAGTGTATTCGATATACTAAAAGCTATATTGGATATTCTAACATTTCTGTTATTTATAGGGCTTGTAATATTGGTTATTCATGTTAGAAAGAAGAATCCCATCCTCGACAAGCATAGTTCGTTATTTCTACGAATTTTCTTAATATTTGGATCAATAAGCTCTTTTATGGATGCATTAGATGAATTTTTATGGTTTACAAGCAAATATTTCTATAATACCATTTGGAAACCCACGAAATTGTTTCTCCTATTTATTGGATTGATGCATTTAGTTATTGGCAGTATTACTTTTTTTAGATATACAAAGAGGTTCTTGGGCGAGGATTTAGAATAAAGGAGAATTGTTGATGATTCAAGGGCTTTACATATTTAACAAAAATGGTGTACCTGTTTTCTCTTTCCAATTCAAAGAAAACACTACCCAAGAGGATATAGAAAAAGGTGTTTTTACTGGATTATCATCAACATTAAATTTTCAGCTAAAAGAATTAGAAAACGAAGATATACGAAGTGTATTGACACCAGTAGGTATGCTGATTTACACCGTCACAGATGGGATAGTGTATGTAATACAATTAACAGAACGAGAAGACGAGTTCTTTGGTGGCTTTTTATTAAAACAGATAGAGCTGGAATTTAAAGAAACCTTTAGGGAACGGATCATAGACAATAAAGAGATATTAAACGTTACACATAGCAAACAAATTGAAAAGCAAATTATGGATATATATCAACGCATAATGGACTTGTACGAGGCTAATCCTATATTTTTCAAATTTTTTCCAAGTAATGTACCGCTAACATTTCTTTTAGATATATTGGGTGATAGCAAGGACTTGATAAATGGCTTTCCAAACCAAGTAATAACTATAATTAGACAAATAGAAGAAAAATATACTGAGCCATATATACGCGATCAAGTAATGTATTTCTTGGGTAAATATATAGGCTATCAAATAGGACAGGTAAAGACTATAAAAACTGTTACAACTAATATGAAAGATGTTTTAAGATTGTTAAATGAGATAGCAATTGCAACCTATCAACCAGAAAAAGAAAAAATTACTCTAGAACTATGCCCAATTTGTAGGGGGAAAAAAGCGGATAGAATGATCTGTGATTTTTATTCAGGATTTATTGAGGGTATATTTGATAATCCAAAAATAAGTGTTACTGAAGTTAGTTGCAGGGCTATTGGAGATAAAAAGTGCGAATTTAACATCAATAAATTATAAAAAAGATATACAATTATAAAAACCTAAAATGTTGAGAATCAGGTTTATGCAATTTTCTTCATTGAGGAAAGCCTCTCCGCCAGGGGTAACCTAATCATTTTCTCAACATTTAACACCCCATACCATATTTTTATAATCTTTCTATTGCTTAGAAACACATTAATATGTTAATCTGCTTTTGATATTTTGTTTAAAAGGGAAAGAAGGAAAGATGCAAGTATATCGTTGTTTTAGATAGGTATTTTATTTGAATATATGTTTATGCCATACTCTTCTTTGATATGTGTCATCAAATCCAATTATAATTATCGATTTTGTTATGATGAACTACCACTGCCTAAAGGCAGATGGTTTCTTGTTTCAACGAAGTTGCCTCAAAATGAGGGCTTACCTCTTCTCCACAAGCGTAAGTTCCCGTAGTACCTACGGTACAATGTTCTAGTACACACAACGTACCGACTCTACATCGGAAGTCCTCAATACTCTTACTTAGGTCGATACATATACCCATTATCGTTGTTTAATGTGTAGCCCTATCTTCTACTTCCATCTTTTTCTTTTTGTTTCGTACCACTCTTGGTTTTCGAGATGGTACCAAGACACGTACATAAAAATAGCATACTTACAAAATGTTTGTATGCTAAAACGTGTATTGTTTTTTGTTCTTTTCATCCCCGCCCTCAAGGACAGGGTCTTCAAGAAGACGTTCACATAAAATTATTTTTCCTATTAAAACAGTTTTTGCAGTGCCAAATATTTTGACTCTTGTTCCGTGAGGAGAGTCTACAATTAATTTACCTCCTCTTTCTGAAAGTTGCTCAGCAGTTAATTTCTCTTTTTGTAATTTTTGACTCCAATACGGACCTAACAATGTATGTGCACTTCCAGTAACAGGATCTTCGTTAATTCCCATCATAGGAGTGAAAAATCTACTAACAAAATCTTTTTCTTCGCTATTTGAGTGAGCTGTCACTATTATTCCATTAATACTTTGTTTAAAAGGGAACGCTGTAAGTTTATTGAAGTTAGGTTTACACTCCTTCACACTTTTTTCATCTAGTGTATGAATTAACAGATACCGGGTATTTTTCCCATAAACTGTTTCTTTAGTTCCTGGTATCTGTAGGATTTCATTAAGTCCTCCTGGAATAGATATGGGTAGAATTTCATCTTTTGGAAAATCTAATTTAATCATATCTCCTTCTTTTTCAGCTATTAAGTGTCCACTAAGGGTGTCAAACACTATTTTATTTTTATGTTCAAATAAATTTAATTCAGAAAAAAGCACATGAGCTGTTGCTAACGTGGCATGACCACATAATTGTACTTCTTGAGTTGGTGTGAACCATCTTAAACGAAAAATTTTTTGAGAAGAAATATTTTTTAAACTGGGAATGAGAACAAAAGCTGTTTCGGAAAGGTTCATCTCTTTTGCTATCGAAATTAATTTTATATCATCCATTTCTTCTGTCAAAATGCAAACAGCAGCAGGATTACCTTTGAATGGAATACGGGTGAAAGCATCAATTTGATAGAGTAATAAGCTTTGATCTTTCATGAATAATAAAGAGTAAAAAAAGCATTATAAAAGTTTGGAATGAATTAGAACAACAATTTTCAATCTTTTTATCTCCATTACAAGCAAATTTTCAAAAGAAATAGAAAACTTACAAAAGGAGAATAAAAAAGAAAAAAATATTAATCACTTTATTTCTCTGTTTGTTACTTCACTTCATCATAATTTGCTTCTAGTTCATTTAAAAAGTCACCAGTAAGATCAAGAAGCAGATATGGGTCCTTAACAGCGAGATTAATTTGATATGTTCGATTTAATCTCTCTCGTTTAAGTATGAACCAACTGATGGGTGCTGCTAGGTTTTTTTCAAATTTCTTTCTAGTTTTTTCAATGGCTTTAACACATGGAGCGTGCTTATCATTTCCATCGACTGCCCAAAGTTGAGGATACACATACGTTTTTGTTTCTTCTGTTTTCTTAAAGGCTTTCTTCAAATCTAATTTATCTTTCAGATTTATCTCTTCTTTTTCAACATGACGAATGTTAATGATAGTTGCGTCAATAAGTTTACTATTTGCCATAATTACCGTATTTCCTTCTGGCGTATCAATTATTGTGTAGTTAATAGATATCTCTCTTACGACTCCTTCTGTATTAAGACCAGGAAGAATAATGTAATCAAGAATGTCAAATGGGCGACTGAGTATTATGTAAATACCTGCAATTAGATTACCTATTGTCTTGGTTGAAGAAAAACCTATGGCTGTCCCCAACAAGGCAGCTATCCCAACTAATGTCCCACTAAAGGCTGGAAACTGGTTTAGATAAGCTACGATAAAAAATGGGATAATAATAATCTGACCAAGTATTTTAAAAGAATTCAAAATTGTGGGAGATAGTTTATCTTTGATGGTTTTTAAAACTGAATTCCAAAGGGTCAACAAAAGTGCTGCAAGAACGAAATAGATTAGAAAACTTAAGATGTAAATCGTTAAAAAGTCAAAGTATTCTAATCCAAGTTTAGCCTGCAAATATTGATTGAATAGATTACGAATGAAATTATCTGGCGTAAGACTATAAATAGTCAATCCTAACATAATAACAAATATGCTAATAAAAATGCCATAAATAATGTGTTTGCGTTTTATTTTTTTGGTTGTATCCATTTTTAACATCTTTTATACATAGATAGATAAACATTTTAAATATTATCATAAGTCTAAATATTAAAGAGAAGACCAAATAAGTTCGTGAGTCTTTTAATTGGGATTTTTTTGTTGCATTCATGTAATTCGTATAAATTTTTGTACCTAATAATTTTTTAACACGCACTAAAATCATAGTTTTTTTTTCACTTGATGAATGAAAATGAATTATATCAAGTATCTATTATCTTATGCAGAAACAATGTTAGACTTTATCTAGCATTTCTCCTATCTCATCTATTTTCTTTGTTATCTCATAGGATTCTTTTTGTATCCTAATCTTCTCTCTTAGACCTTTTAATTCAATTTTAAATTCATAGACTGCCATTCTCCCCATACTATCATAATGTTCTTGTGTAGGTATGAGTAATTTAAATTCGTTGAAATGGTACTTGAGCAAAAGATGAGCATATTCTTCACCTAATATTTTCTCTAATTTTGGACGGATCTTTTTCAAAAAAATTGCGTTTTCTTTATCCTTGTGTTCAAGGCACAAGTGTAATAGCTCCTTCACACTTTTTTCATCTAATGTAGATTTCTTTGTAAATATATTTCTGATAAATTTTAAGACCATGTTTATCATTTACCACATAAAAATACATTGTATAAATTTTTCTACTTATTTCTCTTCGTATAATGTACTAAAGTCTCTCTTCTCTTCCTTTTTGATAGAACTCTCCTTTACACTTCTATTTTCTGCGAGTTGTTTGAAAAATAATGCTAATGAAATGATCTGGGCAAAAATCATTAGACCAAGAAGTACATTGCGTATTACATGTGACGGGAACTGATATTTAAAGAACAAAATGTAAATTGCCACTGGCAAATAAAAAATAGCTATGAACATGATTGGAATGCCAACTAGTGAATAAAGTAGTTCATTCCATGCAAAAGCAGTTTTTGCACCTAGGGAAGTGTTTAGGAACTTGATAATTACAATAACAAGAAACATCGCTAATGTAAGACCAACAGCAACTAAAATTACCCCCCTAATTATAACCCCTCCTTTTATATAAAATATTGCAGCTAAAACAAGCATAATCGCACCAAGTAACTGCGCATCTCTTATTTGCCTTTTCCTGGCTGATAATCTTGACATATATTAAAAAAAAAAAATGAAGTTATATGTTTTGTTATTCCGTCTTAATGTAAACCTTGGCTAGAAACAAATCCCTATAATGCTTTTTTGAGTAAAGTAAAATTACTCTTATGAATAACTATTCTTAGAAATGTTTATTATGAAAAACACCTCTCTATCGACTATGAAAGATTTAAACTGGAAATTTATTGTGAACCCTAATTCGGCATTAGGTAAATGTAAAAAGAAATGGAAGAAAGCGGAGCCATATGTTAAAAAAACGGGTATAACTTATTCTGTATCAATGACAAGTGCACCCCAACAAGGAGGGGAATTAGCACAAGAAGCGGTGAGAGAGGGATGCAATAGAATAGTTGTTGTCAGCGGTGATGGCGTAGTTAATGAAGTTGCGAATGGATTAATCGAATTAGAAAAGAATGAACGAGATAAGGTGAGTATGGGTGTGCTCCCTTTTGGAACGGGTAATGATTATAATACGGTTTTAGGATTGCCTTGGTCACCTGAAAAAGCTGTTCACACGTTAATTAATGAAACTAAAAGCACAGTTGTTAATGCAGGGAAATTTAAAGTGGTTGATACTGGTTTCGAAAAACATTTTATCAATGTTTTAGATATGGGAATAGCTTCAGATGTAGGTCTTGGACTCCTTAATAATGAAATTTCTTTTATTAAGGGACCTCGAAGATATACTTTATTGGCCTTGAAAAAATTGTTAACCGTTAAACAACGTTCTGCCACGGTTAAACTCGATGATCAAGAACCTATTGATATTAAATTGATGTTGGTAACCATAGGATTAGGCAAATCTAATGGTGGTGGTATGCTATGTTGTATTGATGGCCATCCACAAAACAACCATTTTAATGTGTTTATTACCAAGGATGTGACTAAATTCCAAACGCTTTTGGGTATTAAACGGATCTATTCAGGTAAACATAAAGATATGAAGGGAACTCTTTTTGATTTTGCTAAGAAAATTGAAATTAAAACTGAGAAAGTTATACCCTTTGATTTTGATGGCGAAATTTATTATCCTGCTACTATTGGTACCCACTTGAAAGTTGAAATGGTTGAAAATGCATTTAATGTTCTTTATAACCCCCATCACCAATCAGTACATTGGCTATCTGAAGAGGAAGCTTCTTCAGGTCAATTACCTAATTTAACGATAAAACACAAAAGTCATGATAAAGCAAGGAAATGGCAAGAAAAAAATTAGCAAAATAAGCGCATTAGGTGTTTTAGTTGATATTTGAATATGTTTATAATATCCCATAAATGATTTAGTAATAGATGCCCGAATTAAAGATTCTTAAAAAAGAGAGTATGTATGAGGAAGGTATCTTATTATGCATCCTTTTCTTTGCTTTAGGTATATTCTTTTTGATAATAGAAATATTCACCTATATCAGAACTATCTGGCTTAGTTTACTTAGATCTGTTTTTTTCGCCATTGGAGTTGTTATTATTGTTTCTATGCTAGTTTTTAGTTTACTGAATTATAAATTTATGTCCACCTTGCTTTATTTATGGAATGAGTTACTTTATATTTTTATCCTTATTCCCATTCTATCATTCTTCATTTTTCTTGTTCCTACTTGGGTTTATTTAAGCTTATTCAATGGAGAACTGAGGCTTGTAATCATTGTTGTTTCATCATGGACACTAGGATTTCAGTTACTCGCTTTAGTCTATTTTGTAAGGGAAATTATTACAGAATCGAGCATATATAAAAGCAAAGAGAAAGCGCCAGAAAAGGCATACAAACCTCCAATTGAGTCATTATACAATCTCGATTGATCTTTAACAATTTCCTTTACTATGCTGTTAAATATTGTTATACATATTCCAATTACATATAGTAAATTTTAATTACAAAGTAAATTATTATTATATATCTTTAAAATAAGGTGAAAAATATGACTGAAAAATTATTCATACCTGGTCCAACAGAGATTAAAAAAGATGTATTAGAAGCACAGACAAAACCTATGATTGGTCATAGGAGTCAAGCATTTACTGATCTTTATGCCAGTATCCTAAATCAATTACGAAACTATTTTGATACAGAACAAAATATTGCTGTAACTCCTGCATCTGGAACGATGTTTTTTGATATAACTGCACGTAATCTCATCAGAACTGGAAAGAAAGCACTATGTTGTGTTTTTGGAGCTTTCTCAGAGCGAATGTATAAGACCATCAAAGCATGTGGTATTGAGGCTGACGCTATTAATGTGGAATGGGGAAAAGCTGTCACAGTTGCAATGATTGAAGAAAAACTTGAAAAGACAGAATATGATGTGGTTACTTGTTGCCATAATGAAACAAGTACTGGAGTAACAGCCCCAATAAAAGAAATAGGGGCGATGTTAAAGGCAAAATATCCTGAAACATTACTAGTTGTTGACGCTGTTTCATCTCTCGGGGGAGATTTAGTCTATCCTGATGAATGGCAAACAGATTTGATCTTCGCTTCAACACAGAAAGCCTTTGCTTTACCACCCGGTTTAACTATAGCAATTTACTCTGATAAGGCTATTGAACGTGGAAGAGAGGTACCCTCAAGAGGAATGTTCACTGATCTTGTAAGAATTCATGACTATTATGGGAAAAAGAAACAAACCCCTTCAACGCCACCAATATCGCTTATGTATGCTTTAGATTATCAATTAGGCAAAATGTTAGATGAGGGGCATGAAAATAGAGCCTTAAGACATAAAGAAATGGCTGAACATACTAAAAAATGGGCGTTAGATCATGGATTTGAACTTTTTGCTGAAGAAGGAAACCGTTCGGTAACTGTCACAACTATTTCAAACACAAAAGGATTAGATTTCGGAGAATTAAAAGGTGGACTTGCTAAAAAAGGATTCTCAATAGCTAACGGATATGGTGCATTAAAAGGGAAAACTTTCAGAATTGGTCATATGGGAGATCATACCATGGGCGATTTGAAAGAGTTGTTGAAAGCCATAGAATCTGTTTGGGGATTATAGAATAGGAGGAAAAAAAATGGCACCAAAAGTGCTTATCTGTGATAAGGTAAATGAAAAAGCAATTAAAAAGTTTGAAGATGCTGGTTTTGAAGTTAAAACCGCATGGGAAATGAAAAAAGAAGACCTTCCTACAATAGTAGGAGAGTATGAAGCTATGATTGTTCGTTCTGCAACTAAAGTGAAAGGTGCACTAATGGACAATGCAGACAAGTTAATTGCTATAGGTCGTCCTGGTGTAGGACTTGATAATATTGATCTAGAAAAAGCTAAAGCAAAAGGGATAAAAGTTTTCAATACTCCCTCAGCGACAACTAATAGTGTGGCGGAGTTGGCTTTAACCTTAATCCTTGCATCAACTAGAAGAGTTGATATAGGAACAATAGAGGTACGAAAAGATCCCAGTTCCTTTAAGAAAGTAAAAAAACAGTTATTTAGCAATGAAGTTGCAGAAAAAACATTAGGCGTAATAGGAACAGGAAGAATAGCACAATCTTTAGCTCAAAAAGCTCTGGCTCTTGGAATGAATGTAATTGGTTACAGCCAAAGTATGAAGAAGAAAGAGTATATTGAAATTATGCCTATGGATGAAGTTTTGAAACAAGCAGATTATATCAGCTTACATTTACCTCTGACTGATGGAACAAAGAATCTCATATCTAAAACAGCCTTTGAGAAAATGAAAGACGGAGTAATACTGGTAAATACAGCAAGAGGTGGAATTGTTAATGAAAAAGATGCATTTGAAGCATTAAAGTCGGGAAAAATGGCTGTCTATGCTACAGATGTATTTGAAAATGAACCCCCCTCACCAGATAATCCATTACTAAACCATGAAAATGTTATAATAACACCCCATATAGGTGCTCAAACACTAGAGGGTAATACAAGAGCTAGTTTAGAAGCTGCAGAAAAAGTAATAGAAGTATTCAAAGAATAAGAATTGTATACTTCTTTTATTCCTTTTTTTAACATGTCTTAATTAAATTGAAATAAATATTTAATAGTACAATTTTATCAAACAATGCATATTCATCCTCAAATTTAGGAAAGGTGTTGTTGTTGCCATTCTAAACTTTGGTGGGCAAAATACTGATTGTAAAGTGAAGCATATTTCCCTTCTTTGGCTAGTAATTCTTCATGTGTTCCTTGTTCTACTATTTTACCATGATCCATTACAATGATTCGGTCAACATTGACAATTGTGGATAATCGATGAGCGATAATGATAGCTGTTCGTTCTTGAAGTATCTTATCTAAAGCTTCTTGGATCATTGCTTCAGTATAGGCATCAACACTGGATGTCGCTTCATCTAAAATCAAGATTTTTGGATCTAATAAGATTGCACGAGCAAAACTAATTAATTGTCGTTGACCAGCAGAAAGGTCACTTCCACGTTCACCAATCTTCGTTTCCAATCCCGCAGGTAAACGACGGACAAATTCGCTTGCTTGGACAATATCTAATACTTTCCAAATATCTTCGTCTGTCACATTTTTCCTACCATATTTGATATTGTTTTTTATTGTTCCTGGGAATAAATAAACGTCTTGCTCAACTTTACCAAATTGGCGTCTATATGATTCCAAAGTAAAGTTTCTAATACTCTCTACATCAATTAAAATATCTCCTTTTTGAAACTCATAATAGCGGGAGAGTAAGGAAACTAAAGAAGTCTTTCCTGCACCTGTGTGTCCAACAACAGCCAGTTTTTCCCCTTTGTTAATAGTAAGATTAAGCCCCTTAAAAACAATATTATTTTTATCATACCAAAAATGAACATTTTCAAAGCGTATCTCTCCTTGAATATCTTCAATAGGTCGAGCAGAAGGGTTTTGTTGAACGAGTGGCTCACTATCTATGATTTCCAAAGCTCTTTCAAAGGATGCCATTCCCTCACTTAGTTCTGGAAAGAATCTAGCGAGTGTCATAACAGGTCTGAAAAAATCTTCTATATATAATATGAACATGACCATAATTCCAGCAGACAAATCCATGCTAATCCCAAAATATAAAACAATACAAAGGATAACAGAAGTTAAGGTATTAAGCAATGGGCGCCAAAAATGTGTGGCCGCAGTTAAATTCATCCATGACCTGAAGTAATTCTCATTAATATTTTCAAATTGATTCGCGATGCTCATTTCTTGCCCGAAACTTTTAGAAATTTGGATCCCCTCAATTGCCTCAACCATTGCAGAGTTAACGCTACCTATAGCTTGTCTGTATCTTTTACTTAATCGCTTAGCTAAGTTACGGAGTAAGTACATAAGGATAAAAAGAACAGGAACAGCTCCAACTGTAATAAGGGCCAAAAATGCATTAAAATAAAATAAAACGCCTAATGTGACAACACTAATAATCAAATTTGCTATAGTATTACTAATAAGTACAGCTGTACCACTAAAATCCAAAGTATCATTAACAATAATGCTATTAAGTTTTCCACTCATTCGTTCATCAAAAAAAGTCATATCTTGTTCTTGAATTTTAGAAAATAGTTCTAAACGTAAGTCTTCTAGAAAGAATGGTATATATTTACCTAATTGAATTTGCTGTAAAGAAAAAGCAGCCCAATTAATTAAATATAGAGTTAGAAAACCTAATGACGCACTTAATGCGAACCAAAAACGGGGGGTAGATACAACTATTTCATCAGTAACAAAACGAACGAGTAAAGGAGAAATCACTGAGGCTATCGTTTGTATAATCATAAAAATGGCTATTAGTACAATATTCTTCTTGTATGGTCTTAAGCGTTTAAGGTATCGTTTGAAAAGTTCTTTATCACTGTATGATCGTTCTTTCTTTTTTTCTCTCATAGCTGATCTGAATAACCCCATCTAGTTCACCTCCTGTTTTAATCCAAGATTGGTGTCCTCTAAATGCATACCAAATATTTTTCGATAATCTTTAGAAGTTGAAAGCAATTTTTCATGTTGTCCTTGTGCTACAATTTCACCGTTCTTCATAACTAAAATTAAATCGCTGGTACGAATAGTATGCAAACGATGAGTAATAATTACAGTGGTGCGATTTTTTAATATATTATTTATTGCCTTTGCAATTTTTTCTTCTGTTTCACTATCTATAGCTGACATCGAATCATCAAGAATTAATATATCTGGATTTACTATGAAAGCCCGAGCAATAGCAATACGTTGTTTTTCGCCTCCAGAAAGCGTGGTTCCTCGCTCACCCACAACAGTATCATAGCCTTTATCAAAGTTAGTAATAAAATCGTGAGCATGAGCTAATTTAGCTGCCTCAATAACTCTATCTTTAGATTCATTAGGTGAGCCAAATTTGATATTTTCTTCGATAGTTTGTGAGAACAAAAAAATGTCTTGTTCAATTAATGCAATCTGTTGACGAACCATTTCAAGAGGATAGTCTTGAATTTGTTTCCCATCCAAGAAAATAGTTCCTTCTTGTGCGTCATATAACCGCAACAGTAGTTTAGCTAAAGTGGTTTTACCACAACCAGTAGGACCAACTAAAGCCACACGTTGATTAGGTGCTATTTTAAAAGACAAATCCTTTAACACTTTGGGATTGTTGTTGCCATTTGATGAATTAGGATAAGAAAATGAAACATTTTGAAATGCAATTTCACCCTCGAATACATCAGAATAACTTTGTTTTTGTTTTGGTAATAATTCTACATCACCAGATGAGATGGTATCAAATAATCTTTCACTAGCAGCAAAGCCACCAATCATATCCCGAGTAGCCCAAAAAATCATTGTGGTAGGATGGATAAGTGCAATCAGCAATAAAAGAACAGCGGTTAACTCACCTAAAGAAAGAATCTCTGGAACAAAAAAGACACCAAGCACAATGGAAAGTCCAATAGCGATATATAATACTAATAATGGATAAAAACGTGCTTGAACGCGTATCTCACCTAATCTGTTTTTACGATATGCTTGAACTGTTTTACGAAACTTTTCGTATTCTAGATCTTCAGCACAAAAGGCTCGAGTAACTTGAATACCATTTAAACTTTCTTGCAATGAAACTGTAATATCAGCATGTTTGGTTAAGGCTTTTTTTGAATAAGGTGTTAAGTGCTTTCGATATCGTAAAACAAAATATGTATACAAGCCTAGAAAAGGTAAGGTAAGCAACGCCATAAGATAATTAAATGTTTGAATTTGAACAAGCGTAACTATAGTCTGAATAAAAGGATAAATATAAAATGACCCGTGGGCTATCATAGTATTGATGACACGAAGGTCATTAGTGGCTAGTGCTTGGAGATCACCTGTTTTAGTACTGTCATGAAAACTAAGGGGTTTATTTTGAACATTCTCAAAAAACTGTCGCCTCATTGATTGCTCGGTTTTGGAGCCTAATTTATGCCCTATCATCCAAGTAATATATTCAACAGCATTACGAAGTAGGTAAAAACCCAGTAAAATGGTCATTGCCAATAGAAGATTACCAGAAACTTGCTTTGTAGCAATTTGATCTGTAAGTCTTCCTATTCTTACAGGTATAATCGTACGTGTATAGGTGACCATTATAATTCCAATAAAATTTAGTGTAAACAAACCTTTATGATTCAAAACGTGCGAAAATAACCATTTAACATATTGATTTTGTGTTTCACCTTTTTTTTCCATTGAACTTTCCTCGATTAAACTTAAATTTAAAAGAAAATATAGTTTTAAAAATCTTTGTTAGTAGGTTAAAGATTGTTCAAGTAGGTTAAAGAATATTGAGAGAGCTATTGGCATAATTTAATGCTGAAAAATACATTATTCATGCATTACACACATTAAAAGAACAGATGTTATTGTAAAACAGATGAATATTTAAAAGATAGAGTCCAATAATAAACTATGAATGATGAAGAAATTTATGATATTGCAATAGTAGGAGCTGGACCTGTGGGATTAGCAGCTGCAGTAGATGCAAAACAAAGAGGATTAAAAGTTATTGTATTAGAGAAAGGAGTAATAACCAATTCAGTTTTTAATTATCCTGTTTTTATGCGTTTTTTTACAAGTGCTAAAGAGTTGGAGATAGGTAATCACCCTCTCCCATCGACTGCTACTAAACCAACACGTCAACAAGCTTTAGATTATTATAGGGGCGTTGTACATAATGAAAATCTCAACGTGAAATTATATCATATTGTTGAAGAAATTACCGGAGAAGAAGAAAATTTTGCAGTGAGAGGTAAATTTGTAGATAAAGGGGAAGAATTTCCTTATACCTATAAAGCAAAATATGTAATAATTGCAACAGGTTATTTCGACAATCCTAGGGGGTTAGGCGGTATCCCTGGTGAAGATAATTTTAACACGTCGTATTATTATTCTGGTGATCCACATGAGTTTTATAATCAAGATGTGGTAATAATAGGTGCAGGGAATTCTGGTGCTGAAGCTGCTTTAGACTTATTCCGACATGGCACACGTGTACACCTTATTCACAAATATGCTGAACCAAGTGAGAATATCAAATACTGGGTACGACCTGATCTTCTTAATCGTATTAAAGAAGGATCAATAGAAACGTATATGCCTGCAGAAACCAAAGAAATAACAGATGAAGGTGTTATTATTGCAATGGATAATGAAGAATACATTATAGAAGCAGACTTTGTGTTCATCCTAACTGGATTTTTACCAGATATTGATTACTTAAGAAAATGGGGGTTGGAACTTAATGACGATTTAAGTGTAAAATTATTTGCAAACTATGAAAGCCAAGCCAGAAAGGGCATATATGTAATAGGTTCTGCTGGAGCCGGACATGCTACTAATAAAGTATTTATTGAAAATGGAAGAAAACATGCAAAAAAAGCGGTAAAAGACATAAAAATAAAAATAGAAAAAACAAATAGTTAGGTTCTTTTTTTCTTAATTTTTGGATCAAGAAAAACCCAAAGTATAACTCATATGTGATTAGACCAATAAAAGCTTATCCTTATTCTTATCGTTATTTTTTGAATTCTATATCTTTGATTTCCATAGGTTCAGCTTTTATAAACGGATCTTCTTCTTTTAAAGGCACAGTCACAAGTAATAAGCCATTGCTGTATGACGCTTCTACTTTATTGAGTTCAGCTTCAGCAACAAAACTATATTCGTTAAAAAAGACCGTACTCTTATCTCTTTCTGCTTCTAAGCGAATACCGTTTTTGATCACTCGTAAAGTTATATTGTCTTTTGAAACGCCGGGGAGTTCGTAAAATAGTTCGTAAAACGTTTTGTGTTCTTCATCAGTACATTCTGTTGATTCATCATCTTCTTGACAATGGCAAGAGCAATGTACGTGTGGCATGATCCAGATTCTGTTGATTTTTTCTTTTGACATTTTTAATCACCTTACGACTTAATTGTCAACTAGTACTATTGTAAAAAATTCTTTTTAACCTTAGCATAGGACAAAAAATGGATTGCCTTACTCACATATGATTAACCACACTTTTTTAACAGAATAATTTAAACAAGTACAATTAACGTCTATCTGATGAGGAAGATTAAGTTCTAGATGTTTCTCTTTTTTCATTTGCAAAATTATATAAGTTGACAAGAATAAATTTAATCATGAATACAAACAAATTGAAAACACCTCTCTTTATAGTGTTAATTATAACCTTGCAACTATTTTCAAATACAACAGCTGGTAATTTATCTTCTTCTAACTATTTTCCTTCCCAATTACAAGAATTTTCTACTGCTAACACAATAGAGCGTAATCTGACCTTGAGTATAGTTTTTGTCAATTTTGAGAAAGAATTGATAGATGAAAATTATATCGAACAACGATTACCTGATCGTTTTGAATGGGTCTATTATTCTCCTCATGAGTTCTTTTGGGTACAACTGGGTACGTAACCCAATACACCCGCCAGTGTATCACCTCACCCAACTGGACACGTGATAAAAGGAGAACAACACAAGAATACCAAGGTATCCAGTGTTGTTACACCTGGGAGCGATAAGTGTCAAGATTACACCAGCAATCTACAAGATTAACGCCAGTGTGTGGGTTCATCGCGACATTCTTCCCGGGACTCATTACTGGCCCAACTAGGCTTACTTGGCTCTCCTGAGGAAAGCTACCACCTCCGGGATGATAGCTGATACGTAAGGTAGATACGTACCACCCTATCTAGCACTGCGAGCATTGCCCGAGTACATGGAATACCTGACTGCTTACCCGATATTCGAACATCGTCATGTTCCGGATAGCAGGTAGTATCTGATCAAGATTGTTTCTCTTGACCTCACTTTCACGTGGGTTATGTTTTCTCACTGTTTCCAGTACAACTGGTTTTTTTTGTGAGTTTCTTCTTCCACGTCTACTCTTTCTTACAAAATGGTCCTATATAAACACAACATTTTGTACCCAAAAGTG
>CAZHRF010000014.1:48822-67900 GCA_964534625.1 uncultured archaeon | reverse complement strand
GACTCTCGTTGTTAGAAAGTGTTTACGGAAATATGAAAAAAAGTTAAAAGAAAAAAGAAAGAAACTTTTTTAGAATCTTCTTATCTTGGTTTTTTTCCTTTTGATGGTCTTCGTTTGTTTTTTGGCGTTCCTTTTCCTTTATTTACTAAAGCAACAATACCCCCAATTAAACCTCCTAAAACGACCGTTCCACCCGCTATAATCGCAAGCAACATTGCATTGTCTCTGAAGAATGAGCTACGTATATCAATTTCAGGTATAGTTAATGTATCAAATAGTGTACAACTATGTGCAGTTAGTTGTAAAGTAATCGTACCATTATCCCCTGGTGAAACAATGAAAATCTGTAATAACACATTGGTATCTAATGCCCCAAATTCAAAGTAGGCTTTAACATCAGAAATATTGGAATCATCATACGAATCATAATGAAAAGAAGAATATTCACCAACTTGATAGGTATTGTGTAGCCAAATGTTTCTCGAATACCCTTGTGTATATCCCAAGGTATTGGTCAGATAGATGAGTCGATATGTGTTATCCAATGTCGCGTTAATAATAGTTACTTCTACTTCATACCATGTATTCTGACGAATGGTAGCCTTGAAATTGTATAAGTGGAGAAGACTTTCAGTTGTAATAAAATTAGCGGTGTGGCTCGTTGAACCTGTAGTATCTGTTGTTAAACCGATATCATGGATAACGTGATTATTCAATACATCAGGCGTAGAGTCTGAATCATAAATGAGTCTAAATTGAGCCAATGTTTGATTAACAAATAAGTCTCCTTTATTTGGGTAAGCTGTAGTGGTCGTATTGTATAAATTACGCATCTCAACAACTAAATAGGACTTGTCGATATTGGCTTGATCTAACAAATTCAAGCACTGGGTATTATTTTCGCCATAACTAACAAACTCACCATTTATTTGTTTTTGACCTATATAATAATCCATATTGCCAAAATTATACACCATATTACCCGTAAACAAGTATAGGCGTAAATCAGCGGAATAATTTGCATTGCTGTTTATGGAAATATTAAAGGAATTATATTGCAAAGGTAAAGAGGGTATTTCAAATACTTTGTAATGTTCTGATAAGCCCATATTCTGTTCTATTGAGAATTGTTTCTGCGTATCTACAGTATAATCAAACTGATCGACATCAGCCAAATTACATTGAATCTTTAAATCATATCCTGCATCATCAATAATTGTGAAGAAATAGACGCCTGATTCTAAAAGTAATTTATTAGCAGAGATAGGGTTACTGGTAATAGAAAGAAAAGACCAATAAAAATCACGGCTAGCCATGTATCTGAAGACATACAACAAATAAGAAGTAGAGGAATTAAACCACACCATTTTTGTTTCTGTCAGATTTAGCAAGAATGTTAGTGATGGATTATCTATATGTACAATTTGTTTATCTGTTGAAAAAACAGGTGGATTAATTTTGTTAATAGACAAAACATACTCAAAATCATCTCCTGGGGTGGCATCTATGACTATGTAAACTGTAGTTTTTTCGTCAAAATAAAGTTCCATCTCATTATTCCCCGTATAAGGAGTTATGATTGGAGCATATTTATTATTCGAAGTCGAAAACATAGAATTTATGGTCTGAGCAGTATAAATATAACAATCAGTTAAAATCGTATTATCAAAATTCTCGTATTTGAATCTATATGTTCCTCGATTTACTGTGATTTTATATGTGTTCACATCATAGTTTCGATTATTTTCTTCAAATGCTTGAATAGTTTCATTCCAGTATTGATCTACTTCTACTCTAAGAGAATCAAATATAGACTTTCCCTCTTCTAGTACTTTGGTAGCTAATTTAACAGGATTAAAAATAACCATCGTATCAGTCGTGCAGACAATATATAGTTCTATTTCACCGTGCTCTAGGTTTGAAGGGATCAACAATTGATTTGTTCTAGTATGACCATTAACATTTTGGACACTAAGTAAAGTACCATTAACGTACATGTAGTAGGTAATAGTACTTGTTGTTCTCATATCTAAATCATAGATGAACTCATCTGGAAAGATATTATAAAGATAAATAGTGTTTTTTTCACCATATAATATAGTCTCTTCACTAAGTTCGAGAGCACCTTGAGCGTTTATGGATTGTCTAAAACTTACATCTGGATTGTTACCTGTTAGATTATCAACAACTAAATATGTTGGCAACTCTGTCCAATTGCTTGAATTGGGATCGAAAAACTTAGCTGGTCTATAATAATCCGAATCTAGAGAAAACTGTGTATCCTCACTATCATTTTGGTAGTTTGTACTTAAACTATTTTTGCCTTGAACATAGTTGAATGTATTGGCATATTCAGTAGAAATGTCTTGGCGAAGAATAGAATTATCGGAAACAATAGCTCCAAATTGTCTACTAGCCTCTTTAGATAAAACTTCTTCTTGTTCTATAATTTGCGGGAAATCTGTCTGTGCAGCTTGAATGAATACAACATTCGTAAATACAAAAATAAGCAATAAACACATACTTTTCCTTTTGGTGTTATTTTTTATTAGCATGTTAATTACCTAATTAGATAATTAAGGACTCTAAGTATAAAAATAATCCGTATAGCCAAAAAGAAAAAACTAACTAGCATTTAGAATAATATTGTCAGTAAATCGAATAAACCAAAAAAATCGCAGAAATAGAAAATTGAAGCTTTGAATGTTAAGCTAAGATGGAGTTCATACAACAATCTGCTTTTATACTCTATGGTTAAACACATTAAACGAAATTGAAAACGAATATTTATAAACGTTTAAATTTTTATTTTAACGATGACAGATTCTGAACATATAATAGATCTTTTACATAAAGGAATTATATATGGAGAAAAACTCGGTGCTAAAAGTGTAGAGCTCCGATATGACAATTTGTTGCTAACGACCATAAATGTAACAAATAATCAAATCAAAGAAGCTTCTACCAAGCAACGAAAAGGGATAGGTGTAATGGCATATTACAATGGGACGGAGGGATCATCATTTACGCCTAATTTAAAATTAAAAGACATTAAAGAAGCAGTTGAACGAGCTTTTGGTGTTGCCAAATCTTCAGCTGAGCGGAATAAACTCAAATTGCCCTTTAGTGAAAGAGATCCTATTAAAGATAAAATTGAATATAAAGTAAAGAAGCACCCCAAAGATATTGAATTTGCCGAGAAACTTGCCCTAATCAATAGAGGATTACAATCTATAAACGAGCATGTGGATCCCAGGTCAACAACGGGAATGTATGGTGAACTATATGGCTGGAAATATTTTGTCAATAGTGATGGAAGTGAAATTATTTGGAATCCCCTAATAGTAGATATGCGAATACAGTCTATAGGTGTTAATGAAGAGGGTAGACAAGCTGTCGGTTCAGATTCTCGGGGAGCCAATGCGGGATTAGAATTCTATGAAAAAGAAAACAATCATCCAGAAGTGTTTGGCGCTAATGCAGGAAAATGGTGTAAAGAACAAATGGAAGCTAAAGCAGTTAAATCTGGCAAATATCGCTCTTTAGTAGGTCCTAGATTAACTGGTGTTCTCGCTCATGAGTCATTTGGACATCTAAGTGAGAGTGATTTTGTGATTACAGGAATGTCACCTTTAGCTGATCAACTAGGTGAACAATTAGGAAGCGAACATGCAACTATAATTGATGAAGGAGCACCTGAAATTGAAGGAGCCCTGTATCTTCCGTATGATGATCAAGGAACAGCTACAAGAAAAACGGTGCTTTTAGATAAAGGTATTCTAAAAGGTTATTTGCATAATAGAGGAACAGCAGCAAAAATGAATAGTGAACCTACAGGGAATGCTAGGGCTATCCACTTTATGTATAACCCAATCCCGCGTATGAAAAACACGTATTTCATACCTGGTGAATTGAGTAAAGAAGAAGCACTAGAACAGTTAGGAACTGGGATATATGCCATTGCCTCATCTGGAGGACAAGTTGGTCTTGATGGAAACTTTTTATTCCAATGTTCTCGGGGATATTTTGTAGAAAATGGAGAAATCCAATATCCAATAAGAGATGCCAGCCTTAGTGGAAATATTTTGAATTTTATCAAGCAGATTGAAGCATGTACAAAGACTTTCAAACTCTATACAGGTTACTTCGGTGGATGTGGAAAAGGAGGGCAATTTCCTTTACCCGTTGGTTTAGGTGGGCCCGAGACACTTGTTAAAGAAGTTTTAATTGGAGGTAATTGAGATGCATTATGATGATTTAAGGAATGAAATTTTAGGCATAGCTAATCAGACTATCAAATGGGCAAAAGATTTTCACATACCCTCTGCTGAAGTGTATGTGCTCAAACAAGGACTTTTGACCATGAGTGACAATAAAGGCAAAATAGATACTCGGACAGGGATTGTTTCTGGAGTAGGTATAAGATGTGCCATTGATAAAAAAGTAGGTTTTTCTTCTTGTACAGGATTTACGGAAGAAGCCATTAAGTCTAGTTTAAAACAAGCACACAAAATAGCTAAGCATAGCCCTGATGATCCACTCTTTCCTGGATTTGTTACTGAAAATACAAGAGGAAAAGAAGGAGTATTAGATTCAAAGTTACTTTCCATTAGTCCAGAAGATTTAGCCCAACAATGCGATCTTATGGTTAAAGATGTAAAGAGAGATGATGAGCGAATAGTAGGATTAACATTGGGTGTTAATGCTGGGTGGCAAGGATATGCTGTTGCTACTACCGAAGGATGTTTACAAAGTACATTAAAAAGTGTGCATGCAGCTGATTGTGGAGTTGTTGTTATGCAAAAAGGTGATAGGAAAACATCTAGAGAATATAAGATAGGTAGAACAGCTCAAGATGTAACAAATATAGGAGTAAGTGCTGTAGAGAATGCTTTAGACTCTTTGGGTTCTAAACCTTTAGGTGAATCACTTTCATTACCTTTAATTTTACATCCTCGAACCGCATCAACTGTTATTGGTCTCGCATTTACTGTGGCTCTGAATGGCAGTATGTATGTTGAGAAACGTAGTCCTTTACAAGATAAGTTAGGTAAAAAAATAGCTGTTGAAGACCTCACTATTGTAGATAACGGCCAAAAACACGAACTCATTTCAACAGAAGCTATTGATGCTGAAGGTTCACCAATGAGAAACACCCCCGTTGTTGAAAATGGTGTACTTAAAACATTCTTGTTCAACAGAAAATTTGGACTAGCAGTTGATAAAGATACAACAGGAAATGCTTCTCGTGGAGGTATGATGGGCGGCATACCTTTTGAAAGTGTACCTGCTATCTCCCCTAATAAATTTATAATTGATCTGGGAACTAAGAATCTAGAAAAACAAATTGAAGAAATTGATAACGGAATATATGTAGAAGGGTCACCAATAGGCTTACATACAAGCAACTTTTTAACTGGAGATTTTTCCATTACATCTAATAATGCATATTGGATTGAAAAAGGAGAAAAGAAATATCCTTTAAAGAATCTCTCTATTGCTGGTAATTTCTTTGAAGTCTTCAATAAAATTAACTGTATAGGCAATGATCCATTACCAACCTATGGTCCAATGGATAGTCCTGCCTTAACAATAGACCATGTGAGTTTTTCAAGTTAAGATATTCTTTCCTTCTTTTTTGATTTTTTTATAGAACCTTTTTTTCCTGTTTGTCTAATTTCCATTATTTTAGTCTGTTATTGTTAATTTTATTTTTTAAAGACATGTAAAAATTACTCACTACTTTTGAATCTGATAACAATAATGAAAAAGAGTATAAATAATCATTAGTAATAAATGGAAGTGAAACAGAGTTTTCCACTTTGCTGCATTATGCCCATAGTAAGCATTCAATAATAGCATATCCCCTTATACTTTTTTGCTTTAAAAAATAAAAGATGAAGTAAACAAAAACATTATCAAGTAGAACAGATTTAATATACATATATGGATGAACTAGCTAGTGCATCAGATCTAGTTGAAAAATTAAAAGAAACTATTTCTCAAAAAATAAGCGAAAGTGAAATCAAACCAGTATTCATTCTACTAGGGGGATCATTAGCAAGAAACGAAAATCATTCATTAAGCGATGTGGATATCGTTGTATCCTATCCAGAATATAAAAGATTAAACGCAAAAAAGAGAATCGAACTTAAATTGCAAATAAGTGAGTGGTTTGAAAATTTAGTGCCAGCAGAAAAGATGGATATCTCAATTATAGAGGGGCTACCAATAAAGGTACAGTTCGAAATTTTAAAAGAAGGAAAAGTAATTTATGAACAAGAAGAAGAAAAAAGACTGGATTTTAAAGAAAAGGTTATGAAAGAATATTATGATTATAAAATTTGGTATGAGCAGTTTCTAAAACAAGCAGTAGGGTAAAAAGATGGCAGTCAATAAAAATTATATTTTAGACCAATTTGTAATGGCCAAACAATATTTGGAAAAAGCAAAAGAAATAACTGAAAAGCCACAAGAAGAGTTTATAGAAGATTTCTCTTTGAGATTGCAAGCAGAAAGAGTTTTTGAAGTAATAATACAAATAATGTTAGATGTTTGTACACATATAGTTGCAAAGTCAAATGTTCCCTCACCAGAGAGTTATGCAGATTGTATAGATAAATTGGTCAAACTACAAATCATAGGAGAAAAAGCCAATAGATATAAAGAAGCGGTAAAAATGAGAAATATCATTATTCATCGATACTCATCAATAGATTACGAACTAGTATATGAAGGGTTGAAGCAAATAGTAAATGATTTTAGGGAGTATAAACAAGAAATATTACTTTGGCTAAATAAGACTAAGAACTCCAATCCCTAAAGAGATGTGATTTTTTTTAGTTAATAGATTCTTCATTCTTTTTTTCATAAACCTTAGAGTTCATCTTTACTTAAGAAAAATGACTATCTAAATATATCTCTGTAAAAAAAATACATATATTTAGAGGTTTATATTCTAAGGTATCGAAAAATTGACAACTGGGATGAATTTTGAAGGTCATGCTTTTTTTATTTTTTCTTTGTGTGATCAAAAAAGCTTCCTCTGGGATAGGTGAGCCCCCATCACAAGTGAGGTTTTTTACTTTTTTGATTCACTTTTCTCGTACTGTCTAGGGGTTTTATAAACGTGTTATTGCACGCCAATTAAGATAAAAAGTATTTTTTTTATACCCTTTTGATAAAAAAAAGTTAAAAAGGTACTTTTTTTTATACACTTAGGTAATCATGAAAGAATATTTTGATGCTAATAAACAAAGATGGAACGAGTTGATTAATATTCATTCAAAATCTCAAACTTATGATATAAATGGCTTTCTCCATGGTAAAAACACTTTACATTCTATCGAACTTGACCAATTGGGTGCTGTTTCTGGGAAATCTTTATTACATTTACAATGCCATTTTGGACTTGATTCTTTGTCTTTTGCTCGTATGGGAGCCGAGGTTACTGCTGTTGATTTTTCCGATAAAGCAATAGAATTAGCTAAAAAATTAAGTAAAGAAATTGAAACTCCTGCTCGTTTCATTTGTGCGAACATCTATGATCTTAACGAAAAATTAAATGAACAATTTGATATAGTATTCACTTCGTATGGAGCATTAATGTGGTTACCTGATATAAATGGCTGGGCTAAAATTATTTCTCGCTATTTAAAGAAGGGAGGGACGTTTCTTATTGTAGAATTTCATCCTATTTCATATATCTTTAATGAAGACAATACAAAAGGTTTGGAAGTAAAGTATCCTTATTTTAGTGAGAGCCCTTTAATGTATGATGACACTAAAACATATACTGATCAGCAAGAAGAAATTGAAAATACCATCACTTATGAATGGCAACATACAATCGGGGACATCATTACTTCTCTTATCTCTGTTGGTTTGCGAATAGAAAATGTTCAAGAATACCCCTTTACTGTTGATCAAGCCCATTTTAAGCACATGAAAAAGAATAGTGAAGGATACTGGGAGATTTCTGAAAGAGATAAAATCCCTTTAATGTTTTCAATCAAAGCCACTAAAAAATAAAAAACAACTGAAAGAAAAAAAATTTATATAGCTCGTTAACAATTTCTTTTGAAATGAAAAAAGAGAAATATGACTATCCAGAAACACCAATAGAAATTCACAAAGAGACTCTTCATAATGTTGAATTGTCTGACCCTTATCGTTGGTTAGAGAAGGTTAAAGATCCTGAAGTCAAGGAATGGATAAAAGCACAAAACACTTTTACCAAACACCAATTAGATTTACCTATAAGAGATCAACTGCGTGATGAATTAACAGAACTTATGGACTATGAAAAAGTTTCTTGCTACAAAATTACTGATAATTATTTCTTTTATACAAAAAAAGCTGAAGGTAAAAGCCAGCCATTTTTATTGATCAAACAGAGAAAGGGTGATGAGGAAGAGGTTTTATTGGATCCCAATCAGTGGAGCGATAAAGGAACCGAAAGCATGGATTGGTTTTATCCTTCTCCTCAAGGGTCTCTATTAGTTTACGGTAGATCGAGTGGAGGGAACGAAGTTTCTACTTTATATATTTATGATGTAGATAATAAGACCCATCTTAAAGAAGAGATTCCTTTCACACGCCATTCTAGTGTAGCTTGGAATCCTGATGGTTCAGGCTTTTTTTATACTCGTAATCCTAAACCTGGTGATGTTCCTAAGGGTGAAGAAGTCTATCATCGTAAATTGTTTTATCATGTCATTGGGCAAAATTATGAACAAGACGAATTAATTGTGGGCGATCTCGCTTCTAAAGAGGAAACGATAAGCATTTCATTGTGTTCAGATAACATTCATTATTTAATAACCCGTTCAACTGATTGGGCAAAAAACGATTTGTATATTATGAATCTTAAAGATAAGACACCTCAACCTATTTGTAAGGGGCTTGATGCTCTATTTCACGGGGATATAGTTGATAATAAGCTCTATCTCCTGACTAACTATAACGCTCCCAATGGTAAAATAATTCTTGTTAATCCCGATAACCCTTCCATCGGGGAATGGATTGATTTGATAGGTGAAAAAGAGGATGTAATTATACGCGATATTGAATTAATTGGCGGATATATTGTACTCTTGACCCAAAAAGATGTTAGTCAAGATTTAGAAATCTTTGATCTAGAAGGCAAAAAGATCATGCATGTTGAATTACCTGCTTTTAAGGGAAGTATTACAGAATATACAGGTAGATGGGATTTAGAAGAATTTTATTTTGTTTACACTTCTTTCTTTTACCCTCAAACAATCTTCAAAGCCCATACAGCTAAGAATATTTGTACAATTGAATTTAAACCCTGGACTACAATTAATCCTGATGAATACGAAATTGAACAACACTGGTATAAATCAAAAGATCAGACAAAAATTCCTCTATATTTAGTCAAAAATAAGAAGATTATTCATGATCGCGATAATCCTGTATTAATTACTGGTTATGGCGGATTTAATGTTGCTATTCTCCCTTCTTATATGCCTGATTTAAAAATTCTTTTGGATAGAGGGTTGATTCTAGCCATTCCAAACATACGGGGTGGGGGTGAATTTGGAAAGTCATGGCATTTCGCTGGCAGAAAAGAGAAAAAGCAAATTGTCTTTGATGATTTCATCGCAGCTAGTGAATGGTTGATAGAAAATAATTATACTAATCCAAATAAACTAGCAGCGTATGGGAGATCAAACGGGGGATTGCTTATGGGAGCTATCATGACACAAAGACCTGACCTCTATAAAGCGATAGTGTGTGGAGTACCATTATTAGATATGCTACGATATCATAAGTTTTTGATAGCTAGATTTTGGATTCCAGAATACGGCTCAGCTGAAAAGCATGAAGATTTTGAATATTTGTTAGCCTATTCTCCCTATCA
This sequence comes from uncultured archaeon, assembly GCA_964534625.1. Classification (GTDB taxonomy): domain Archaea; phylum Asgardarchaeota; class Heimdallarchaeia; order Heimdallarchaeales; family Heimdallarchaeaceae; genus CAZHRF01. The sequence goes on along the minus strand of CAZHRF010000014.1, from coordinate 58,014 downwards.
CAATATCAAACCAACATTCTCTTATCCTGCAACATATTTCTTTACAGCATTATCGGATACAAGAGTACATCCCTTACATGCAATGAAAATGGCTGCTTTATTACAGAAAATAGAGAAAAACAATCCTATTTTACTTAAAATCGAAAAAGAAGCAGGACATGGCGTGGGCAAACCCCTTTGGAAGAAAGTAGAAGAGACATTAGATCGCCATATATTTGTTTATTGGCAATTAGGAATGGGAAAGTAGTTGGTCCTTTTTCTTTTTTTTGTCAAAAACTAGTTTTTAATGTATTATTTTTTGTTCTATTCTAACAAAGAAAAGAAAAGAAAAGAAAACCTTGCTGATGAACCTTTATCTATCCCTGAGAAGGCTTTTTTTAGCACAAGATGATAAAAAAGATATAACGAAAAAAAAGATTTGATTGCTTATTCAACTTCTTCATCACTTTGTCCGGGATAAAGAAGACCATAACCAATCGATAGATAGCCAACAAGCTGAATTATGGCTGGGATAATAATCAAATTTGAGTTTTCCCATTGAACTGTTAAAAACCCGCCTATAGAAGAAATCAGCAATCCTACTGAAACAAATACAATCCGCCAATCATTAGCTTTGTACCCTAAATAGAAAAAGAACACGATTGACCATAACGAATAGATAATTGTTATAATTCTATTGAACTCAAATTGAACACTTACAAAGCTGGTTACTGATGTATAGATGAATATAGTCGATGATAAGACTAATGTAATTATTGTCCCTACTTTTTCATGTCTTCTTTTGAGTAAACCGATAGAAAAGGTGCTTAAAACTAGTGTAGAAAGCAAAATAAACACACCGTTTGTCTGTGTTAATCTTGTGTAATCATTTCCTCTAATTTGCAATAAATCAACAATAATTTTTTTTAGAATAACACCTATTCCTACAGCTGTAAAACCTATTCCCCACTCTAATGTGGTCAACGATTTATTTTTTCGATATCGCCACAAATAATAGCTACCTATTCCTAATGCAATAAACGCATTAATAATTATAATTAATTGATATGTAATCTCACTAATTGATCCTGAAATCATATTTTTCACCTTTTTTTTGATTATCTGAATAAAGATTGTTTCACATTACGCGCAGCTTGTTTTACTCTAGTTTCATATTCTTGTACAAGTTTATGTAACGTATGCTTATATTCCTCATTTAATCCCATATTTGAAATGAGCTCATTTAACTGTTGAACTGTTTTAATTTGTCTATCTTCCTCAAGTTTATTCTCTTGTAATTTTATAAGAATATCAGTTGCTTGGTGCTTAGTGACCTCTCCTCTTTCATATTGCTCTAAAACTGTTCTTACTTTGTCTTCTATAGCTTGTTTCTTGGGCATAATAAATTGGCAAAGATGGGTTACTTCTTCAGCAAATTGAGTTCCATATATCTCTTCATAATGTTCTTTCTGAAAAATATCTGGATGTCTAATTCTCAGCTTTTTGAAGTCTTCATGATATTTGGTAATCTCTCTATCCTCAATAGGTTTCTGTACCATCAAAGCAACGCGCAGTTTTTCTACTTTAAATGTTACAAGTGAAGTATCATCAAAGTCAACTTTATGGATATCTGTTCCTAGTTCTTTGGCAAAAGAAATAATGGCGGTTAAGACACCACCAAATAACTGATTATCGATCCCATTTTTTTTAGTATGAGAAAAGATAGTTGGTCCTTCTTCGCTAATAATCCAACAGCTTTCAATATTTTTACTCATTTACACTATCACACCAATATAATCTGTTAAGAACCCATGTAAGATATATTATGCGACGTATATAAATAATTTAGTTTAGGTCAAACTTTGTTTCGATAACTAATAAAAACACTATTTTGTTTCAACTCTTCTCTTTGATGAAATATTTAACCTTGTTTTTGACATTGCCTTTTACTGATAAATTTGTTAATCAGCAATAGATAAATATACCCATTACTAATAATAATAAAATACGTTTAAAGTAGTGAAAATATATGAATGACAAAGAATTAGTGGAATTTTGTAAAACTCAAATTGAATTAGAAGCAGAGATTATTAAAATATCTCAAGAATCAGCAAAAAGTATCAAGAACGCTCTTATCCGGGAGATGATAATGTCTATTACTATTGATTCAACCAAACACCGGAGCATGTTATCCGCAATAATTGGATTAGTTGAAGAGCCAACGCCTTTCATAGATGAAGAAAAGCGAGATGAATTAGCTAAGAATGTACAAAAACACATAGAACTAGAAGCAAAAGCCATTGAAACTTACAAAAAATTGCTCGACGAATTAGAAAATGAACGGGCAAAAGTAGTAATCAAAGAGATATACAATGACGAAAAACGTCATCATAAAATGCTTAAAAGGATACAGGCAAATCTTGTAGAAAAAGAGACATTTGATATTGAAGATGCATGGGAAACATACTATCACGATTCAGTTGGTCATGGTAGTCCTGGTGGTTAAATACAAAGATATCTGGGTTGATTTGGAATGTTTATACTTTTTCATGTTTTTTTTAATAGTTATTTATATAAACAAGCAACTTAAGCAAAAAAAATTATCAATACACTGATAAATACTAATTAATTATAATGATAAGAACAGGTGATATAATACAATGAAAGATAAAGAAATTACTAAAGAAGATTTGCACCTTCTTCAATTAGCAGATGAGAACCTTTTGTATAAATATAAATTAGATGATAAAGATTATTTTTTAACAAGTAAAAAAACCTTTGAATCTGACACAGAGATAATTATTTTCCCAAGCGATTCAGGAAAAGCAGCAATTTGGAATGGATCAGTATTTAATCAAAATAGAGAAAAAGAAGCATCTATGCGTCCTTATTTTAAAGAATTTACAGAAAAAGAATGGGGTGTTAGTGCACTAGTACCTTATTCCTTCAAAGATAATGGAGATGAAAACCAGTATTCAAAACAATTCAATTATATATTCGAAAAAATAACTAAGAAAGACGTTAGAATAGGAATAATTGCCTATGGAATAGGAGCAGCTAAAATTTTTGATATATTGTTATCTGCACCAGAAACAAGAAAGAAGATCAAAAGTCTCATTTTGATTGATCCATTAGTTGATCAAGACTGGGCAAAAGGATCGTATTCTAAAGAGCTATTTTTACAATTTCTCAAAGAAAAAGCAGTAATGTATGCTTCAAATATGGGTAAAGAAAAAGAAGGACTTAATGCTGTGAAATTAGCTCAAAATCTTAATATAAAATGCATAGAAAAAAATTATCCCCATGAAACATTACCTAATAGTATTGTGACTGATATAAAGAGACATTTGATATTGAATTTGTAATAAGCCTATACGATTTATCATCTGGTTTAGGAATTGAGAGATCACATTAAGGATAGAGCAATCGTATAGGTAACATGTTTTTTAATTAAGAAAAATGATCTGCTTATTATCGTAATTTCGATACTTTTCTTTTATTTTATCAAAATATTAAAGCACGTTTTTGTCTCAGTGGAAGTAACACTAATAACCCACCCATGTGCTTGTATTATTCTTTGAACAATATTTAATCCTAGCCCTTGATGATCATTTTTTGTTGTAAATCTTTTTTTCCATATTTTATCAATAATTTCCTTAGAAATTTTTTCTCCATTATTACATATCTGAATTGTAAATCCGCCTGCTACATTCTTTTTATTTGTTACTTCAATTTCTGAAGCATTTCCATGTTGAATAGCATTACTAAAGATATTTGCTAATATTTGTCTTACTTTCTGCTTGTCGCCTTTAACAGAAGGTATAACGGTGCATGATATATCTACCTGTGGTAAACTGTCAGCTATTTCATCTACCATCTTTTTAATATTGATCTGTTCCAGTTCACCTATAATTTGACCTGCTTTGGCTAATTCTAATGATTTAGTCAAAGTTTTTCTTGTCTGACAAATTTTATCTTTCATCTTTTTAAGATACGGAGTGGTGTTTTCCTCGTCTTCAATACTTAAATCCAAAAAACCTTCAATGATCGTCAAGTTGTTATTGATATCATGTGATATGATTTCAGCGAAGGCAGACAACTCTCTTTTTTCTCTCATAAGAAGATCAATATAGTTTTTGTTTTGTATAAATCCATTCAAACTGCTAGAAACCAAGTGGCAATAGGAAATCTCCGTTTCAGTCCAGTTTTTATAATCTCTCATTGAATCAAGACCTAAGAAACCTGTTAGTTTGCCATGTTGGTAGAACCCCACATGCAATGTGCTTTTAATGGTCTCTCGTTGTAGTTCATTTTTAAAAGCAGTTGCCTCATCTGGCAATTTATCTACAGCAGGTACATGTAAAATCTCATTATTTCTTAAGTTGGTAAAAACATAATGAAAATCGTCTACAGGTAAGTTTTGGAGTATAGATTTTTGCTTTGAAATGCCTTTACCGCACCATTCATGGATCATACTAAACGTTTCTCGATTTTTTGATATCTCAAAAATATAGATACTATCCACGCCCGATAAATAATTACCTATCTTACTTAATGCTTGCATAATCGGTTTTTCATATTCATGAATGGGCGCATTAATTAATAAACTTGTAATGTCAGATAAACTACGGTAAAGTTTTTCGGACTGTTCAATTATTCTTTTTGATTCTACAAGGGGAGTTAAATCCGCTATACTCGATATTACTCCTTCTACATTGCCAGAATTATCAAATATTGGAGCTGAATTAACATCTAAATAAGCCATTTCTCCATTAACTTTCTTTACTGCATGTTTAATACCATATACTGCCCTGTTTTTACTCATAACTTGATTAACAGGTAGCAATTTTTCCGAAAAAGGTTTTCCTTCATAATCTATTATTTGCCATTTTTTGTCATCAAATGTGCGTGAAACTGTTTCTTGACGTGAGATTTCAAACAAATCATCATGTTTTTTATTGCTGAAAATAACTTTACCATTTTTGTCAACATAACTCATGGCTAAAACATTAATATTTATAAGACGTTCAATTATTTGTTGTTCTAATGTGGAATCAGCTGATTCTTTTGTTTCGGTTATATCTTTAATAAAACCTTGAAATGCCCACTCATCATTAGTATAAGGCACTTTTCTCACATAGCTTTTACCAGTAAAAACAGTACCATCTTTACATCTAAAAGCGTTGGTTGTTATTACCCATCCTTCACAATTCAAAACGTTTTCTATTTTGCTTAAGCGAATGTCAGAGTATGGATAAAGAATAGTTGTACCTTCTTCTTTGGAATTAATATGATCAATCATAATTTTAGGGGAAGAGTAACCAAACATTTCAGCACCTGTTTGGTTAATGTACAATAATTTGCCTGTTTCTGTTGACTTAAAGATACAAATAGGCGCTTCTGTAAAAATATTGACGAGCTCAGATAAAGACAAATGGGGATTATTTGTAAGAATAGAGAACTCTTCCCTTTCCGTCATAATTTTAAGAAAAACACAAACTATAAATATTTTACCCAACTCTCACATTCGGAAAAAAATAAAAATGAAATTACCTTATTAGAAGAGTATTTTTGTCAATATCATCTGTTCTAACAAGGAACCCCATACAAGAAGGGAGGGGCATTTGCAGTATAATGTAAAGTCTTTCTTAAGTTTGATGTACTTACATCTTATATGCTCCAAGATTGTTTTTAAAAAATAAAAATAGAAAATAGATGTATCAACTGAAAAAGAGGAACTAGTTAATAGTGTAATCTAGTATCTGAAATAGTTTCTCATTAAAATCAGCAATTTTTTGCCAATTTTTACCATAATCTGTCGTTTCGTAAATAGAATGATAATCGACAATGGCTAGATCTCTACCTTTTTCAAATGTATTAATTTGATAGGTGTTAATATTTTCTCTTATATTGGGTAAACCTTTGGCTTCTGTCCAACTTTTGCGTTTTTTTTACTAATCTCTAAATTGAATTAGCCTTTATTGTACCATTTAAATGCTTTTCTTCTTTCAATAAAGTGTGCAAAAACTCCTTTCAGCGATGTGGGGAAGGTTTTAACTTCTTTCATACTCATATAAAAAATCGACACAATAAATCTACCACATGAAGAAAGAGCTAAAGCTACACCTAAAGCTAAAGATAAAGTAAAATACCTGCCTAAAACCTCAACCAAGTAACCTCCAGCTAAGGACCCTAGAAAAAAGAATATCCCCGTTATCATGTTAAATATACCAAAGTAGCTTCCTCCTTCTTCTTTTGGAGTTATATCCATAAGATACGCTGTAAAACTTGATGCTCCCAGAGTAACAAAGGAACTAATAATGAAATGTACCAGATAGAGATGCCATATTTCTGTTACAAATATATAAAACAAGGGAAAAGTCCCCATAATAAAGCGAGAAAAGGTTATCAATTTCACTCTTCCTATTTTATCACTTAATTTAGCTCCTAGACCAATAAAAAAGATGGTATTTACAGAAAATAAGATACTCAAAATAGCTATTTCAATTGCTTTTCCCCCTAAGATGGTGTATTGCTTAATAGGAAATAGTGGCCATGCAAAACTCCAGAAGAAAGAATAAGACATAGATATTAACAAGAATCTTTTGAAATCCTTGTTTTTAAAAGCATGCTTGAAACTTTCTCCTAATTTTCGAGTAATTTGTTGATAAGTGCCTTCTCTTTCGCTTGGTTCTTGTACTCTAAAAAATGGCATAACACTAATCACAGATAATACTATACCTGCTATGACAGGTATCAAAATTGTTTTTTGATAGTTTTGATCACCGAAGACATAGGTCAAGATTATACCGGTAAAAATGGTTGCCATCATTGATCCTATGGCATCATACCAGAATATTTTACCAGATAGTTCAGCTCTTTCTTTGGGTGGGAATACTTCGTTCTGAAACGCTTGACTAGCAGGTAAACCCAAACTTAATAGGAGATTTACAGCAGCTATAATTAAAACAAAATAAGCTGGCTGCTTAACATTTTGTAAAAAGATGTAAGGTATGCTCCAAGTAATAGTTGAAATTATTATGAAAGGTATCCTCTTTTTTAATTTATCAGATAGTAATCCAAAAACAGGATTTAGAAAAGTGGAAAGTAAATTTGCTATACTTTGAATCCATGCTAATATCCCCGCTCCCGCCCCCATGCTCAAAGCTATAATTGAAACAAAGGGTGCAACAAATCCACGGGAAACGCTTAACCCAACTGTGCGTGAAAAGAGTGCTACTTTATCATTTTTTTCAATAATTATTTCATCACTTTTTTCTTCATCGTAGATATTGGAAAAATTTGTTGGTTCACCCAAATCCATAGGAAGAAATTTAAAGAATGAAGTTAAAAAAGTTATTATTTCCTCATGATATAGAATGTAACAAGAATACCTAAAAATCAATCTTATAAATTCGAGATGCTACAATTTTACCCCGTTAGTATGTAAATAAGATACATTTCTCAATAAAGATTTACAATTAAGCTTTGGTGCAGAACAAACTATGAGGGTTGATGGACTAATTGAAAACTTGTCAAAATCGGTGTTTTTATTTTTATAAATTATTACAAGAGCTCACGCAATTTTTATATAGAAAAGACATTATGTTGGATTATGAATTTAGTTGAATACTTTGATTTAATCATTGCTATCTTGATGTTTATCATAGGTGTTATCTTTGTTATACAATCCATCAGAAATAAGAGGAAAGCTTACAGCTTAACAATAGCTGTTTTTATTGGCGTTATAGCTTCGTTGCTTAAAACAATAAGACCATTATTTTCTGGGTTAGCAAGAGATTATGTTCTAGTGGCTCATTTAGGTACATGGTGTATAATGTATCTTTTGGCATTAGTATTTTTCTCTCAGCTAACAAGCGATAGGATTAATCCAATATTATTTTCTTTAGCTTTAATATTAACTATAGAGCATATAACTTTTGGTCTAATTTGGGTTCGTGAAGATTTAGTTAGTGACACTTTTCACTCTCATGTTGATAGCATATGGAGTTTTCTCTATTCGCTAATTGGATTTGTTGTTTTCATGTATGGTGCGTATGTTCATTATAAGACATATAGGACTACAGAAGAAATTCCTGGGTTAATCATTTCTATAGCTCTGATATTCCTAACAATAGGATTTACAATAGGGATGATTAAAGAGTTTTGGAGTCCTGGATCTCTAGCTGATATAGGAGAGGTCTTAAAGATTTTAGGTATTTTAGTTTTTACTATATTTTACATAGTGCGAATAAACTATATTTTTAGATTACCATTTAAAATAGATACGATTATAATTTTCAATAAATTAGGTATGTTAGTCTATGCAGGTAAATATGTAGAAACAGATATAGAAACTGAAGATAATGAAGAGTTACCCATTGATTTAATAACAGCTTCTTTGAATGCGTTCCAAATTTTTATGGCTGAAACAACTAGGTCAAAGCAACCACTTAAAAAAATTGTTACTGGCGATAGAAAATTAATAATCGAAGAAGGAAAACTGTGTTCAGCAGCTATCATCTGCAGTCAAACTAGTTATTTTCTCCTTCAATCGCTAGAAAATCTAATTGAGATTATTGAAAGTAAATATGCTGAAAAGCTCAAATTGGATTATACAGAGAGTAAGTGGTTTAAAGGCATGGATCAAGTTATCTCTCAATCATTTCCCTATCTTGGTGTCCCTCATACAGAAAAATACTAGTTACTACTCTTTACTAACCTTTTATCTTTTTTTGGGATGGAGACTTGTCACTAAAGTTATTTTTATTTATTTGTTCACTTTAAGGTATTTTGGATAGGTAGTCTTTTATAGTCTTTTTGAGTATATATCATTGGTTAGATGTCTTCTTCAGAAGAAAGTAAATTACTTAAGAAAATATATGAGACTTTACTTACAAATGATGAATGGAGAAAAAAAATCATCAAAGTTCTAAATCCAGATTACGTAAAGCGAGATGAACTTAATCAAGTACTTATTGAGCTGAAAAAACAGAGAGAGGATTTTAATAAAAACTTTGAAGCTATGGTCACCAAGTCTGATTTTCAAAAAGCCCTTGAAGCTATGGATAAACGCTTTGAAGCTATGGTCACCAAGTCTGATTTTCAAAAAGCCCTTGAAGCTATGGATAAACGCTTTGAAGCTATGGATAAACGCTTTGAAGCTATGGATAAACGCTTTGAAGCTATGGTCACCAAGTCTGATTTTCAAAA
>CAZHRF010000014.1:32808-48722 GCA_964534625.1 uncultured archaeon | reverse complement strand
TTGAAGCTATGGATAAACGCTTTGAAGCTATGGTCACCAAGTCTGATTTTCAAAAAGCCCTTGAAGCTATAGATAAGCGCTTTGAGAAATTTGAAGATAAAATGGATACACAATTCAATAAAGTTTTTAGTAGATTGGATGAATTATCTGAATCATTTGGACATGATTTTGAGGAATTCAATAGTTATTGGTTAGAAACATTTTTGGAGGGGCAAGGGTATCCAAAGATTGATATCAAGAAAAAAACTTTCTTTGATCAACAATATGAAGTCTTTCCTAATAGCAAAGATGTAGAAATAGACCTTTTCAATGAAGAACCTTTAGTAATTGGTGAAGTAACGGCAATTGTTAAAAGAATTGATAAAATTACAACCTTTCTCCGCAAAGTTGCTTTTATTGAAAAAAGATTTGGGAAAGCAGATCATAAACTATTCATTACATACGTTATAGAATCCACCATACGGGAAGAAGCTCTTGAACTTTTAGAAGAAGCAGGAATTGATATAATTATCTTAAGAGATAGAAAAAAGAAATATTAGCTAATTATAACTGGTGATAATTAAAAAAACAACTAAAAATACTTTTTTTATTACGCAAAAAGGCGGCTTATAATCAGTATTAAAGACAATAATGCGGTGTACACAATCATTGTAAGAATAGTCAATGTTTGTGCTCCCAGCATAATCTTAAAATTGTCACTATGCTTAATTGTAATAATCATTGCTTTTAATGCAATAGGGAGAGAAAGATAACAAAAAACAGCTAAGACAGGTAAAAAATTCAAAATTATAAATATTGCATGCAACAGATAAACTATCCCTACTCCAATTGAATAAATAATCTTGCTTTTATTTTTTCCCAACTTAACTACCCAGGTATACTTTTTTGCATAAAGATCTGCTTCCACATCTGGGAATTCATTGATAAATAATGTACTATAGATTAGTAGTCCCACATTAACTGAAAGTAATAACGGGCGCAATGACCAACTATGATTCTGAACATAATATGCTCCATAGACAGTTAAAGGTCCAAAACCTAGAAACAACCCTATTTCACCCAAGCTTCTATACGCATATTTAATGGGAAATGCAACATAAAAGAACCCTAGGAAAATACCCCCTATTCCAAGAAACAAAACAGTATTTCCTGGAATACTGAAATTAATAATTAGTCCAATGATTGCACCTAAAAAAAATAACACTAATCCTTGAATAAGCATCCGTGATGTTGTATAAAGCCCCCCTTGAATCACTTGAGTTCCAGCGGAAAAAGGAGTAACTTGTTTGTTTATATCATCTGTTCCACTCAAATGATCATAGACGTCATTAGTTGAATCTACGCCTGAGTGAATCAGAAGTATCCCCAATAATGTTAAAATGAATAAATACCAGTTAAAAAAACCTGTTTCATAGTATGCTGTACTTGCTCCTACTATAACTGCGAGACCACTTGCAGATAAAAAAGGTAAGCCTATACTCTTCAAGAAAAGTTTAAGTGAAGATTGCAAAGATAAGAGTGCTTCCTTTATATAAGAGAGAGTATTTTCTTCATATATTTCTAGGATTTCTTCTTTGGGTAAATAAATTTTTACTGGAATTATCTCGATTAATACAACAGAATAGATCCCTAGATCTTCTAATTGATCTTTATTCTTCAAATCTTTTAAAATTTCTTTTTTATCGTCCTTATTATCTTTAACTACTCTGGCTCTTCCTTCTATCTTTAGATATGTTTCAACTCCGCCTATAATTATTTCAACGTGAGGAAAATATGTGATTTGTTGAGCAGTTTTAGAATTTTCTACGCTGGCTATGTATAATTTCTTCTTTTTTCTTACATAGCTAAACCTCTGTATAGAAGGATTTTTTACTCCACTGGTAGATATTGTCATTTTACAGCTAGAATTGATTAAAGTGCGTATTTTTTCATTCACATTAAATATAGCTAAAAACGACTATATATATTCTTTTTTTTATATATAATTGACTGAAATGACAGAGGAGAAAAATAGACAATCTTACCAACCAAGGTGGAAATATATCATATACACATGAATGTTTTTTGGTTAAACCTAAATAAGACTTAGTTGAATAAATCAATTAATCCTCTAGGTGTAAATTTGTGATAAAGGTGTAAGTGGATGGGTTATAATGTACAATCTTTCAAAAAGTGCCCGATATTTTCATTTTCCAGTACCTCTAATCCATTGCCTATAGTTGTGATGGCTTTGCATGTTGCTAATAATCATATTTGTGATATTGTTTAAATAGCTAGATTCCAACTATCATACAATGTTTGATAAAATTACAATTGACCCAGAAATAATGGGGGGAAAACCATGTATAAGAGATACACGAATACCCGTTACAATTATCTTGAAACTATTATCTAAGAAAGTATCCTATAAAACTATTCTTGAAACCTATCCTGAACTAGCTGAAGATGATATTCAAGCTGCTTTAGAATTTGCTGCTTGGAGTGTATCAGAAAGTTCAATACCGGTGATGGGATGAAATTTCTTGTAGATATGGCATTATCTCCGAAAACTGTCAATTTTTTAAGAAGTTTAAACTACAATGTTGTTAGAGTCAATGAAGTTCTTAGCAAAAAGAGTGGGATTTCAATGAACTACCACTGAAATCTATCGTTATGCAATAGAAAATAATTATCACATAATAACCGCAGATTTAGATTTCGGAGAGATCCTAGCATTCTGTAAATCTTCAAAACCATCAACAATAATATTGAGGTTCGATGATTTTAGAGTTCCAAATGTTGATGAAAACTTCAACATGCTATCCCAAAAATTAAAGAGGCTTTAGATAAGGGATCAATTATAATAGTTGAACCAGCAAGAATTCGTATAAGAGAACTCCCAATTTAATTGTAAAGAGTTGGTTTATCCCTTAAGTTTTCCTTTAAGAGCTGTTCATCAATATAAAAGCAAAGGAAAACTGTAAACTTCTAGGAATACGTTGACAAGCTGAATGGTTTTATGCTTATCGTCCCCACTCGTGTGTAGTCTCTCCCCTTTTTTCGCGCTACCTTTTTCCACAAACTTGTCCACTTTTTTCATACTCTGTCGAGAAATATCAGCTGTTTTTTCCCTTTTTTCTCTTTAAAGTTACTTTGTAAGTATTTCCAGTCATTGTGATTTTTTTTTCCACACCCGCTTGGTGATTCACCTTTGTAGTCAAAATAGAGGGGGTATATAAAGGTGTAAGAAGACCCCAATGAAAACAGACAAAAATACAATCCAGCTCTTTTTATTAAAATAAGTTCCTAAAATGAACGAGAAAAGCTGTGTTTTATGCCCTAGTTCAGCAGTAAAAACTGAAACAAATGAAATACCAATTGCTAAAATAATTTCACCTAAAATCATAATTACGTCTAAGGTTTTTTTGGCAATATCTTATTAAGGATTATGAAAATGGTTCTCAACGGATTATTTATGAAATGTTCCTAAAAAAAGATATTTTCATTCAAATCCTGCCTCTTTTTCAATTGGTCTTCTTTCAGGTATCATCCCTATCGTTTTTTCGTCGAAATCAAAGTCAGGATCAAAAAACAATGCGCAATAACATCTCCCATATTCTTCAATATCTGGCTCTGCATAATCGCATGGGCACATGATATCACGATCCTTTTTCCTATCTCTATTTGAATCTCTGCATGGGCAATTATAATAACCAACCGCATTAAAATAATCTCTTAATCCTTCTATAAGCATATCTAATGTGTTATCATGATTAGGATGTAATTTCCATCCTCTTGTTTTTGCCACTCTTGTTACATATTCCTTGACATCATCAAAAGTTTTATTGGTATCAGACATTATATAAGACCTCTTTATTTACTTTTCAATTATTTGCTTCCACTCTTCGGGATTGTATCCTACATTAAATAGTTCTTTATCTACCACTATAAATGGAAAAGCCACCCTAGACTTGAATCTCTCTTTTAATTCTTGTTTGAGTTTAGTTTTATCTTCAAAATCTAATTTATCTATATCACAATAGTAATACGTATAGTCATTATCTTGTAACCATTTCTTTCCCTTACGACACCATTGACAGGTACTAATAGTAAATAACATAATTTCTTTATCCTTTTTTTTACCTTCAACAGTATGAATCTCGCCTGGGATCTTTAATCCTTCAATTGACATGCTATTGTTTCAACTCCATATAATTGAACAAAACTTTCGTTTAAGAACATTTTTGTTTTCCAATTATTAGGTTTTCATTCACATAGTATTCCGAAATAGTATATTCCTTACAACCAAATCTCAATAATCAAATAGGCTAAGAGATGCTTTAACTTGATAAAATCTTTAATTTTTACGTTAATTTGGAAATACTATCACATCTAGGTTCTAAGCATTTTGAATGAGCTTGTTTTAGTTTCAATACTCAATAATTTGATAATGAAATAGACGAAAATCTTTTTATTAATTGAAAACTAACCTAGTGAATAGGTCTATTTATGACCTAAAAAGGTGAATAAATTGTTTGGACGAAGACGTAAAGATGAAAAAGAAAAAGAAGAGGAAAAAAAACAGCATGAAATGGACTCTTCTGACGATTGGCGAACAGATTCTGTATACAGAGACGAGGCTAGTGAGGATGGTTTAACTATTACAATTGATGAAAAAATCAACGGTAAATTTTCCCGGGATTGGGATATACTTAATATTGATAAAAAAGGTTATTTTTCTGTTCAGAACTTAGGTGAAGAAGATGTGTTGTTTGATGTTGATGTTGCACTTGAAAATGTCGATTACTTTGATGAATTTGATGACCATCTCTATATAAATGATCTTAATCCACAAGAGCTGTTTGAGCAATCATATGCAGTTAAAGAAGTAGAAAAAGAAGATCTCCCGTTTATTTTTAAAGAAACTATTAATACAGCAGCTGAAGAAGACGAAACTTCCTCAGTACTTGTATATGGTCATCGGGCTATTGCTGATATTACTTTAGAGTTTGATTTTGAACGTTCTATTAATGAAATACATCTAGTAAAAGATTTACCTTCTGGTATGGAAAATATTGATATTAGCTCCACTTCATTAGGTGAATCTAGAACCGAAGATGGTAAGGTATATTGGGATATTGCTGATGTTGATGCTGATACTTTCGCGACTTTAGTTATACGTGGTGAGTATGATGTACAAGAGATAGATAAGAAACCAACTGGAAATATAACCATAACTTATTCTGGTGAAGGCAAGGGCTCAACTTTACTTTCTGTGACAGGTGCTGATGCTTTTGTTCGTACTAGAATCTGGATAGATTCTGATGAAGAAGAAGAAAAGCCAAATATGTGGGATTCTAGCCTGATCATAGAGAATACGTCTGAATTTCCCATAGAATTAAGACAGATTGAGATATCCTTTGAAGATGAAAAAATTATCGAGGAATATTTTGAAGCTAATGAAATAATCATTGAAAGCGGACAAAAATGGAAATCTGAAATTTGGCAGACAGAAAGCGAAGATCTCCCTCATTTCAAAAAAGTTGAAGGGTATACTGTTAAACCTGAAATTATAGCAAAAATATCTGGTGATGTTCAAGTCGAAGAAACCGAACTTTCTGTTGCTTATGCTACCGGTGAAAAGAGTTACAGTGAAACTAAATTTGCAAGTTTCCGCAATTCTCCAGTTGATGTTACAACTACTGTTACCAACAAAGGTAGCGTTGGATTTGAAGAATTAACCATAAGAGATCATCTTGCTGAGTACTTTGCACCTCCCGAGTTTGAAGAAGTTAATGTAATCCATATAAAAGAAGATGGTTCAGAAACAGAGCTTGATCCAGATGATTATGAACTTTCAATTGAACCTAGTGGTGCAGACATAGATAAGAAAAAATATCTCGTATGTACTATAAGTCAGTTGATTGAACCTAATGATCAGATTCACTTAAAATACACTTCTATTCTTACTGGCCCACCTGCAGAAATGGAATTTGAGACAGAACCCATGGCTCATGCTACATTAGTAGAACCTGCTCCTACCTTAGATATTCCTATTGAGGATACAATTCTCGAATTCAATATTGTACATGTTAGACGGAGATACACAGCATTCAAAGATGTTACACCTATGGAGGAAGAAGGAATGTACCAAGTTATGCTTTATTATAAGAACAGAAGCAATACAAAACTTGAAGATGTTTCTATTAAAGATCTTATTCCAAGTGGATTTGAATTAATGGATGTCGAAGTAAATATTCCTGAAACTGAAGAAGAAGAGGTAACCATTGAATCTGAAGTAATTGATACAATAGATGAAGGAGAAATAAGAGAATGGGTTATCCCAACTATTGAAGAAGAACAAGAAGTAGAAATAACCTATACAGTCAAAGGTGAAGGAGAATATAAAGGAAAAGATTTACTTATATCTCATTAAAAAATGAAAGAAATCTTTTTTTCTCTTTCCTACCTTTTTTTACCTTGCTTTTCTGGTTCACTTTGTTTCTGTTCTTCTTTCACGACATTAGAAGGGTTGCTATCTGAGGTGATCTGTTTGATTTCATTTCCACAATTGTCGCACACATCAGTTTGAGTAATTATAATTTCATCACAATTAGGACAATATTCTTTATTATCAGATGAAATGGTTTTGCCCGCAGTAATAGTTATATTAAGTTTTAGAAAGAAGCAACTTACTTACCAGAACACTTCTTGAAAGTACTGTGTTAAGAAGTGGTGAATGGAAATAAGGATACCCCCTAGCAAGTTTAAATCAACAAAATGTTTTGAATACTATAGACGAATCCTGTGGAGAAGAGATAGGACCTGATATTTTTAAGCTACTTATATGAAGCAGGAAACTATATTGTCTTTAGGTAGTGGTAGTTTATAATTAAAGAGTAACTAAAGCAACATGAGTTCTGATAGATCTCATTATTATTGATCTTATTGATTTATACGACCCTATTAAACTTTGGCTCACGAGTTTTACAACTTGGACAAATATCTGATACTTCTTTCCATTTTAAAGCGTGTTCTAAATGTGCATAAGCGTTACAACACTCGTATTGTATTATTGCCTCCCCTGGTTCAGGATCTACTTTACAGATAACACATATGGGGGCTTTTTTACCACAATGAGGGCACGTTTTTCCTTCAAGGGGTATTTCTTTTCTGCAATAGACACACATGTATTTTTTTTCACCAGAAAAGACCAATAATTTGCTATATTGAGTTTTTATCACATTTAGGAAATTGGACAAGAATTTCAAAGCATCTAAGGCTGTAGTAAGGTTATATTTCACTCCCAACTCTATCACCATCTGAGTACCAGAAAGAGTAAAATATTCTAGATGCGGTTTAATACTATTTAATCCTTCTTTTACCCCTTTAGAGGTGTTAAGTAGAAGTTGATCTATTATATTTCGACTTTCAAAACTTATAATATCTAATCTATCATCAAAAGCCTTGGGCACAGCATCAGCTGAAGTTTCTTCTCGTTGCACCAGTTTAAAATTTGTTTTATTTACCTGTTCAGTATGTATAACAAACGCCAAATATAATTCTGTATGATCATTAACAAATTTTTCATAGGTACTTATTTGCATTCTCGAATCGCTTTTTTCCGCCCTTATTATTCCAAAATTGCTCCCGTAATCGATTATCTTTGTTATAGTAAAACCATTTTTTTCTAAACTATTAATAATCTCTTTTCTATCTCTTGTATAATTTGGCTTATCATCATTTTTACTTTTCTTTCTTTTTCTCCACAATTAGTTCTCCTCCTTATTATGCCTAAAGTTTAAGCGTAATCGGTTAATTATTGGACTCGTATCTAAGGATAAATAGGGATTATCAGCATACTCTTTACTATAGCCAACGTCTGTTAGGAGCTCACCTATGTTTTGAGCAAAATTAATCAATTCAACTGACCACTGGCCATCCTCTCCAATTTTAACTTCCACGTCAGCAAGGTCCCCAATGAGATTATGATCAAACTCAATGATATCTTGATATGCCCCAGCCAAGGGAATAGCGACATAACTATGCGCGATTTCATTAAGGCTCCCCACAGGAATGCCTTTAAGTAGTCTAGCTCGGTCACTGGTTCTTGTTAAAGGGAAACCATCAAATGTAAAAAGAAGCTTATCTCCTTTTTGTTGTTTATATACGGACACTTCCCCATCGCTATCACAAGTTAAATCAATGAGTCTAACTATCGTATCTGGCTGTTTATGGAGATTGGTTATGGGCATCAAAGGGAAATATTGATTAACAAGTACATGATCACAAATGCTATTGAAAACAGAAAAATTACCTAACAATAGATAATCAGCTGAAAAAATTTCCCGTTTAATTTTGCGTAATTCTTCTTCAAACTCAATTAAGTTGTATTGGGATTTAGATAATAATTGGGCTAGTTTTTTCCTGATAAGTTGTTTGGTTATTCCTCGAATCATTTCTGTTTTTTCTATATTTTCAGCATCTTTCACACAATCTATTTCTTCGATTTCTTTCCAAAGTTTTAACAGTTCTTTGGGGTTATCAATTTGTTCAATTTTGTGCATATGTTCAATATACAAATCATCGGTAGCAGGAGGAAAAATAGGCCAAACATCTTGAGTTTGGACTATAATAATAGCAGATTGAGCTGTAACAAAGCGCCCAGCTTCAACCATTATGGTTGGTTCTTTGATATGCACATTTTTCAATTTATCTTTAATAGTTCTTACTAGTATGCTCACATAGTTTTCAATAATACTTTCGCTTAAATCATTATCATAGTTGATTGGAAAGCCTCCCCCAAAATTAATGATAGATAGATTTGTAAATCCTCTATTATGTAACTCAATATATCTATCAACAATATATGAAGCATAATTTTTTACTCCTTCTAAATCGGAAATTTGAGATCCAGCATGTGAGTGAGTAGCAACAAGAATATGTTTACATTTTTTCTGTTCAAGTATTTTAAGAATTTCAAGATATTCATAAATAGATAAACCAAATTTGCTATATCTGCCCGATGAAGTTTTCCACCGACCACCTACCGTAGCATATGGTTTTATTCGTAAAGCTATTTGCATTTTATCTATAGGTAAAAGGTCTAATGCTAAAAGTAGTTCAGCAATTGATTCAATACTTAGAATAACTTTATACCCGTCTTCCATAGCTTGTTTTGCAATATTTAAGTATTGTTTGTCTTTAACCCCGTTACAAAAAATTGTCCTATGTTTTTCATTTTTTATAGATTTCAATAACAAAATAAACTCTGTCTTCGTTCCTGCTTCTAAAAGATATAATGGATGGGAATCTTTTATTGTTTCAATAACACTTTTCATTGAATTTACTTTTATGGGATAAACAGCTCTAAAATTTCCTTTATAGTCATAAGCTTGCATCTCATTTTGAAATAGACCATATAATTTGTTAACTTGATTCTTTATTAGCTGGGGGATTCTCATAGTGTAGGAAGGAACTCTTGTGTAACCTTCTTCTTTTATTTTTTCTCCAAGTATTCTATTAATTTCTTGAAAAGTTATTTTGTGATTATTGATATTTAATTCTAAATCGCCTTTGTTGTTAATATCTAAAAAATATAAATCGTTTTTCGCCACACCATAAACCACACGTGAATCATCTAAAGTCCATTCCATTTTTGACACCAACAAGATATTCTGTTTATCCCGTTATGGTGAATAAAACATTGTCTTACTTATTTGTTTCTATTTATAGTGGGGGGATACACTTGATTTTATTCCAAAATGTAAATCTTTTGAATAGATTGTGTCACTTACTTTACTTTGGCAATCAAGATAAATTCTTAATTATTCTTCATTCTCGTTTACCAACATTAATATATGAGTATAACAAAATTTTATGTGATTACAACTTTTTCTACGAGATGATAGAAGATGTTTTCTACAAATAAGATGTCAATTAGAGGAAAAATATTATTATTTATGCTTCTGCTCTTATTAATTCCATCTGCTATTCTTGGTATACTTGTTACTCGAAGATTGATTATCCTTTCTGATCAGAATGCTGATGATTCTTCCCTTGCACTATTGGAAGAAGAGTTAGCTCAACTGAACCGTACGGTCACAAACCAAGCTGAAAGAATTAATCAAGTGTTCTTACAATCTATTTACCAAGTTACTATGTTGGATATATATGCAGAAGCGCTATTTAATGGCGAAATAAACATTTCAAATTATCATTCTTATTGGTGGAATGCAGATGCTGAATTTGATGCTACGGGTCGTACTATTCCAGGTCAAGAATATGTAGACTTATATGAATCTGACCAAATATCTTTTGATGTTTCAGCATACTACATGCCAAGAAATAAGATTCCCAATAATGATCCATTTACCTGGCCTTCTGATTTGGGCTATTTATTGAATGTTTCTTCAAATTTAGATTATATGTTTCAAAACATGCACGAAGCTAATCCCAACTTTGTTTGGATATATGCATCTTTTGAAGGCGATTACTCATTGTTCAGGAATTATCCGTATGATTCAATGGAATGGACACAATTCGACGAAGAAGATAATCCAGTTGATCCTAATGACGACTGGAATCCTCAAGATGAAGAATTTTATATCAATGCCATTAATATAGAAGATGATTCAACCGCTTTTACAGCCCCATATTATGACCCTATTGGTCTCATAATAAGTATGGGACGTCCTATTCATTTTAACAATGGTACATTAATTGGTATGGTTGGTATTGATATCACAATTCTCACGTTAAAACAAGAGATTCTTAATATTCAAGTATTGGATGATGGGTATGCTTTCTTAGTAGACGAAGAAGGGTCAACTATCATGCACCCTGATTTAGGTGAAGAATTTGAGACAATAACAGCTCTTGAAATAGGTGATGACACCCAAGAGCTAAATCAATTTAACAGCATAGTGAATAAAATGACTAGTGGACAGCGAGGTACAGAGAAATATACCAAAAATGGTGTTGACTGGTACATCTGTTATGCTCCTGTGCCTACAACAAAATATAGTTTGGCATTAGTAGTCCCAGAATCTAATATCATTGCCCCTGCCATGGCTATTAGAGACACTATATCTAGAGCAACGGTTCAACAAGTTCTTATTATGCTTGTCATTTTAATCGTGGCGATTATACTAATTATTTTCTTAGGACTCTTAAATTCAAATCGCATTGTTAAACCTATAAAAGATGTGACAAAAATGGCTAATCTTGTTGCAAATGGTGATTTATCAAGAGATTTTAAAGATAAAGATGTTTTGCCCAGAGAATTAGCTGTATTCCATTCCACGTTTGATAACCTTTTAACTAGTCTTAGGTATGGTAACAAAGATTATTATCGCGGAGATCTACACAGGGCCTATAATAATTATGTTAAAGCTTTAGAATTATTCAAAACCACTAACAATTTACGTGGGATTGCTCTAACAAAAAACAATCTAGCTAATGTGCACAGGGCAAGAAAAGAGTTTCAAAAAGCTGAACAACTCTATTTAGAATCGATTGAAATTGGTAAACAAATGAATGACTATGTGGGATTGGCATCAAGATACAACAATTTAGGCTTGTTAATGCTTGATAGAGGTCAATTCCAATTAGCTAAGAATCATATTGAATTAGCGTTACAATACGATCAAAGATCTAACAACAGCCAAGGAAACGTTATTCATAAAAACAACCTAGGTCTGATGTATCTCCAAAAAGGAGAAGTTAAATTTGCCTATCGTATGTTCTCTGAATCTTTAGCTTTAGCTGAAAATATAGGTTTTGAGAGAGGTATAGCTATATCTAAACTCAATATTGGTGTATATTATCTAAATATCAAAAATTATGATGAAGCAGAAAAATTCCTAGAACAATCTCTAGCCATAGGAAAAGATATCCGTAATGTTAACATAGTTAAGCAATCACTCTCAAATTTGGTTGCTGTGTTTAAAGCTAGATCTGATATCAAAAAAGTAAGACTTTACGAATCGATGTATAACGAATTGAAACGGAGAAGTTTTGATAAAAAATTAGTATTCTTTGTTATCGACTATAGTGGCTCTATGCAAGGAAAAAGAATTGATGCCGCTGTAGAAGGAGCTTTATCTGTTTTCAATACCCAAATTAATCCACAAGATGAAGTGGGTATAATCACCTTTGATACATATAGTCGTGTTGTTTTAGATTTAACCCCTGTTGAAGAAAATAGAGACAAAATTACCAATAAAATTAATCGCTTACGTAATCCGCACGGTGCAACATCATTTTATGATGCGTTAGGTGATGCTTTCAATATCTTAGCAAATAGAACAGGTAATGAGCAACGGTGGATTATAGCTCTTACTGATGGTGAAGACAACTCAAGTAGACGCTACAACATAACCCAACGATCTCAAGGCTTACTCAGTAGTTTATTAGGTATCAAAGATAAATCTATTCAGAAACTAATATCGGAGAGTTTTCTTAACATTAACTTAATAGTTATAGGTGTTGGTAGAGGTCTGCGAAGAATTGAAAATAAAATTATTCGACTTACCAAAGAAGCACCAAGAGGAAAATATATCCCCATACACCAACCAGGTAGTGCCCACAGAGCAATACAAAATGCTTTTCATCAAGTTAGGGAGATGCTATCCCAAGTCGATGTTGAAGGTGTTGACTTTGAGAACGAATATTAGAGGTGGAAAAAATGCAAGTAATTAAAAAACGAAGTATAAAATCAAGTATCATTGGAAGTTTTATTTTATTCACCCTATTGGCTATGATTGCTATTGGGTTGATCTCTTTTGCATTTGTTGGTAATGTAAGTGATACCACCATAACAGAAAGTACTGATGCGTTACAGACTCAAATTCAAAGAAACATACTTCTTACATCAGAGGGGAACGCTGAAATTATTCAACAAAAGTTCAAAAATGCTGAATCGATGGTCAAGATGATGGCTAATGAAATGGAAATGCTATTTTCCGAAGATAATCGTTATGACTACCGTCAAGCATATTACGATTATTTCTTCGAAGAATTTGATCCAGAGCCTTCCTTAGTACCAGCTGATCTAGTTTATGACCCTAGTTACCAAATAAATGTTTCATGGAATTATGCAAGCTATTACTTTGATGGCTCAACCCACTTAAATTATCAAGTGCAAAGCGAAGAACTAAATCAGACAATTCAAACTGTAGCCAATATGGATTATATATTCCAATACATTCATTTGAATATGCCTGAATTTAGATGGTTATACGCGGCGATTCCTGTAGCTGATACGACACTTTTTGTAAACTATCCAGGTAGTATAGTGGGTGGAACACTTCAAGACAGAATAGATGATCCCTATGTCGCTGTCGATGAAGAATGGTATGAAGAAGTTTTAGAAGGCGAAGGTGAAATAGTCTTTACTGAACCGTATTTTGACGAGATAGATGGTGTGCCTTTGATTACAATAGGGAGAGTAGTTACAAAACCAAATGGCGATTTCCTAGGAGTAATTTGTGGTGATATCACTATTCAGGATATTGTTGATGAAATATTAAATGTAGAAGTTCTTGAGACAGGTTATGCTGCTCTAATAACTTCTTCAAGTCTTGTGATTGCTCATAAAGATAGCATACCCGAATTAGGAGAAGTTGACTTCAAGACCATTGATCAAATAGAAATAAATGATGATAATTCATCTGCTTTATCAAGTAGTCAAATCAGTGAAATTACGAGTGGAGCAATAGGTGTAACTCAATTCGAAAAGAATAATGAGAGATATTATTTGGCGTATCAACCAGTAGGTTTAGGTCAATACATTAGTCTCATCATTGTCCCCGAAAGTGAGGCATTGGACGCATTGGAACCTTTACAAGAAAGGATGTCTGAGACTCAAATAGCTTCAAGAAACCAAATAATCCTAATTATTGTAATTACAGCAGTAACATCAATTATTGTTGGAGTATTGGTCGCTAATTACCTGGTACAACCTATCGAGAGATTGAAAGATGTCGTCAATAAACTTTCAATATCATCTGTATCAGAAGATCCTTTAAGCGCTCTAGATGATATATATGTAGATAAAAATCTGACAAGTAGACAAGATGAAACTGGAGAACTCGCTAGAGGCGTTCAAAATGTTATAGATTGGTATAAATCTTCTTTTAATGAAGAAGATAAGTAAACTTGACCCTTTTCCTTTTTTTCATTGTTTTCATTTTTTATAAGAATGTGTGAGAAACCCTATTTCTGCTTAGCAAGTAATTGAATAAGTTTATGAACATTCATGTTTTGTTAGTAATGAGTAGAAATGGAAGTTAAATACAAACTGAGAATATTAATTGATAAAATAGGTAGATACAAGCAATACATGGTTAGAGGGCATAGTAACTGGTTTGCTCTAGGTTTATCCATAATTAACTTTACTATTATTGTATATAAATTACTAGTCGAAGAATTATATTTTATACCAGCAGAGATTAAAAGTTATTGGATTTTTGCTTTAATATTCATTGTTGGATATTTCATAGTATCAACAATCGTTGGCTATTATGATTTAAAGAAAGGAACATATAATGCTGAACAACAAGTTATTTTACAACGATCCCCCATATGGCGAGATCTATTTACAAAACTTGAAAGAAATGAAGCAAATCTTAGATTGTTGCTTGATAAAATTAACGAAGTCCAGAAAAAAATTGAGTAATTTTTCAACAGGAGAAAAAGTGAATCTTTTCGTACAAGCCACCTAAATAAAATAGTACGAGAATAAGAATTAAAGACTATTTTTTCTCATTTTCTTCTTTTTTGTGTTTCTTTATTGAATCTTTATCTACTAAAAATATTTCATCTAATCGCTCTTTCCAATCAAACTCTGTAAAAGGTGTGGGATCCTGATTCTTTTGACGTAAAATATTTCTTTCTATTAAATGTAAGTTATCAAAAAAGGTTTGCATTTTATGGCTTTTTTCGCGTTGAAGTTCAGCCTCTCTTATTCTTCTTTTAAAATCAACCAGGTATTTAATATATTCAAACAAACTCATTTCCATATCATTAAGTTTTTTTCTGATAACAAAACTTACAGCAGCCAGTTGCATTAATATTATGGGAGTTATTATAGCTCTGATTATGAGTAGACGGTCAACACCAAAAAAGAAAATCAAAATACTATATGGCAGATAAACAGCCATAATAACCAAAATGGGTATGGCTATAAAGATAAATGTTAAATCTGATAAAGCCGCAAAAACAGCATAACCTGTACCTGTAAAATAATTGACAAATAATTTGCTTAAGATAATTACTAAAACTAATAAAACTAGAAAAACAGATAAAAACAGATAAAATATCGATCCATAGAAGTAAGAATATAAAGCAAAAGTAACAATGAAAAATAATGCAAGTGAATATTTGATGGTTTTTTTTAGTGTCGATTCTTTCTTTCTTTTAGGTATATGATGCATTGTTAAGTAAATCATACAATTAAAATATATAAAACTTCGTTTATTCGGAGAAAAACAACTTTTAGAGCTATTGTAAAATAATTGATGATTGCACGTTTGGTCAAATTAGCATAGATTATACAATTGATATGTTGTTCTCTTTTAAAATCCACCAAGGGCTGGATCGTAGTCACTTTAATTATTATAACTACTTTATCCTTTTAAACTAATTTTGATTTGGTCTGTGCTTAGATCAGTCACTAATCTATTATCTGACTTTAACATGTCAAATCGTATCTGGGATGCTTGCTTTATCCGTATTTTTTTTCATATTCTTGTATATATACTAGTTCAATTATTACACAAAATGAACTTAAAGAAAACGCCTGAGATGAAAGAGAGAAAAAAAGAAGATAATATATAAACGTAATTATTTAAAAAAGAAAAAAAAAGAAAAAATAGAAAAGTAAAAAGTAAATCTATGAATAATGTGAAAAATTGATTTCTAAAACATATCTT
>CAZHRF010000014.1:7804-32708 GCA_964534625.1 uncultured archaeon | reverse complement strand
TATCTTGCATAACTATATCTGGATTTACAGCTGAGACTGTCCTTTTTCTGTTTTTATTGATAAATAATTTAAGAAGACCAACAGGTTTAACTTCTGCACTTATTCCTGAACGCAATTTATCTGCTTCCATTTCATGAATTAATATTTTAGCATGGGTTTTCTCTTTCAATTTTGGAAGGCTTCCTACATGATCAGCATGACAGTGAGTAATAATTATCAAACCAATCTGTTCAGGGGAAATTGAGTTTGTTTCTAGAAAAGAGAGTATTTTCTTTGAATGTCTTTTCATGCCGGTGTCTATTAATATGTAATCACCTTCATCTTTAATCAAATAGCAGTTTACTAAGCCAAGATTTATTATATGAATATCAAGCATAAGAAAAGATAGGGATATCATAATATATTCTTTTTGCACTGATTAAAAAATTGAGGGATATAAATAGTTCTGTGAATAAAATAAACATGTCATGTTTAGACAGCTTACGTAATGGTATAATAGTATATGAAAGGAATCTAAATGCATCGCTCATAGAAAAAATGAAACCTTTAGAAGAGTATTTCAATTCGCTAAAAATTAAAAAACAAGGATATATAACCAATAAGTTCAACTCTACTTTAGAATTCTACTAATTTTCAAGATTTTATTCACATGCTAATCTGAAAGAAATATTTTATTTTCCTTTTTCTGGTTTCTATTATGTACTAAACTCATTTAGATTGAGTTAAAAAAATAAAGAAGAAAAAAACATAGACCTTAGAGTTCATCTCACTTGAGAAATACATGGACAGCTAAATATGTTTAAACCATCGCAAAAAAGTTTACTGAGATGAACTTTGAACTTCGTGAAAAAAAGGAAAAAAGTATTTACTTTAATTTTTCAACGGTAGAGAAATCCCTGTATAATGAAAGATCTGCTAATATTTCTTGATCTTTTTGAGTTAAGTCATCTGTGATTATTCTTGCCATTAATTCTCCAACTCCTGGTCCTAACATAAACCCTTGTCCGCACATACCAATACAATTGATATAATTGTCATATTCTTTTACTTTACCTATGATTGGACTACCATCTGGACTCATAGGATATAATCCTCTCCACATTCTTCGGATTTTCAAGTTTTTTGTACGTGGTACAAATGCAGTTATCCTTGCAGCTAATTGTGGTAGAAAAACTGATGTTTCTCTTTCATCTTTACCCGGGATAATAGGTTCAGGTGTTAGACATAAAATAAATTTACCTTCTTTGTTTTGATAAAAATAGAAATTTTTCGTACCAGGACCAGGTCTCAAATCAACAACAAGTGGTTCAATAAATTTTTCTACTGGTTCACTTATTCCAGCTTCATGACTGTCAGGATAAACTGGTAAATCTAATTTTAGTAATTCGCCTATCTGTCTTGCATGTGCTCCAGCTGCATTAATTATATAGTCTGCTTGGTATTCATTTTTGTCTGTCTTCACTTTACTTATCGTCTTGTCATTTATATCAAAGACTACAACCTTTTCATTGAAATAATAATCAACCCCTTCTTTGATAGATTGATCATACATTGCAGCTATAGCCTTGAGAGGACTGGCATTTCCATCATCAGGAGAAAAAGTTCCTCCTTTTAGACCAGTTTCATCAATACCTGGAACTAGTTCTTTGATTCTATCTGCATCAACCCAATCAATGTTTAAACCTGCCTTTTGTTGTATCTCTAAATTATCTTTCATTAGTTTTTCATGGGCTTCAGTATAAGCGACAAAAGTATATCCCCCCTTAAACCATTCAATATCATGACCATATTTTTCTTCCCAGGTGGAAAAGATTTCTATAGATCTTAGGCATAATTGTATCTTTGGTTGTGTCGTATGAGTGGCTCTAATACCGCCTATGGCTTTTTTGTTTTGCCCTTGTCCAACAGAAGGTAATGCTTCAATTACAGCTACTTTTAATCCTTTTTGAGCGAGGGACAAGGCACTAGGTACTCCAACACTTCCTGCACCGATAACTATAACATCATATCTTTTAGTCATTTTTATTCCTCCTTATTCATTTTCTTGATATACTTTAATGGCATCTCAACGAAGAGAGGGCGTTTGGTGAAAGTGGTGAATTCATCTCTTCTTATTCCTTCCTCTCTAAATATTCGTTCAATTAGATTGGTACATGTTTTTGCTCCACATGCACCTAATCCAGCTTTAGTTATAGCTTTGATCTGATTCATATCTCTTAAGCCTTTACGAATTAGATTACGAATAGTTCCTGCTTTTACTCTTTCACACCTACAGATAATTGCTTCATCTGGTATACATTCGTGATATTGTAATTCAACAGGGGCAGTTACTTCTTCTTTTTGGATCCTATATGAAATAGCTTCTTGAGCAATTTCTTTGGGTAGCTTAACCTCTAAAAGCTTAGTTCGTGGATACTTCTTTAAAAGACGAATATTCTGTATTTCATAATTTCCTAAATCATTACCATCCTTATCAACTATAGTTATCTTCTGACCTATTTCCAAATCAACAGTAACTTCACTAGGTAAGGTGACAGTAGGAAAGGCTTGGTCGTCTCTATAATCAACAAGACTAATAGCCAAACCTGGACAGATAGCAACACATTGTCGGCATCCAATACAAAGCGTTTCATCTCCAACAAATTCAGGTATACCGGTTATCTCATTGTTTTGAGTAATTATAGCGCCTTTTGGACAAATGGATGTAGCTGGATTGCACGGTATTTCTTGGTCACAATGAAATATGGGAAAAATTCCTTCTTCTTTTAAAGTAGTTTGAGTTTCATATGTTTTTCCTGGTCTGCTTTTTAAGATAGCAAGCTTGTTTTCCCATTCTTCAGGAACTTTTTTTGAGGTTAATCCGAAAGAATTAGCGATATGCACGGCAACAATTTTACCACTAAACATAGCTGCTGAGGCTTCAGCTATCTCTTTTGCGTCACCAGCTGCCCATACATCCATACCAAACTCCTGGGCTTTATGGTAAAATTCATCTACGGGATCTAAACCGACAGCAATTAGTAGAGTATCAACATTAAACTGTTTTTCTGTTCCTTTAATAGGTTTGAAATTTTCATCAATTTGAGATATAATAACAGATTCCAGATGATCTGTTCCATGAGCAGAAATAACTGTATGTCTGGTATAGATAGGTACTCCTAATCTCCTTAATTTTTGTTCATGGACTTTATATCCTCCACAGTTGGGAAGAGCTTCAACTAACCCAACAATATCCATACCAGCTTGAAGTGCATGGTAACCAGCAATTAACCCCACATTTCCACCGCCAACAATGAAAATTCTGTCGCTAGATTTAATTAAATCACGATTAACAAGCGTTTGAAAAGCGCCAGCACCATATACGCCGGGTAAAGTGTTTCCTGGAAAGGCTAACATTTTTTCTCTCGCCCCAGTTGCAACAAGGAGTTTCTTTGGTTTGACCAAAACATATTCATGCTCTTTTTGGATTCCTATTTTTTGATCTACAAATACACCTATAGCTATTGAGTTTAACCATACTTCGATATTATCTTGTTCTTTTATTTGTTCAGCCAAAATTTCCCCAATCTGATTCCCTCGTGTACCTGCATATGAATCTTCAACAGAACCAAAAAATTTATGCGTTTGTAAAACTAATTTACCACCTAAATTACTTTTATCATCGACAAGTAAAACATGAGCCCCATATTTGGCAAGATCAATAGCAGCAGTTAAACCTGAAGGACCACCACCAATAATTAGTACATCAGTTTTTATTGTCCTTATCTCGCCCGCATTATCTAGCGGTTTATCATCTTTTGGAAGAGGGGGAAAACCAGCTATACTTTCTATACGCATACCTTTCTTCAATGGAGTCATACAGCTCTTCAGGGGAACTCCATCAACAAGAACCTGACATTGAGCACATTGACCATTGGCACAAAAAATACCTTGAGGACTGTTATCTTTAGGATGATGACCAAAAATATGGATGCCATTGGCAATTAATGCACTAGAAATCATTTCGTTTTCTTTACCAAAGAGTTTGATACCATCCCAATAAAACTCTACAAAATTACCCTCAAAAGGTTGTAAAATGGGGTGCTCTGTAATTCTATTCTGATCTTTGTGAAACATACATTCACCTATTTTAAACTAGTAACACGAGAATTCTATGGGGAATTGATAAAAACCTTTCGACATCAATATATATGCTTATGATTGGAATCAGTAAATGGTACTTCCGAAATAGTGTGAAAAAACATTAAAATCTAAAATGAATCAGATTTAGTTTCATTCTAAGTATGTCAAAGAGGATATTAGCAGCTTAATTCAGAAGTACTAGTAAATAACAAATCCTTAAGATAGTAATAATATACAAAAGATTTCACAAACTCATGAAACAGCTAAGATAATATTGTAAAGAAAACATATTATGTTAATTGTGCTATTCCGTTTCTATACCCCTTTTACGATATAAATTCTTTTAGTGTTGTTTTTAGAAGTTCTTCTACTATTTCTGATGCTTGCTTGTTTTCTACTTTTTCTCTTCCACTTTCTTCATATTCCATTTCGATTTCTGAAACCTCCGATTCCAGTTTATCACAAAGCTGTTGAATAGCCGCCTTTAATGGATATGAAAAAGAATCGCTAAATATTACTGTAGTGAATTCTTGTCTGGTTTCTATTAGGACTGTATAATCTGAATGTTCTAACATCCTAAACATGCCTTTTGTAAATTCAAGTTCAGAAGAAAAGTTTTGTATAGCTTTTATTAAGCCTGCCAATAATAAATCATCACTCTCTCTTATGCTTTCTTCTTTTATTGTCTTAGAATAGAAAGGTAATCCAGAAGGGGTTAATATTAATATGTAATATATGTCGGGTTTAATTTCTCCTTCAATCATATATTTTGCATCTGTTATTCCCTTTGTAGAATAGTTTACCATTGATATAATAAACTGGTCAATTATTGTTGAAGTATCTTTGATTAAATTGTCTCCTATATTAGTTCGTTCTAGTGTATTGACTAATTGAATTGTATTACGCACTTCTTCGCATTGATGAGTTAAATTATAAGTTGAACATAAATTTTCAGTTCTTTGGAGAACGGAAAGAGCCAGGTCTAATTTATGAGATAGAATATATACATTGGCCAATAATAAGGCATAATTTATCTGCTGAAATATTGATTGGTGAGTTTTTAGTAAAATCACTGTTTCTTCGCAAAATAATTCTAATTCGTACATTATTGAATTTTTTATATCTTCATCATCTTCTATCCGGTATTTAATTAATGACAATTCAATAAGATAAATTAACGCTTGTAGCACAAGTATTGAGTTATTTTTACTTTTAGCTATTTTATAACCTATTCGTACATTTTTTTCTGCATTATACACATTTTGACTTTTGAGTTCAATAAGCCCTTCATAAATTTTATATGTGGCAAGAGCAATAGATCTCTTTTCTTCTGTAATTCTTAGATTGTCTTTGTATTGTTCCAAATTTTCTTTTGCTTTTTCTAAGTCTCCTTTCAATGCATAGAATTCTGCAGATGCTAAATAGAGATTATTGTTTATCAAGTTTTTTTGTTTTACTATCTTCCATGCTTTATTGAGATAATATTCAGCCTTTTGAAAATTACCTAGTGATTTATAAGCGCTATATATATCTAAACAAGTTATTACAATATTTCTATGGTCTTTCTTTTTTTCCATAAGATCAATAAATTCAATTAGAAACGTTAATGCTTCTTCAAAACGTCCTTCTCTTAAACCAATTAATCCTGCGTTTGCGTTAATAACTGCAAGTCCTCGTTCATCACCTAATAATTCGAAATATTTGTGTGCTTGATCAAAATAATTCTGCGTTTTTAAATCTCCAATTTTTTGGTATAAATTACCTAATGTCATATTTGTCATGGCTAATAGATAATAATTTTCACTTTTTGCTTTGTTGAGTAGCATTAAAGCTAACTTAGCGTAATCGATGGCTGTTTCATATTCTTTAATCTTACCATAAAATGTAGCTTTAAGTAAATTTATTGACACATTATATTCATTAATAGCAGTTTTAAATCTTGTATCCTCAGGATCAATTTTTTGTAAAATATCTTGAATACTCTTTATTGTATGATTAGCTCTTTCGTATTCAAGTTGTTCAATATAATAAAGAGTAATACTAATTTTTAAATCAACAAGAGCCAATATTTTTTGTCCTTTGGCATCATTATGATCATATTGTTCAATTATTTTTTTAACTCTTCCAGATTTGCCTTGGCGTGAAAAAAGGTATAAATAATTTGAAAAAATTTCAATTGTATTAATTTTTTTACTCATTTCGTCAAGATAAGACGTTTGATAATAAATACGTAAAAGAAATGATAAGATATTTTGAAAAATTAATGGTAATTCTGGACCTATTTCAATTATTTCATCCCAATGCTTCAATATAAATCTCAAATATTCTTTACACTTTGTAAAGTTCTTAGGATTAAATTTAGCTAATGACCCTTTGAAGTCTTCTTCTTCTATAAAAGGGACATATTTTTCAATAGTTCTCAAATTTACCACAGATGACCTTATTACTTATCTAAGTTTTATTCCCTTTTTATTTTTTCCGTCTTTTAAAATCAAATATTTTTTCCACTTCATTAGTAAGTATCTGTTCTATTCTACTCTTCTCTTCATCGTCTGAATAAATATTAGTCTCCATATCTTTTCTATATTTCTCAATTAGTTTTGCAAACTCATTGATAGCTTCTTTTAATTCATATGAAAATCTATCAGTAAAGAGTGCAATAGTATATTCTTCTCGAGGTTCTAATAATACCAAATAATCCGTATGCTCTAGGGTTCTAAAAACTCCTTTTTTAGCGCTAATTGTACTCGAAAAATTTTGTATTGCGTTAATTAATCCTGCAATTAAAAGTTCAGATGATCCTTCTATTCTGCTTTTCATAAAATTATATGAAAATATGGGTAAGCCAGAAGAAAGTATTACTAAAAGATATCTCAAATTTGGTTTTTGGATCGTTCTAACAAAATTGGGATTAATTTTGCTGTGTATCGAAAAATCTTTCATGGACATTTCAAGGTCTGCTCTCATTAGTTGTAATTTTGTTTCTAAATTTGGTGTATGTGTATCAAGAACCAAGCCCGTTAGGATTTGTTTATATTTTTCAATTTGTTTTAATTGTGGCTCAAAATTGTATTTATTAGCTATTTCTCCTGCTTGATGCAATACACCTATTGCTAAATCATATTTCTGAGATAGTATATATGCTATTGATAACAAGATTTGATAATTTACAATTTGGAAAAAGGATTTGCTTTCGTGTAATAAATCAATTGTTTCTCTGCTTATTTGTTCTATTTGCTGGATTATCTCGCTTTTTTTATCAAAATTATTTTCCAATCTGTATTTAATGATTAACAATTCAATATTAATTAAAGATGCCTTTAAAACTAAAGAAGAATGATTCTGTTCTTTTGCTATCTCCATGCCACTATTAATAAAACTCTCAGATTCTCCTAAATTCTTTTTCTTGAGTTGCAATAATCCTTTGTATATCCTGTACGTAGCACTCTTTCTTTTACCTTTTTCTTTTATCTTTGCTACTCTTTGATATCTTTTTAGATTCGTTTCAGCTTTTCTAAATTCTTTTCTATTCGCATAAAACTCCGTAGCTACTAGATAAACCCGTTCATATTCTAAATGATGCTTCTTTGTTATCTCAAATGCTTTATTCAAATAATCTTCTGCCTCTTCATCCCATTCAAGAGAGCTTAAACATGAATGGATCTCCAAATTTAGTATTAATTGATTCATTCTATCTTCATATGTTTCCATTGTTTTGCGCACTCTTAATAGGATAGATAATGCCTCTTGCAACCGCCCTTCCTTGATATAGAGGAGAGCTATATTTGCTTTAGTGACAGCTATACCTCTTTCTGATTGCAGTTTTTCATATGCTTGACATGCAAGATTATATTGGTTTACAGCTTTTTTCTCACCTACTGATTTATAGAGATTTCCTAATCCATTATGCAATAGACCGAGCAAAAAATTATCATGAATATCTGCTTTCCCTAATTTATTTAATGTATTTGTATATAATTTTTCACTTTCGATAAAATTTGTTTGGATATGATAAAATAATGCTTTTGTGTACATAAACATTGTTTCCATCTGATAGATTGTCGTTGTATTCGTAATGTTATTTTCGATTCTTTCATAAGCGAATTCGAGTTTTGTAAGTAAAATTTCAGTTATATCGAAATCTCTCTTAGATATATAATAATAAGTTAGCCATACAAGGTACTCAAAATGAGAGATACAGTTGGACTTATCTATTTTATCAATATTGAAATCAAAAGAAATCAATTCTTCAACCAGAACTGGTTCCTTTCTCATCCGAGTAAGTGTTCTAAAATAATTACTGAACACTTCTAAGGTTCTATATTTAGAGAAAAGTTCTTCAAGCTTATCTTTGTCCATATAAACCATTAATGTAAAACTAATAGCAGCTTGATACGCTTTGGGGATATACCTTTGATCTAGTATCTCTCTCCACTTTTTTTTGAGAAATAAATAGTAATTGAATAAAGTATCACAGTTAATCCACTCCAATTCACCATTCATGAATTTTTGTGCATTCTCATCCAGTAGACACGTATATTTTTCTAATTCAATCACAGTCATGGGGTCTCTTCCATTTGTTTAACATTTCTCTTTCTATTTTTGAATTGATTGCTTGATACATTATGATACATTAAGTAAATCATTTTTTCCTGTTTCTAGATTTAGTTGCAGATAATTCAGAATAAACATTATTGCTATATTATCATATGTATTCTAACAGGACGTAAAGGAACTGATTTATGGCACATTAGTTTATATCGTCGGTTAATTGTGATTTTGAGAAGGTTTCTAATGTTTGGAGTATTAATTTATCGTATAGTTCAACATATATACTAAACATGGTTTCTTTTGCTAATATTTTTTCAAGATTAGTTTTTCTTATTTCTTCTTCATTTTTATTTCGCGTCAAGAGATAAGAAATGAGATTAAAAATTGTTTTAGCTATATAGAATAGACTTAGCGGGATAATCAGAATAATTTTTAAAATTAATTTTAGTATGCCCAATAGCCCCATTAGAATTTGTTTTTTTTCTTTTTCTTTTTCTGCTTTAATGAGTTCGTCTTGAGATTGCGTACGTAAGATTAAATTAGCTTTAATCTCTTTATACCTGTTTTTAGTGTAAATAAACCCTCTTTTTATAAACCCTCTACTAAACAACGCTAAAATTTGATTTTTAATATGGATTAGATACGCTACAATTGCTTTAATAATTTCAATAATAGGTATTGTTAAACCATACAGTAAATTCATGAAAAACTGTTTGATTTTTTCTAATATTGATTTCTTTTCGAACATATCTAAAATATATTTTTGGCTCCCTAAAGCCAAAACAAAAGATAGCTGATTGAATTCCAATTCGTTTAATATATCTTTATATTTATCGTCTTCAAGTATTTTCCACATGCCTTTTAAAGAGCCAGAGATCAATAAAGAATTAAAGAAATTTTTGGTTATATATCCACTCTTATATTTTTCAACAATTATTTCAAAAAACTTTTTGGCTTCATTATATTGCATCTGATAGTAATCAACAAATTTTTCCAAACTTGGTTGTTTATGCATGGGTAGCATCATTTCTTCTTTTTTCCAGAGTAATAAGGCAAAAGCTCTTGCTATATTATCCGTAGCTTGATTCATATCATATTCTTTCATTGTTCGATGTTCAAATGACTCCTCGTATAGTTCAAATGCTTCCTTTGATAAAGAAGACCCACTAATACTGATCAATTTCTGCAAACGATCTTTAATATCTTTTACATCTTCTAATAAATCATTCTTAAAGATCTCATATGTTTCTTCTGATATAGGTGGAGCATCGTAAAAAGAGAATGAAATTCTTGAAGAATAATATGGTAGTCCAAATAAATTTTCTAGTAATTGATAAAACCATGCCCATCCATACGCTCCTCTTTCTACCATCTTCAAACTTGATCTATGAAATATAACATAAATTGGTCCAAAAGCCAACATAACCCATGTCAGAAAAAGGGTTGTGGCTGAAAAAAGCAGAGCTAATAAGAGGGGATGTATATTAATTATTTCAATTATAGATCTATTCCAGATAAAAATAGGAACAACAATGACAAGTATAAATACAGTAAAGCGATCAAATGTTTCGCCAATTCCTCTTTGCAGCGGATATGCCTCATTCAGTCGTTCTTCCTTTCTTTGCATTTTATCTATAGAGTTTTGTAATTCAACACATTCTTTGCTTACTGGATCAGCTAAGATTATAGTTAAGGATTGAATGAGTTTACGCCACATATTAAGCAAAGGAACTAATTCTCGAAGAGAGGGGGGAACTATGACATCGTATAAAATAAGAATTAACTTACCTATAAGGGTTATTGGAAAGAAAAGTGCACTTATAATAGTAAATATTATATTTTGTGAAAAAGATATTTTCATAGACTCTTCTACGTAAGTCATCGATATGATATTTTAATTCTTACCTATTTAACTTTTATTTAGGATTAGTGTATTCATGTTTTTTTCTTTTAGATGAAGCAATGGTAGAATTTTGAACCCTAGAAAAGCAATGGAGAAAATTTTTGAACCCTAGAAAAGCATATTCTTTTTCTTCTTGTTGTTGTATAATGGTTTTTTGATTAGAAATAGCTAAAACAAAAGACAGATAAATACTTCTATTTTTTCTATTATTAAGAAATGGAGAAAATTTAGATAATGTCACTCAAAGGCTATATATTAAAGCGAACAATATATATTGTACCGATTATGGTAGGTATTACTTTAATGAATTTTACTTTACTGAATATTGCTCCGGGTGATCCCGTACTTGTTCGTGTTGGATTAATTAGATGTGAAACACCCGAATGTTCAGCTAATGCATATAACAAGGAAGCTATTGAAATGGGACTATTAAATCAAGACAGATATACCGTTCCATGGTTTGAAAGGTATGTTGAGTTCCTAAATAATATCCTTAACTTTGATTTAGGGAAAAGCTGGACTAATACACAAGCTGGTGAAGGTATTCCTATTGCTGATATTATTAAACGTCACATGATTTATACCTTAGCACTAAACATATTATCATTTATCTTTTCCTTATTATTATCTGTTTCAATAGGGGTAGTTTCTGCAACTAGACAGAGATCTATTTGGGATAAGATGCTTACTGTTGCTATGCTTTTGGGTTATTCTATGCCTCTATTCTGGTTAGCCAAATTAGTTATGCTTCTATCTTTCAATCTGTTTAATTTTACAGGAGTCACGAACAAGGGGGCGTTTCGTACACCTCTTCTATTAAATCCTCAATTTTACAAATTTTTAATTTTACCCACACTTACTTTAACCATAGGAGGTTTAGTCTTTATGGCGAGACTTGTACGTTCTCAATTATTAGAAATACTAAGGCAAGATTATGTAAGAACAGCTATGGCTAAAGGTGTACCAAATAGAGGTGTTATATACAAACATGCATTTAGAAATGGGCTTCTACCTATTGTAACTATTATAGGCAACTCACTTCCAGGGTTATTAAGTGGATCTGTTATGATTGAGGCTGTCTTTGGATGGCCAGGTTTAGGAACATATTTCCTTGAAGCAGCACTCATGCGTGACTTTCCTATGATGATGGCAACTAATACTATCTTTCCATTCATGTTTCTCATAGCAAGATTGATGACAGATATTAGTTATGGATTCATAGATCCAAGAATAAAATACTAACAGCACATTATCATTTCCTTTCTTATTTTTCGTAGAATTTTTTCCATATTTCTATTTCAGTAATGATAATTCTGGGCATATAATTTGACAAAAGAATTTTGCCACACCAAGAGCTTTTTATTAACGCTTTCATTTTATCAATTGTGATTCAATGTCTGTATTAGAAACAAGGAATGTCTCTTTAACCATTGATAATAAACGTATTCTTGAAGAGGTTAATCTGATAGTTGAAAAAGGCGAATTACATGCATTAATAGGCATAAATGGATGTGGTAAATCCTCAATAGCTTCAATTTTAATGGGGATTTTAAAACCATCATCTGGAGTGATACTTTTTAATGGAAAGGAGGTAAATTCTTATGATATTTCAAAACGAGCAGAAGAAGGGATGACATTAGCTTGGCAAGAACCAGTAAGATTTGAAGGAATTTCTATTAAAGATTACTTACTCTTGTCATCAAAAGACAATTCACTTGACAAAGTCAGAGAAGCTTTAAATAAAGTAGGTCTTCTTCCTGCGAGATATTTAGAACGAGATGTAGATTCCTCTCTTAGTGGTGGAGAACGTAAAAGAATTGAATTGGCTTCTATATATTTAATGGAACCTAAACTGGCTATACTAGATGAAATAGATAGCGGCGTAGATTTTGTAGGTATCGAACAAGTAATGGATACAATCAAGGAGATTGCAAGAAAAGGGAGTGTTTTATTAATAACTCATCAAGATGAATTTTTGAAGATAGCTGATCGAGCTACTCTTGTATGTAATGGTAAATCGTTAAGAACAGGCCCACCAAATGAAATAAGCAAATATTATAGATATGAATGCACATATTGTGAAGATGAAAATAATCCCGATCCCAACTCGGAGGTGGCTATAAGTGTCAATAGATAGAAAGAATGAATTTGAAATGTTAATGGAAACGTTTTCTAAAGAAGGTGGAGACGCAGAAAGCATCAAAAAGAATCTTGGTGCCTCAATGGTATTAAATAAGGATGAAGTCATCCATGCTAATGAAACAGAAGCAATTGAAATGAAATATGAAAAAATAGAGAATGGTATTAAAGCACATATAATTGTAAAAGAAGGGTCAAGAGAAAAACGTCCTGTCCATTTATGTTTTGGGATGTTACCAAAGGAAGGAAAACAAGTAATTGATTCAACAATTACTGTGGAAAAAAATGCTAAAGTTAAAATCATAAGTCATTGTATATTTCCTAATGCTATTAATATCCAGCATATTATGAAAGGAAAAGTGGTCATTCAAGAAGGGGGATCACTTGAATATGAAGAGGAACATTATCATTCGGAGGATGGGGGTATAACTGTTGTTCCAAAAATAGATTGTGTGGTCGAAAAAGATGGTAGATTCGTTAATAATTTTATCATGAAACATGGAAGAGTAGGCGACCTAAAAATAGACTATAAAGTGGCTCTAAAAGAAAATGCTACTGCCGAATTAGTTACAAAGATTGCAGGAAAGAAAGATGATAAAATTGAAACAGTTGAAAGGATCTCTTTAGAAGGCAAAGGTGCCAAGGGGTTGATTAAAGCAAGAATAGTTTTAAGAGACGAATCAACTAGTAAATTTATTGGTACAACTGAAGCTTTTGCCCCCAATACCCGAGCCCATGTTGATTGTAATGAAGTTATAATGGATAAAGCCACAGCATCAGCAATCCCTGAAATTATCTCTCATGAACCTTCAGCTAGATTAACACATGAAGCTGCTATAGGAAGAATAGATCAGAAACAGCTTCTTACTTTAATGGCAAAAGGATTATCTGAAGATAGAGCGACTGAAATAATTGTGAACGGAATCTTATCATAAAAGTTGCTTAAAATAAAAGCAGGCTTTCAAGAAGAAACTAAATAAAAATCTTGTCCATAATAAAAATTAGAACAGATAAAAAGAAAAAAAACAGATAAGATGCAGCTTAACAGATAGTATAACCCTTATTTAAGGTGTTTTGCTTTAAATTCTTCCCAACTAATGATTTCTGCTCCTCTTTTTTTTGCATTCTCTATTCTTTTTTCTCCTGCTCTATCAGCAGTTACAAGTATATCCATGGCTCCTGAACTCCAACCAAAGCCTTTGGATTCTACTAGTTCTCTAACTTCATTTTTTGTCATTCCTTCAACTTTTCCTGTAATATATACTTTTTTCATTTTTTTCTACCCACTTATGGTTTGATATATAAAAAACATTTATTATATATATAAGTTTTCCATAGGGGGACCTCAATGAAAGTAAAAAGTAATATTAAATACATTATAAGTATAGGGATTATATAACCCTCTTTTTTTCCAATTTTTCAAAATGACAATCACTTTTTAGTATCACTCTTAATTATAATGTATATTAAATTTAATTGGCAAGCTTTTGGGATTGAATAAAACATCAAGTTGTTTCTTTCTTTCCAATCTTTGTTTTCTGAGGAACAAAAAGTGAAAGTTTATTGGTTTTTTCTTTTCTGAAAGGCTTTGTTAGAGCTATGCCTAAGTGTTCGAAACCAAATTTATATCCTGTTTTTGACCAAAAGTAAACAAAAACGAACCAAAAAGTTACAAATGAAGCTACAAAAAGCAGAATAGCAGGAACATTGATCATAAATGCATTTGGTTCACCAAAATTGTTAAGCTCACCAAATGTTTTATGAAAGATTGCTGCTAAAATGGAATTGAAAAAACCTTCGAGCATATAAAGAGTTAAAGAAGCAACACCAAATTTTCTAATGAAGATTGTTTTTTCAGCTCGTTTAATTCTTTCTTCATCTGTAGTATATTCAAATTTTTTAATGAGGATAGGAAAAATGAGTAAGATCCCCCCAAGACTAAAAAACAGCAATTCAAGAGGGTAGATTGAATAATCAAATATAGCTGCAAAAGGGTCAATGTTAGCATCTATAGCGGTAATTACAGTAATAGACGTTGTTATGACAAAACCAACAAGGGAAAGAAAACCCAAGACATATCCATACCTTTTAATCCATTTGAAATCTTCTTTACGAGCTATCATATACCCCCCAATCACACCAAAAATAGTATAGATCCCCATTGGGAAAAAAGATAACTGACCACCAAAAAACATGCTTAATATGCCACTAAGTAATCTATATCCTCCTCCTCTATTATAAAAATATGCTACATACTCATCCATAAAATGAGAAACTGGTTCATGGATAAAGATCCATATAATGCCAATTTTAAGTAAGATTATACTATTTCTTTTAACTTTATCAATTCCATTATTTCTAAATAAAAAATAAATAAGTATTATAGATAGAAAACCACCAAAAGCGATTGAATGTAAGACACCACCTACCAAGAAAAACTTTTCAGTTGATGGCCACGCTAATTCTCCTCTTTCGATCAAACGACTCATAATGGAATAATTAATTTCAGTTGAATAAGCTGAAGGCCAGGTACGACTGAAAAAGATACTTCTAATTGGACTGAGAATAAGCAATAAAATACTATTAAGAGTAACAGGTAATGTGGCATCTTTAAAGGACAGTCCTCGTTTCATGCGTCGATAGATATTATATGTGTTAACAATTGCACTAATAAATAAAAAACCACCACCCCAAGTAGCAATAAGGATCAGAGGGGCAAAAACTATCAAAAGAACAGGATGAACAATGTTTAACGCATTTTCTTCTGTATGCCAAATACCATAAATCAAAGGATGAAAAAACAAAACTCCAATAATAGCTAAACCTCGAACAAAATCAATTGATATAAGTCGATTAGTAAATGATTCTTTATCAAATTTACCGAGCATAAATATAGGTTAGAAATAGTAATATAAATATTTGTGACAAAAAAGAAATAAAACAACCAAAAATTAGTATCTTAAACAATTTTAGTTCAATTTTATTAGAGTTACAATTTAGTTAAAAATGATGGTTGGTATACTTTTTCTTGCTATTATTATACTAATACATAATAGTAGCCAAATCACTAATCTAGTACTATCTTTCAAGTGAACTCTTACTTCTTTATAATGTGTTCTCTTCATTAACCCATAACCTCTATAGAATAAGGAATGAGCTAAAAATTCGGAGCGGTATAGAATAGAGGCTACAAATATCGCTAAGACTTTGGGTAACCATGTAAATATTGTTCCTTTGATTTCTCCCCTCAACATTAAGGTATCAAATGTTTCTTCTGCATCTTTACCTATTCTAGGAGCCATCATTAATGCCAACGACGGTACAATTGCAATTTTAGAAGGAAGACCTATTTTCTCCAAAGATCTAGTCATATCACTTGGATTGGTTATTGAAAAGAAAAGAGAAAAACCAAAAGCACCTATAAGGATCTTAAGCAGGACAAAAAAGACTTGTTCCAAACCACCAAAGAAATAACTCACCAACCCTAAAAACAATAAGAGGGGAATGATAGCAAAAAAGAGGTTTAGGGCACCGCTAGCATTTTTGAATAAGATATTTTCGAGTAGTACAAAAAAAAGTAAACCCATTAAGACAATTTCGTTATTAAGGATTACTAACATAAGTTGACAAACAAGAACAACCATACTTGTAAGAGGATAAAAATGCAATCCATCTTTTTTATACATAAACCCTTCATAGACCCGTTTGATTAGATAAGACATGTTATTCCTCCAATAAAAATTGTAACTCATAGACAGAAATAGGATGTGGAAGAGAAACATTATAGTAATCCTCTAATTCAAGTATTAAATTTACCACTTGATTAGGTACCAGACTAGGATACTCATTGAGTGAATACAGAACATCTCTTGTTTTTCCATACATCACCTTTTTGTTCTTGCTTAAAATAATCAAATCTGTCGTATAGGAATTAATTCTATTATCATTACTCGCGATAATTACTATTCTATTCGCCCTTTGGGCTTTTTTAATCAATTTTTCAAATAATGCTCTACCTTTTTTGTCCATTCCGATTGTTGGTTCATCTAATAATAATATTTTAGCTTTCGAATGAAAAGCAATAAAGAGAGCTATTAACCTCCGTTCACCTTCGCTCATTTGGTAAATTTTTCTATTCATTAAATAATCCAAATAATTTGCTTCAAATAACACTTGAGCTTTTTCTCGATCTTTTATTAATTTAGTTAAATCATCTAAAGGTGTCGGACCTATTAAAAACAATTTAGCATTTTCGGGAATATAAACGACTTTATTTTTGGTATGTCTAACTTTTTTAACTTTTTTATCCTCCAAATAATAACTCCCCTCATCTGCATTTATTATACCTGCAATGAGTTTAAGTAAAGTTGATTTGCCAGATCCATTAGAACCAAGTAGGCCAATAATTTGTCCTGTTCTAATTGATAAAGATAAGTTATCTAAAATCCATGGGCTGTTGGAATCATATCTAAATTGCACACCATCGACTTTAATAATGTTTTTACCTTTATACTGTTCTGGTATATGTTTGTTTGTAAGAGATTTTTTTGTTTTAGACAATTTATCAAAAATATGTTGTTTAACAAAGGGTTGATCTTCATTTAGCAAACGTTTATCTAATAAGGCTAAATCTGGAATATCAACATTTCTTAATTTGTCCAACGTTTCGAATGGTTGACCGTCAGATACAATTTTGCCTTTTTCTAAAATTATCAATCTATGAGCTTTAGTCAATATATTAGTAATTCGATGCTCAAAAACCAGGATAAGATACCCTTCTTCAGCTAATTTCCTTAAATCTCTGGCAAGAATCCTTTCAGACCTCGGGTCTATTCTTGCCATGGGTTCATCTAAAATCAACATACGAGGATTTGTAGCCATAGCTGTTGCGATTTCAACTCGTTGTAACTCTCCAGAACTTAATTCGAGAATCAAACGCTCCTTTAAATGTAGGATGCGCAATAAGGATAATTTAGTATCAACTTCCTCCCTAATTTCATTAGGTGCTATGGCAAGGTTTTCCATAGGAAAGGCTATTTCTTCTTCAACAAGTAAAGATGTCGTAAAATCTGCTGGATATTGGGGTACGTATCCTATCTGCTGTACAAATTCAATTCTTTGCAAATCTTCTAGAGGTTTATTATTAATAAAAATAGCTCCCTCTCTATACCCTTTTTTGAAAGTTTCAAGTAAAGCTAAAAGTGTTTTGG
The DNA here is from genome assembly GCA_964534625.1 of uncultured archaeon. Classification (GTDB taxonomy): domain Archaea; phylum Asgardarchaeota; class Heimdallarchaeia; order Heimdallarchaeales; family Heimdallarchaeaceae; genus CAZHRF01. Next base: position 14,783 of record CAZHRF010000014.1, on the reverse strand, counting down.
CTAGAGTGCTTTTTCCACTACCGCTAGCACCAGCTATCAGTATAAATTCCCCTCGTTCTAAAGTTAAGTTAATATCTTTTAAGATCCATTTATTCTTGTCTGAATATTTAACGAAGAGGTTCTTAAGGGTAATTTTAGGGGAAGTTTTAGGTATCAAGTTTTTACACATCAAGTTTTTAGCGAGTAGATTTTTGTATTCTGGACTATTTTAGACAAACCTAATAAAAAAGTTGAGAGCATGGTGAATTTGATTAGTGAAATACTATGCTCCTTAATTATTTTGGTTTTGAGGATTTACATCTTCTGCTTCCTCTTGATATCCCATTACACTAGTGTCAATTGCTCCTAATTTGTTTAGATAAGCTACTAGTGGAACAGCTATTGCTGTACCAAAAACCACCTGAGCGATATTAAAAGGAATCTCACTCGCTGCTGTAGCCATATTAAGGCCTATGATGGGTGTTAATTCGTATAAGAAATAACCAATGATTATAACTACTCCACCCATAAAACATGATAAAATCATTTTTCCTTTTTGATCCCAAAACACCGTTGTAAACCAAACAAAGGTAGACAGAACAATAGCAACAATCAATAATGTATATCCTGGTATTTGGATAGAGATGTAATTTTCAGTTATTGTGTGTATTACGAATCCTAATTCGATTTGTGTGTTTACGAAAAATGAAGAGAACCCTATTAAGAATATTGAGACTACTGTATTGAGACTGTATGTATACTTTTTATTTAGTTTTTTAGAGTATTTGAACAAGAAACCAGCTATAAATCCCTCTAGAAATTTTAAAACTGCAGTAGCAGGGGCAAAACTACCATATCCCAAGGCCATATCAGCCATTGCAGCTCCTAATCCCCCACTTATCCCTCCAACAATAGGACCTCCAATTAATGCAGCAAGAAAAACAAAGACTTCACCTAAATTGAAAAAACCTGTGGAAGATAAAGCGATGTAAAACAAAGAAGTGGAAAGAAAGACTAAAGCTGTAAATGAAGCAGTAAGTGCTAAACCTTTCATGGATACAGCATCATTAACCATATCCGCTCTAATTACTTTTTTACTATACATATAGATCACTACCAACTATTAAAGTTGAAACTTGTATACATTTTCACCCACTATTATTTTAATATTTCTCTATGAGCTTGTGGTATCCCTAGTTCAATTCTACAATTAATAAATTTGTATAACAAAAAATAGTAGGTAGTGCAGCTCGCTCATTTATATAATATTAATGTACTATTTGATTAATGACCATTATAAGAACTAGAAAGGGTCTATTATAAGAATTAATGAAAAATAGTTTAAAACAGTAAATTAAAACTATGGCTCAATAATGGCGAAAAAAGGCATAAGTTTATCTATGTTTTTTAATTTTAGTTAGTAATGGACATCAAACTGTTGCATGTCGATGATGAAGAAGTTTTTCTTGAATTGACTAAAATTTATATTGAACAAAAAACGGATAAAATCCACATTGTAAGTACGGAATCAGTTGATTCAGCTCTTGAGTTGATAATAACTGAATCTTTTGATATTGTTGTTTCAGATTATCTGATGAAAAACTGTGATGGCTTAAAATTCCTTAAAATATTGAGAGAAGAAAAACATCTTACAACCCCTTTCATACTCTTTACAGGAAAGGGAAGAGAGGAAGTAGCGATTGAAGCTTTAAATCTTGGAGCCAATAGGTATATTCAAAAGGGCGACCCTGTTTCATTTGATATTCTAATTCATGCGATCAATACAGTTGTTGATCATTATCGTGTAGAGCAAGAGTTAAAGAAAATGCAAGAGCGTTTAGATTTTGCAATTAAAGGCGCCTATTTAGGACTCTGGGATTGGGATATTCGTACAGGGAAAACATATCTAAATGATATATGGGCAAATATGTTAGGCTACACTCTTGAAGAGATTGAACAAAACGTTGACATATGGAAAAAACTTGTACACCCTGATGATAAGCATTATGTAGATGCAAAAATAGAAGAGCATTTGCAAGGGAAAACCAATATTTATCGGACAGAGCGAAGGCTTAAAACCAAAAGTGGCGACTACAAATGGGTCTTAGATATGGGAAAGGTAGTTGAACGAGATGAACATGGCACTGCTTTACGAGTAATAGGAATTCAAATGGACATTGATGAACAGAAAAATATAGAAGCTCAGTTGAAAATAAGTGTTGAAAGGTATAAGAATATATTACTTAACTCTAAACATTGTCTATTTATATTATCAAAAGATGGTAAATGGTTAGATGTGAATGATAAAACCATCTTCTTGTTAGGGTGTGGCAGTAAAGAAGAATTACTACAGACAACCATCGATGATTTTTATTATAGTATTGATGATAAGAATATGTATCTCACACAATTAAAAAAACTTCAGCTTGAAACCTTTACTGAATTTCCAGTTAAAATAAAAAGGAGAAACGGATGTGTTCTTCCAGCATTTATTACACTCACATCAGTAATAATGGAAAATGGAATAACTGAAATTATAGGAACAATAAGAAAAATGAAATAAAGCAGTCCTATATTACATATTGGGCAAGTGTACTGAATTTGCCAATTGAAGAAGTAAAAGAAATACTCGATATACCTAAGCATTTGAGAATGATCTGTATGATTGCTACTGGGTATTCAAACCAAGAACCCAAAGTAACAAGGAAACCACTAAAAGATCTTGTTCATTATGAAAAATACACAAATAATTACGTGTAGTATTTTTCAAAATTCATTCAGATACCTTCATGTAAAGATAGCTGAAAAATTTATCCTCTTTTATAGATTAATTTTTTTAATTTGGGTGATTTTAGGAGCGTATGGAGGATATCGAAACCAATTTGAATAAGGAAAAACAGATATCACAATTTGTTTTTTTAATATTCTTACTAATGGGAGCATTTGGTCATTGCAAAACTTAATAAAAATTTTTCCATACAATTAAACTAGAGTATCTATGTCAGACGAAGAAAAAGGAAATAAAAATAATAATCTTAATAATAGTAATGATAATGAAACAAAAGTAAAGTTTGAAGTTGACGTTTGGGCAAGTGATCTACATGCAGAAGAAATAGGTGTTTTTAAAGATGCAAGAAGAGCTTTTAAAGATCGTCAATGGACGGAAGGTAGTGAAATATTTGGAATGGTACAAAAAGATGGTGAAGAATATGGCCCCCTATCTTATAAAGAAGATAAATGGAATACCGATGATCCAATGAATAAACGCTTAGTTATAAAATCTTTTACACCCAGTAATTACTGGCGAGGGACAATAGAACTTCAAGAAGGAAGAAGTGTTGCTATCTCTCATGCAGCTAATGAACCAGTTCCCGTCTTTCTTGTAAACATTGATGGTGAAGATTATGTGGTCAGATTACATAAAGTTCCGCACAAGCGAGCTTTTCGGGGCGATACTTGGTCTTTTGACTTGCTTTTTGAAGATGGGGTTGTCCGATCTTATATGATCGACGATAATCGCTTTACTCTTGGCAACGATTTCTATATCAAAGATATTCATAATAACTTGGTTGGTGAGATTGATGGTAAGTTTCTCAATATCGGTGGTAAATACGAGATTTCTATTTATCACGAAGATCTTGCGAAAGAGAAACTTTTCTATCAGACTATTATTCTTTTTGCTGCTGTCATAGAATTTCTCGATGAAATAGAAAACAATATTAAGAAAATTATTAAGAATATACGCGGTGGTAAAGAACTTAAACTAGACCACCATGAACAAGAATTTTATCTAAATCCGCGTAGACGACAAGAATAATTTTTTCTATTTTTCTCACTCTATTCTGTTTTATTTAAACCTGCTTAGACAGCGATTATAACCACTTAAGTTGCTTCCATAGGATAATCTTTATAATTTATGTGAGTTTTAGGGGGGTATGGGAGATATCGAAACACGCTTGAATGAGGAAAAACACCCTTCAAAATTTGTGGTTTTAATACTACTCTTGATGGGTGCTTTCGGAGTTATGGGCGGAGGGTTAGTAGCCCCGGGTTTACCTACTATAGGTGCCGCTTTTAATGCACCAGAACATCAGTTCGGATTAATATTGAGTATTTACACTCTGGCTGCAGCTATCAGTCTCCCTGTTATTGGCTATTTCATTGATACTGTGGGTCGAAAAAAAGTTGGTCTTACCTGTCTGCTTATTGATGGAATAACAGGATTAACTATTATTCTTTCTCCTTCCTTTCATGTCTTATTGTTGTTGCGTTTCATTCAAGGAATTGGTATCGCGGGGTTGGTTCCAGTAGGAATGACAATAATAGGTGATTTGTTTTCAGGAGATAAAAGATTACAAACGATAGGGTTTCTTTCAGCTGGCATTGCCATTGCTGCAGTTATCATCCCTCTTATTGGTGGAGCACTTGCAGCTTTGAATTGGAAATATGTTTTTTTAGTGTATGGATTTTCATTGATTTTAGCTATTCTATTCTACTTTATAATACCTGAAACTAAACAAAACAAAAGGTCAGAGAACGCAACGAGTTTTATTTCTATTTCAGATAAACAATCAGAAAGCATGAATGTACCTTCTCAATTAATAAATCAGAACGTAGAAAAAACCACACATAGTTCTCTTAAGAAATATTTATCTTCACTTTTGGAAGCATTGAAAATAAAGGATATTCGAAATATTATATTCCATTCGTTCGTACTTTACTTTTTACTTTACGGCTTGATCTCTTATTCTTCAACATATCTGATGAAGACACATGGATTTGATGAGATATTTAATGGGATTGCAATTGCTGTTCACGCATTATTTGCAGCTTTATTGGCTTCAAGAGCAGTAATTATTTCTAAATATTTAAATTGGCGTAAAAGAGCCTTTCTTGGTTATATAATAATTAGCCTCAGCTTTCTTTTATTACCCATTTGGCCAAAAGGCAGTGTTTTTGTTGCTTTTAGTTTTATATGTTATGGAATGGGCATGGGGATCGTTTCTCCAACAATCTATAACCGAGTGACGAAGTTATCGCCACCAGAAATTTCTGGGGCGGTAATAGCAATTTTCAATACTATGAAATATTTGGGGATGACAATGGCGCCTATTTTTATCGGTATAATTTTGTTATTCTCGACTTTAGATGTGGTTTTTATGCTAATGGGTATGATTTGCGCATTATGGGCTATTCTTACAATAATCTAAATCTAAATACTAATTCTTTCTTTATCCTAAACTTTAGATTTGTAAAGTGCTTTAAACGGCTTTAGAATTATAAATATGCTTTATCTTTAATTTGGTAAATAAGAACATATTAAATAACTAAAAACAATTATTACATACAATGAAAAAATATCTCCTACCAACTTTGGGATTTGTATTGACAATATTATTGGTTTCTTTAAGTGGTATTAATTCTACTGCTTTCCAAGCATCCAATAACATATCAATAGAAAATGAAAACATAGCTTTGGAAATCACTGGAGGCCAAAATGTGCCTAAATTTTCATTTTGGAAACCAGGCGATGAAAATACTATCTATCGCGTACAATTCCATAATATGTTCGAAATAATCGATGACAATAACAACAATCAATTTGATTCAGATACAGAGCAAACTGTGCCTCAGAGCCAGCAAGCTTTAGCCTCATGGAATTGGATTTTTACTGATGTTGTTGAAAACGATGATGAAACTACATTCAACATTACTGGCGATGGATCTTTTGCCCCTGTTATGGGAACTTTTGATCTTATCTTTGTCAATCATCTTGGAGCTAATGCTTCTGAATTCAAATTTGATGTAATTGTAGACAATTATGAATTCGTAAGTGGTTCAGATAATGCTATGCTAGTTTTAGCCTTTAGTCTAACTACTGCCAATAATGCAGAAACAGCTGAAGACCAAGGAAACTCTATTCAATTTGGTGACGCTTTTCTTGATGTCGAAGAAACAGCTACTACCGATGCTGGAAACATCAATGTTGGATTGACTTTACCCGGTAATGATTCTAAAATAGCCTACATAGCATATGAAAAATTCGATGGTGGATTTGTACATGATCCTACATTAGGCATTGGTGAAAGCGATGGTATTCCATTCAGTACTATAGGCATACTTGTAGGCATCATTGTCTTGGCTATTCCAGTTATTAATAAAAAAAGAAAATAAAAAATAAGAATTAAATCTACTTTTCTTTCTTTTTTTTTCTTATTGTCATTTCTTTAATTGTTTCTAAAAGTAACAAACTTATTTTTAACTGATATTTGTTTTTTAATTACTCTTTCGCCTTTTTGATGATTTTAATACCCAATATTCCATTTATACTTGGAATGAAATAGTTGCATTGCCGTTCCCATTTGTTGTATCAAGCACAGATAAAAAATATGAACCTTAGAGTTTATCTCACCTGACAACCAAAAATACCTCTAAGGTAATACTCATAGTGTTGAAAAGTGCACTAAGATGCACTTTATAGTTCATGAAAAAAAGAGAAAAGATAGTATTATTGCAGCTCTGGTCTGATTTTTTCTTCCAGTATAGCTACCCATTCATCTACATCGGATACTTTGAAGGAAGCAGTTTTTTGTTCCCCATTCTTCTTATATGTAACAATAAGGCTTTTTCTTATCTTACCACGTGTTTTAACATCTTCTATTCGATCTAAGGTGGTATTGACACTGGCTACTGTTTTCCTGAAGAAGAAGAAGAGAAAAGATTTAACTTTAGTAAAGAGAAGTCTTTCATTTGTTAAAATGAGTTTTCCATTAAAAGCCATCCTTCCGCCAGGAATTTGATATTTGGCTGAAGCTTGTTTAACTATTTGTTCATTTGGGTTCAATATTTCTTCTGACACTTAAATCGCCTGTAAGTGTTTAAATGACCATTGAATAATAAATGTTGTTAAGATGGCAATAATTTTGAAGGACGAGGGTTTTAAGAAAGTTTTAAGGTAAAAAAAGAACAACCCAAGAGTCATATTTACTAATAAAGTGTT
>CAZHRF010000014.1:0-7704 GCA_964534625.1 uncultured archaeon | reverse complement strand
CAATCTTTTGCTCTATTCATCTTTATCTAATATTTATGTATCAACGTGCATATATAAATATGTTTTAACTATCTGAGAGTTTATTTTCCTTTTCTTTCTGTGTATTCTTCAATCTTTAAGTGTAAAAGTATATGATCCTTTTTTGCATGAGTTCCAGTAATAACCTATTTGTGTATTCTTGTTTCGTCATACGTATGCACTAATTCTTCTTGATAACATTCAGTTATATGAACAATCACTCCATCTCCCCAATTAGCGTAAAATTCTTTTCTTGGATTTTCTTCTAAAGGTAATTTAATTTGATTATCATTGTTACTCCATATTTTGCTTCATAAAATTATTGCTGCTATGTTAGTATGTTTTCTTTAATGTTCCGTATTTTTTAAGTATAAAATCATCTGTTATGCCAGTTAACTCTTCTCCAATATTCTTTAGCGGAAACTTTTCTAATTTGTCTAATAAGGTTTGTATCGTTATTCTTGTCATATAATCTGTTTTATCTGCTATGATTAGTGCTTGAAAATTATCTGAACTTTCTTTGATCAAAATTCCTGTCGAGACTTCGAAACTGTTTCTTGCTTCCTTCATAATTTGATGTTTAACTATTGGCCATAAAGTACGCAAACCTTTAAGATATCCGTTCAACTTGTATTCTTCTTCTCCCTCGTCTTGCTTTTCTCGGTCTTGTGCGTTTTTATGCAAATATACGCTTTCCCATGAGAAGTTTTTTGATTGAACCCAAATAAGTTTAATGTTGACTTGACGCTTTTCTTTGTCCTTTTCACTCACATTAGTTGTCTCTCGTAAGTTTTTAAAAATCGATTCTAACTTTTGACTATCAGATTCTTTATCTAATCCTTGTTCTACCCTCTCCAATGCCGGATTGATTTCTTTGAGAAGTTCATTTAAATTATGCTCTTTGGCTAGATTTTGCGCTTCTTGAAGATGGCTTTTTGCTCTTTCTTGAATATTTAGTGCTGAAGCTATCATTCCTTTGAGAAATATTAGTTTACATAAATCCGCATGATATCCTCCTTCAAGAGCTATAGTTTTTGCCAGATCGAGATGTTCATAGGAATTATGTAAATAGTTATTATCGTTCGTTTGTTCAAACAATTTAAAAAACGCTTCTGCTATTCTTATCTCAATTTCACACAGTTGCTCATTAAGGGCATTTTCTTTCATTATAGACAGCTGTGAATTCAGAGATCCAATAACGGAGAACCAATCTTCATCCAACTCATTTTCTATTGTTTGTAGATCTATTATGAAAATCTTCCCATTAGGCGTTTCAAAGTATTTTTCATCATATCCTGCTATAACCGTTTTGATGTAATCAAGCAGACCACGAGATTTTGTTCTACTTGTAACTATTTTAAGATTATTAAGAAGTGCAATTTTCATTGGAAAAGAAATATTTTCTTGATCAAGAACTAGTTTTGCATATTCTACAGCTGTTTGATAATTTTTGAGCTGCACTTGTATATCGGATAAGTTAATGTAGATGATATTTCTTATATGGAATTCTGATTTAACTGTTGGTGAATCGACCAGCTTGAGATATCTATCTAATGCTTTTCGATAAGCCCCTTGCATTGTTTCGATTATCCCTAAATTGTTAGATATCACAACTTGATTTCGTTCATTCTGTAATTCTTTACTCACTTTAAGAACCTCATTGTAGACATTATATGCTTGTTCCAAATTTCCTTCTGCCCGCAAAAGCGAACCATACAATGTCCCAACAGTAATCAGTAATTCTTTGTCTTCAAGCATTTTAGAAAAAGAAAATAAAGGGTGAGTTATTTCCAATGCTGTTTTAAGTTTCCCTTGTCTATATAATGAAAAGGCATAATATGCTTCTATCATTGTGCGATATTTCTTCACTTCAATGTGCGTATCATGTTGCCACTTTTCAATGGTTTTTTGATAAATACTAGCTTGTTCTTCATATTTTGCTAATCTTAGATATGCTTCAGATTGAGCTAATGCCCATTCCAATTGGATGATAATAGGTTTATTTTCAAAACTTACTGCATTAATTTCATGGATAAGCTCTTCAGATGGTTTAGATCTGCTCCGTAAACGGATAGCAATTGGAAAAAACCACTCTTCTTTGTTTGCACGTTCTAAAATCAATGAAGTATTTTTACCAGTTAAGAACGACCATTTTGTAGCAAGAAAAGATAATAATTGGTTTTTTGGATATTCATTCCAAAGAGTGACTAAAAAGTTTAACAAAGCTAATTCATTCTGTTCTGTCTCTATAATGTTACTTAAAAGTGCTTGTTCTTTCTTCTCTGCTAGATCCAAGTAAGGCCGAAGCTCAAAAGGGAATGCTCTTTTTAGCTGTTCCCAGTTTAATTCTTGTTCTGTTTGCCTTTTTTCAATATATGAATCTTTGTGAGTTTTATATATTCCCTCAGCATCAAGAACGATCACATTAATATGATGCTCGTGATTCACCGTATGGGCTAACCGTACATTGAAAATCTTTCCTGTAAAAGGGTTACCTGATTCTGTGACAGAAAGGAATGATTCAGGATTATTTAAACTAAACTGAATATCTTCTTGACAGATCTCACATCGTATATTTATCATCTTAGACAACCTCCTCTGACAAACTAAGTGGGGCATATGTTATATCATAATCTCGTTCTCGGAAGAGTTCAATTGTTTTATCTTCCAGCTCCTTTAGTACAAATTTGAAGGGGAAATTTTGCAGGGAATCAAGAATTAATTGAATATTTGAACGCGTTTGATAACTCGCTTTGTTACACATTGCTAAGAGTTGAAAATCTTTAGTTTGTTCAATAAGAATTGTTCCCAATTCTTCATTTTTGATGCTAGTAATACCCTTACGAGAGGGATAATTATTTGATATTAACCATAGATCTCTAATTGCTCTCATAGAATCTACTTGATTATCCTTAGTTTCTGAGGTTGTAATTATCTTATCAAACTTATTGTTTAATGACTTAAGCCAGAAACAGTAGACAACGTGTTGTTTCTTCTTAACTCTACTTATGTGTGGGGATACTAATTTTAAATCTTTGAAGGTGTTCCTAATCTTTGGACTCCCTTCAAGTTCATTTTTTTGCATCTTGTTGATTAAATCTTTCGATTTTTGTTCAAACTTAAACAAGGTATTTTCAATAGCAATGTTTTTAGCTTCTTCAAAATAATGTAAAGCTCTTGAACGCATGTCCACTTCTAATGCTAATAAACCCTTGAGAATAGTTAATTCAATTTTTTTTGAAATATTATCTGTTTCTTCTGCTATCTCTCTACTGAGTTCTAGATGGTTATAACAATTCTCGAAAAACTGATTTTGTTTTGTTTGGTGAAATAAGTTGAAGTATACCTCAGCAATTTCTAGCTCCAAATTAGCTATTTGTTCAATATTTTTTTGTTGTTTAGTCAATTCTAATTCTTCTTCTAAACGTTTAGCTGCTAAATTCCACTGATGAGCTATTTGGGCTTTGGTGGCTTCTAAATCTTTCAGAAAAATTTTACCATTCACAGAATCAAAAAATATGTCATCAGGTAAGTTCTCTTCAATATTTATTATCATAGAGATATCGTTAGTTGCCTTTGCTATTCGACTGAGTATTTGATACAAACTCAATTTCATTTGTATCGGAAGTTTTTTTCCTTCCATTAATGCCTGGTTACAATATTCGAGTGCTTTGTCAAAATTTCCAAGTTTATAATAAGTTCTGCTAATATTTCCCAATAACGAATACCGAATATTAAAATTAAATTTGGTAATAGGTGACTTGTAAGCTCTTAAGAATACTTCTAAGGCATGCGCTGTTTTTCCTTGTATGCTTTCTATCATTCCTATGTTAGTAGATATTACAATTTCACTTCGTTCATTCGTTAATTCTTTGCTAATTTTTAGGGATTTCTGAAATATCTCTAAAGCTCTACTGAGGTTCCCTTTTGATCTTAAAAGATTAGCATAGAGAACACCAATAGATTGGATCATTACTCGATTAGATATAGCTAAAGCAAAATTATATGCTTCTTCTATCAATCTAAACGCTTCATTCAGATCCCCTTGATAATATTTAATATAACCATATTCAGCTTGTATGGACAGTATGGCCATCTTTATGGCAAGCTCTTTATTGTCTTTCCATCTTTCTTTGAAGTTAAGATATAGATCAACGAGATCATGATATTTTGACAAACGGGAATATATTTCTGCGATAGCAGCGACTGTATCAGCTTTGATAATTAAAGGAAAATTTGTATAGTCTATGTTTTTCACTTCATCGTAAATGTCAGTTTCTACTGACATTTGAGTTTGGGCTTTTAGAATGAGAGGATATGCCCATGATGATTTATCTATACTTCTAATCATTAACGATTCCACATCTCCAACTATTAATGCCCATTTTGTAGCTAAGAATGCTATTAAATTGTTTTCAGGATTTTTATCCCAAAGAGAAAACAAATTGCTCTTCCAACCTTGAGGTGATGCATCAAATGGTTGAGGGAGAGAAGAAAATAGTCTTTTTTCGCTTACTGTGATAACTGAAAGATATGGCTTCAACTCTATAGGAAATTGTGAGCGGATGAGTTGCCAATAGCTTTCATCTACGGCAATAGTTGATTCTTCATAGGTATCTACATGTGCTCTATATTCTCCATTCGCGTCAACCATTATAACATTAATGTGCTGTATGTTATCGTTATATTGATGAGATGTTCTAATAGAAAACAATTTTTCAATAGTGGAATCTCCACTTTCATTTTTATGTAAAAAGGTAGAAGGATCATCTAAATCAATTACAAGCTGCTTACTACATATTTTACATCTAAAAAATACTTTTTGCATTTTCACTGGCACTCCTAATTCAAACGAATAACAAAGAAATGGCGAATCTGGTTATTCAAATAGTGTTGATCCAATTTCTACTACCGCATTAATCAAGTCTTTAATACCTATATTTTCTTTTGCTGATGTTTCAATATAACGCTCAAAAACATTTCCGTTTCCTACTAGGGGGGAAATGAAGTCCATAGTTACCTTTTTTTCCAAATCTAGTTTATTCCCGACGAGTAAATTGTGAAGAGAATTATTTTGTGTATCCTCAGATTCTACTAATTCTTTCCATGTGTAAAGATTCTCAAAAGATTCAAAGCGGTTTAAGGAAAAAACATAAATTATGATATCAGTTCGTCCAAAGACTTGAGTGCGTAAAAGATCAATAGGATGAGCTCCTGGCTCTCGTTGACCAGCCAGATCATAACTCTGAATTGTTAAGCCTTCACAATACCAGCTTTCGATATTTAGAAAGGGGGTCCTTTTTGTATCTTCGTCTTCTGTTAATGGAATAGCTTGATTACATTCTGATTCTGATGTGTATTCTAAAACTTTGTTAATTAAAGAAGTTTTACCTACTGCACCATCGCCTAATAGAATCAATCGGATTATTTTTTTTTGTTTTTTTAATTGATTGAAAAACTCAGCTGTCTCACTCGTCAATTTCACCATTCCAAGGCTTACAATAAGAAAAGAGATAAGTAGACTATAAATATTTCTCAACAAGCAACCTAATAAAGCACAAATCCATTATAACAAATATTAAAATATGTTTTTTAAACTAATAGTTTTTAATTATGTGTTTTTTTTAATAAATTACTATAACAAAGATAAAACAGTCATAGTCATGTATAAAACATTTGAAGTGAGAAATATACTAAGATAATTGTGAAAAAACAGAAGTTAGGTGATAAGTGCAGTAGCTAGCTATTCCATCCTATTCAAGATGTGCACAACTTTAATAAGGTTCTTTTAGTTTTTAGTTTGTTAAATATGATTGAACCTAAAGAATTCTTTGAGTTATTGAAGCAAAACAAGATCAATTTAATTACTGGCGTTCCCTGTTCGTATTTTAAGGAAGCACTTGCTTATCTTGATCAAAATAATGCCATTAATCACATTATAGCAACACGTGAAGATGAAGCCATAGGAATCGCTTCAGGTGTTTCATTGTCTGGTTCTATACCCTTTGTTTATATGCAAAACTCTGGTTTAGGCAATATTGGAGATGCATTGACGTCTTTAGCACAGCTATATGACTTACCAATGATATTGCTTATTAGTTGGAGGGGATTAGAAGACGATAAAGATTTTCCTGAACACTCAATTATGGGAGAGATTAATGAGAAATTATTAGATGCGTTTCAATTACCTTATTTTGAACTAACGAAAACTAACTGGCAAGAAACCATAAAAAAGGCTATTGATGATTGCATGTTGATAAGTAAACCAATAGCTTTACTAGTCAAGAAAGGAGTGTTATGCCAATGAAAGGATATGAGGTCATATCTAAAATTGGTCAAATAATTACAGATGAGGATGTGATCATCTCTTCAAATGGAAATATCAGTCGAGAGGTTTTTCATCTTGTTCCCCAACCGCAACCCCAAATATATCTCAGAGGATCAATGGGATTACCTCTTTCTGTAGCTTTAGGTGTTGCACTTTCCAACCCAGACAAAAATGTTTTAGCCTTTACTGGTGACGGAAATTTTCTTATGGGATTAGGTTCATCAACGACCTTGGCCTTTTACAAGCCTAATAATCTTAAGGTTTTGATTTTAGATAATCAAAAGTATTGGACTACAGGAGGACAAAAAACAGTTTCCAGTGTTATTTCTTACAAAGCGTTCTTTGAAAGTTTAAATGTTAAAAATGTTCAATCTGTTGATATAACAAAAGAAGACATATCTATAGAGGTATTAGATTCATTTGTTCATGCAAAAGATTTTGCTGTACTTCATCTTAAAATAGAAGAAGGTAAAAAGAAACTGTCAAATATTCGTTGGCATCCAAAAGAAATAGCATTGAGAGTGAAGGGACGATTAAACAAACCTTAATGCTTATTAAAGTCAACTAGTATGCTTAGATATGCCTATTGAACTATCAAATTTACTTTTTTTTGCTGTTTTTTTGCCCATAATCATTATTGCTCTTTTATTCTTAATTGGACTAAAAAACAAACTTCCCAAAAAGGTTATCATTAGAATTATAACCATTGAACTTGTTCTTTTTTCTACGAGAATATTTTTACTAATCTTTGACATGGGCCAATTTCCTGATTTAGTGTATGATCCACTATTCTACTTGCTTGCTTTAGTAATGGGAGCAGGGTTCATGTATTATTATGTACGAAAAATTGAAGAAAAGAAACTTACAGAATTTGGCTGGAAAATAACTGATGACTTGTGGAAACAAATAGGGATAGGAATAGGAGCTGCCATTATTCTCCTTCTGGTCTCCTTAGCTTTGCAACTTTTGATAACTGATAAAACCTTTTCAATGAGGCCCAGTTATAACTGGGACTTAATGCTTACAGCTTTGTTTTTTGGTTTAGGGGCGTTTTATGAAGAATGGTTTTTTCGTGGTTTCCTTTTTACCTATGACAAGTGGTCTGAAAGAGAACAAATTATTTTGTCCTCAATCATGTTTTTTGCAATACATATAGGTTATTTGCCAGTTGAAGGATATTTTATCTATTATTTACTGATGCTGCTCTTTTCTTTTATTTTAGGTATACTAGGAAAAAAAGTGGGGATCATTGCTTCAGGAACATGTCATTTTGTTTATGTTGTATTTGCAATTCTTGATAGTGCAGCAGGTTGATGGTGATCCTTACGAATTTATAAGACCCCTGTTTCATTCTAATC
>CAZHRF010000013.1:0-67937 GCA_964534625.1 uncultured archaeon | reverse complement strand
CTTCCTTCCTCTGTCCCCTCAGAGGATGGAACTACGAACCCTTTTTTATTTTTTTGTTATCAAAAAAGCTTACTTTGGGATAGGTGATCGTGTCACCAGCGAGGTTTTCTTTATTTTTTGTGCCCAAAATAATAGTTAAATGCTTGTAAGTTCTTGAATAAGAAGAACTAACCATATTTGAAACATATAAAACATGTTGACGATTTTCTCATAATATGGAACATGTATTTCTTATACTTGACAATAGTTGCAACACCAAATAGTCACCATAGACACAAATTATGTTTTACGTGAAGATTATCGTTTCTGAGGTGGTATTTATCTTAAGTAGATTTTACTACATCTTGTTTAGCTAATATAGGTACATTGTACTAAAATATCAATAGTAAATTAGGTCGCTATATACTCGTGGCTTATTAGTTCATAATTGTCATAGATTAATAACGAACGTAAATATATCTTTTACTTATGCGAATAAGAAAATAGATTGCTGGTATAAAGAAGTCACTTCCATGACAGTCATCAATGTATTTTTTTCATGTTTAGCTTTATTATATTTGATATTGATATCTTTAAGCAAATTAATGCGATTACGTAATTTTTTCTTCCTTTGTAATTCGCCTATCATTTTACCTAAGGCCAGATTTTCTTGAATAATAGAATTATATTTACTCTTTAGCTGACATTCTATGGACACACCCAATAAAACCATTGCTTCAGTTGGATTAGTATCCTTAATTTTTAATCCAAAATTGTAAAACAATTCTGGTTTTCCTGAACTATGGCTAATTGCATTCTCTAGTGAAACTAATTTTTCAGCTTTTAGTTTTAGATGGTTTTTAGAATAATCCAACTTATCCTTAAATGCCTGTTCAAGTTCTTTTCTACATTGGTTGATCATCATTTGTTTAGCAGCTGTTTCATCAGTTTCATTCTCAATAAAGATATTCTTTTGAATATCACCTTTATAAGTTCTGTAATAGTTATTTGAATCTCTTCTAAAACGAGAGTAAACATTAGAATCAAACCAGACATCCTTCGTTAGTAGATTTAAAATAGATTTAACAGCCCGTTCTTTAGAGCGTGATAATTCATCTATTACTTTCTCACCAATACCATTTTGAAATCTTTGATAATCTTCTAGAAGCGATCCAAATTCTACAACAATTTTAGAACATTCTGAATTAAGACTATCCTTCCAATGAACTTGATATTCATTCGTTCCTCTGTCTCGGATAATAAGCTCTCTCTTCAATAAACAATCTAGGAGCTTTTGTTCTATATTTTCAATTCTTTTAAGTAAATCTGAATAGAAATTATCCTTCATATACTAACCTCTGGCTTCATTCAATAAGAATTGGTATATTTCACTAGTTTTGTCACCAAAACCAGATTTAGACAGGGTATCTTTTAGTCTTCCCACAAAAGAATTAGCTGAAGAATAAATGGCATTCAACTCAATCTTGTAAGATTTGATATTTTTAAATTTCTTCTTATCTCTAGCATATTTTGCTAACACAATGATATCTAAAATATCATCAGGTAACGACTTAATATGTTTAATTAGGGTCTTTTCATTTTCAAATTCTTTAGGTGTTAAATAAACAATATCTACACTGTATTCACTTGAAAATTTAATTAATACTGATTTTTTCAATAATTCAACATCATCATGAGGAAATGATTGTTTTAATTTTTTTTCTAATACTTTTCTCATTTCCATTTCATCATAAGGAGGACTAACTAAAGTAAAAGTGAGATCCATATCACCCTCACCTACTACTTTTGTATTTTTACCATAAGAACCTGCTTTAAGCGCACCAGAAAGCTTAAAATGCTTTTTTAACTCATTATAAATTGAGATAAATTTAGATTCGTAGAAATCCTTATTGGTTTCATGGAGTTTTTTAGCAAACTTTCTTAATAATGTTTCATCCATAATTTTCAATCGCCTATAATGGAATAATAATGATTAAATGTATATAAGTATTGTGAATATAATAGACACATTAATGGATAAGAGCCGAAATAAAAACTATGTGAAACGCCTATTTGACTATCCCTATATTATTTATCCGCCTACTTAAAACACGTGGTAAGCGCCCTCTAAAAACCATAAGATGGTTATAAGGAGATAAAACTTATCAAATCAGACAGAGAATAGTACTTACTCCAACGAGGTATCCGACCAGTTACTGAACCAAAATCGAACCGTGTAGATCATGGTACTAATTCTACCCGTGAAAGGTCAGTACATTAAGTACGATAATACCTTTCCTCGCCTCAATTATAGAAAAAATGTTAAAGCGGTTGAATATGTCTTTGGCTACATTAAATAGGATTTGCACCTCTATAGAAACGCCTACCGATTCAAAAATGCAAACGTTTTATCAGGTATTTCTTCCATTATAAATTTCTTCTCTACTTAAATATGAATTTGAAAAGCACCTAAGAGTTTTTCAATATGCTTTAGATAACATAATAACGTGTGAGATAAGAATGAACTCTGTCAACAATGCTTTTCACGAGCTAAATAATTACATTGCAAAGTTTCAAGACTATAATAAAGAGAAATATCAAAGTGTAGTCAACTTTCTTGATTCTAATCTCAGCATCAAAAAGGATGAGATCTTCCCTAGCGGTTCTTACCGTAGAAAAACCCGCGTTCCCTTTGAATCAGACATTGATGTTCTTGTTCTTGTAAATCAAAGAAAGCCTGGGTCAGCAAAAGAAACATACGAAAATAATTGGAAAAAAGTAGCTAAAGCAGCCCAAAATGTATCAAAGCAAGTTCGTGCTATTAAATTTGAATATAGTACTATTCATGTTGATCTCGTTTTTGCTTATGGAAAAAGACAAGATCATTGGTATATTGCTAATTATAAGAGAAACAAATGGGAGACTACGAACCCCAAAAAAAATATAGAAGTCTTAAAAGAAGCTAATAAAGCAAACAAAAGTAAAGTTACTCCTTTTATACGTCTTTTCAAATACTGGAATTATCAAGATAAAAAGACAAGATTCAAGTCTTTTCATGTTGAAGCAATAGTAATGGATTGCTTTAATGAAGACCAAAATTTATACAAAAAGACATGGGAGCAAATATTTGCTAAAATCTCTCAAAAATTACCCAAATATATTGATAAACCACTTAAAGAGCCAGCAGGAGTAGGACCAGATTTAGAAGTATATGACACCATAAACACCAAGTTAAAAGAACGAATAAGAATTCTAAATGAGAGAATTAAGAATGTCAATAAGATCAAAAACCCTCAAGAGGCAATATTAGAGTGGAAGAAAATAGTGGGAGAAAGATTCGGTAAAAAAGCTTGATATGTGGTTGTTTGATTTATCAGATGAATTTAACTTTACGATAACTAAAAATGAAGTAGAATTTGATCATGGTGTAAATATATCAGATCATATTGACCTTTTGCTCGATTCTTTCGCTAAATGGGAAAAAAGTAACTTAGGAAAATAACAAAAAGATGAGGATTATAATTAATCCTTTTCTTCATTCTTATCTGCTGCACTCATCGCTCTTGCCTTAAAATCTTGGTTCTTACCTGTTTTATCAACATGGCTTTGAATACGTCTAGCGTCTTCTTTAGTCATTTTGGATTTTTTACCCATTGATCCAAAATTTAGAAAAAAATACAGTTGATAGTTTCATAAGAAATAAAGTATTGCAAAGATACACATTATTTAGGAAATATAAAACATCATTTAATGAAATGAGAGGATTAATATTAAATGGGACAAAAAAGTAAACTTTCCTTGACTTGTCTTATTTGTTATCGCCAACCTGCTTTACAACTATTTCAGCTTTTAGCAACTGATAGGCGATATCCTCTATAACTTCATTTATATCGTCATCAACATCTATCTTTTTCTTCTTTATAAGATCTGAAAAAACGCTATTCATTTCTTCATTCATGTATAAAAAGTCCATAAAATCAGGCCAAGTATCAAAGAGATTAAGCATTTCCTTTAATATCCGTTTTTCATTTTTATTTGAAACCAATATTTTCATAGTTTTATCGATTATTCAATGATATTTTAATTTTTCCAAACATACTGAATTAATAGACTGGCTATAAAGACTAAAAAATTTATAAGCAAATATTGTTTAGATTTAGTATGGACAAAAACAATAGTTTCATTATATTTAAACAAAAAATGGCTGAAATAGAAACGGAATTAGAAGATACTGTAACATATCCTTTTCAAGAAAAACAAACCATAAGAATGAATGACACAATCAAAGATGATACATCACAAAAATCTCCAAAGGGTATTTCTTTACTTTTATTTGATAATATATTTGATTTTA
Organism: uncultured archaeon; assembly: GCA_964534625.1. GTDB lineage: Archaea > Asgardarchaeota > Heimdallarchaeia > Heimdallarchaeales > Heimdallarchaeaceae > CAZHRF01. The sequence goes on along the minus strand of CAZHRF010000013.1, from coordinate 63,604 downwards.
CATTTGACGATCAAGGAAGGACTATTCATTTTCCCAATCCTATAAAATTGGTAGAATTTGAAAAATCAGGCATTGAAATACAACTATTTTGTCTTACATATGCACCAGAAGTAGAATGGGATGATGTGTATTATGCATTCCGTTCACAAATTAGTGAAGTAGCTTTCAAGATCTGGCTTAAAGACCCAAAAATTGAACTAAAGTCTATGCAAATAATTGATGAAGAAAATTGGACAGAAACATGGAGAAAATACCGAAAGTCAGATTCTGCATTTATTAATCATCGATCGGATAAAGAGATGTTTGTTCATCTAATGACACCAAAAATAGATAAAAAATTAAAAAAGTTTACAGAAACACTAAAAGTGTCAAATTTTGCTTTGATTAAGGATAAAATGAAAGAATATGAAGACATAAAAAAGCAAATACAAAACATCTTTAATTGAAAATAAAATATTGATTACACTATTTCAACCTTATTCAAAAATTGAATATGTCTCAAAAAAAGGAATAATTAAAACAGTATAAAGAAATATCTTTGAGAAAGATCATAGCATATTTTCCAACAATATGATATGATAGTCATTCAATATTAATTCGTTAACCTAGGTACTAAATATTTAAGAGGACATAAAAAAGCTACATACATAATAAGGCACAGAGTAAATTGATAAAACAAGTATTAAAGAGTTGCTAAAGATGAAATGTTATAAAACAAATGTAAAATTGATTGAAGAAACTATTTAAATGTTAAAACACAATAATGCTCATGGAAGAATTAAAGGTATTTGATGAAACATTAGAATATTACTATAATAGAATACAGAGAAGCTATAATATTGTTAAGAATACGGAAAAAAATATTCAAGTAAAAATTCTTGAATATTTCAATCTATTTGAAACGATCAGAGAATTTCCAAAATATGAAAAATCCCTTAAAAGCTTAATTATGGATGGGATGGAAAAAGGAAATAAAATACTTAGAACGACACTAGGGGATAAATGGACAACTTTCCAAAGTTTTACAGAAATACTAGAATATTTATTACAACAAGAATTTGATGAAAAAGATCCATTTTTACAGTTAAAGGATAAAATATTGAAGAATAGCAAAAAAACAGCAGACATGGTATTGAAAGTAAAAGAAGAAATGGATGATATAAACAAAAAGATTGAAAATGAACTCAAGCAAAAAATGAAAGAGAAAGCAAGAAAGCTAAGTGTAAAAAAAGAAGAAATAGAAAAATTTCTGAATAGAACCACACCAGGAGAAATAAAAGAAATAGAGTCTCACTACATTGAAATGGGTAAGATATTAGCAGAAGTGTATTTTTACTGTGACCCCCAGAAAAGATCACGATTCCCTTTTAGCTTGAATATGTACAGAGCTAATGAAGGATATTTTAAGTATAGCCTTAGAAATACAAATACACAAGGAAGTACAGCAACAATAAAAATAGAGGAGATAGTAAAACCAGTCTATGATGTCGTATCACAGATTACTGACTTAAATACAAAAGTAATAAAATATGGAAAAATAACTGGAAATGCTGAAAAGACCTTAAAAGTTCTTAATCAAATGGATCCCGAATTTCCTGTGTTTTTACCAAGATTATCAGAATTAACTGAATTAAAACAAGAAGATACAGAAGAAGCTTTGAACTTTGTTTTAAGAAAAGAACCGAAATTGGGAAAATATGATGAAATGTCACAAGTACTGAAGTTCAGTCAACCAGATGACATCCCCAATCTCATAGATAATTTATTAAAAGAGTATAGTAAAAATAGCGAAAAGAAAAATCGTAAAAAGGAAATCATAGAGATTTTCTCTAAATTTTCAAAAAAGGATAAAATTCTTTGATAAGAGATCCTTTATTGATTTCTATGTATTTATAAATAAAGATTCAATCCCCTCCCAAGATTCATCATTATCCTGTCTTCTTCATACAAATTTACATTTGAAAGAAGAAATAACAAATGATTTATCTTGATTTTTTAGTAAGTGTTTCATCCCCTACTTAGATGAGACTAGGAATGAAACCGAGACACGGTTATGTACGGATAATAAGCAAGAATAAACAAAATCAAGTTTTCTGAAACACCACACTACAGTGCCCCTTCATCTGTTTCTTAGGGGGGTGAAAAACGTACATTTTTTAAATAACTTGGCAATAAATATTTAAGAGATAAATGTATATTCTCCTGAGGGATTATGAGATATCAATATCATTTGTTAATGAAAGAGAAAAATACTTTTGAAAATGTTCAGAGCTTGATTTCAAATAAGATTAGTGAAGATGATAAAATTGATTACAAACAACAAGTTTCTAAAGATCTTCCAAAAATCGCCTCTTCCTTTTTAAACACTATTGGAGGACACTTAGTACTTGGAGTAAAAGAAGAGAATGAATTCCCAACAGAAATAACTGGAATTGAAAGAAAGGAAATTTCATATATCAATCAACAATTAAAAGATAGTATCCGCCCCCAAATAAATATTCAAGCAGACATTATTGATATTCCTGAAATGGAAAACAAGGTTATAGTAGTGTATAAGTTCTCAAGAAAAGAAGATACATGGTACTTATCAAAAGGTCGTTTCTTCATAAGACAAGGAGATTCATCTAATCATCTTTTAAGCGAGTTGGAAATAGCAGAATGGAAGAAAAATCATCCTGAAAACTTCTCTAACAAAATAGAGAGTTTCAGAGAAGATTATTTATTAAAACTCAAAAATAAACACTCAAAAATACATTTCTACGGTTTCCCTATTGAAATCCTAGCCCAAACCAGTTCATTATCTATATCAGATATTTTTATTCCTATTCCTCTAGTTTTAAACAAAGATTATGAAATACAAAACCAAAACGATGCTTTTTTAAAATATATAAGTAATATATTTCCATTTATTGAAGATTTTTCTAAAACAAATATGCAACAACTATCTAGAGAAATTTATGAATTTAGTGATATTGATCTGCAATTTAAATATATTGGTTATCTTCTAAGATCATATCAAAAATTAGTTGTCTTAGGTTTTCCAGGAGCTGGAAAAAGTACTTTAATGAGTTTTATTTCGCAATATTTCTCATCTAAAAATAAAGTTTTGTTTGATGTAAAATTGGAACTGGTACCATTCTATATTGAAGCTAAAAAATATGCTAGTTACATAGAAACTAAAAAGAGAGATGGTAACTCCTATTCTCTTCTAGATTATCTAGTTTATGAGCTTCGAAATAGTTTTTCTTTTAATATTAGTAAAAGTCAATTAAGAAAGCAAATTGAAGTATTACTTTTTACTGGAGAAGCTTTAATTTTGATAGATGCATTGGATGAAATTTCTATTGTATCTCTTCAGAAAGAACTTGTTTCAATAATTCAATCTTTTTCAGCGGAAAACCGTAATGCAAGATTTCTAATTACATCCAGAACTTTGGATTATAACCTCTATTCTTTTCCTGATGATGAATTCATTCATGCATATATTTCACCTTTAAAACCACATTTTATTAAAGATTTTATTAAAAAATGGTTTTTACTTACTGAATTAGATAAAAGCGTAAGAGAAGAAAAAACCAAATATCTTTCTACAAAAATTAGTGAAAATATAACACTCTTGCAGCTAGCATCAAATCCGTTAATTCTAACTCTTTTGTGTCTAACATTGGAAGTAGGAGCAGCTATCCCATCTCAAAAATTTGACCTATATACTAATTTGTCAAAGACTTTAGCAGTTACTAGAGAAGAAGTAAAAGAGATTTCATCTATTATACCTTTTGAGTATTTAGAACAGATATTGTCTGAAATAGCTTTCAATATGCTTGTTATGATAGATAATTCTCAAAAACCTACATTCTTTAACAGAAATTATCTTATTAAAACTATAAAAAATTTTTATGAGAGAGAATTTAATTATGAAAAACTGCAGGCTTTGAATAAAGCAAAGGAAATTTTTGAAGAATTTATTAAACGACCTTTGATTTTAGTACCCAGTGGAGAAAATTTTGTTTTCTGGCATCAATCGTTTTTAGATTATTATGCAACTTTATACATGAGAAGGCTGTATCTTGAAAATAAACAGAAGTTTGAGTGCTTAATACAAGAAAAAGTTAATAAGAATCACTGGTGGGAGATTTGTCATCTAATTGTTGAATCTCTAGATGAAATATCCAGAAAGATGGCAAACGAGTATACAATTTTACTTTTAAACATCTTAGAAAAATTAAAAACTCCAAATAACTATTTGTTAAGAAGAATTGCACAAAAAAGTAGTGTAAATGAAGAACAAGTAACTAGATGTAAAAAATTTCTGATTTCCGCTCTTGAATCTAAAAGCGAATATATTTGGGCAACCGCAATAATTGAATTGCAAGCTTTAATCCCCAATTTGAATGAAGATCAAGAAAGATTAATAGTTAATATTATCTTCAGTGATATTAACAAATTTCAAAGAATTTTCAAAATCCAATCAAAGCAAATTGCACCATTAAATCAATTATTGAAAAATCTTTCTGCCAAAAACAAAAATAACTTTGAATACTATCTTAAATCAGCATTAAAAGACAATGAATTAGTATTAGAATCTACCATAGTTGAGATGTTTATTAAGGATGAAATAAGTTACGATCTAATTGACGCCATAATAACTTTACATGAACTTCCCCTCGAAAAATTCTTAGATTTTTATAATTTCAGACATTTACTAAAGAATCCTATAGATCAGATAGAGAAATTAAAAATCAAGAATGAAGAGTTTATTAGAAAGATTTTTTCAGAAATAGGGCTAGATAATGTGAAAAGAATCTCTATCAAAGAGTTATCTATTACAATTTCGTTTCTAAATAAATCACTAAATAGAAACTCTTTTCAATTTGAACCTAGTAGATTTATTCTTCAACCTTTTGAAAAACAGAAAACAAAGGAATTTAATAATTTAATAATTTCTAAATCGGAATATGAGAATGAACTAAAACTTAATCATTTAACGTGGATTAGTGACACGATTTTAGATTTCTTTGAAGGAAAGGGATATGAAAAAGTCGATATAAAATTTAATTTCTTTGCAAATGGTAAACCCATATCAACTTATAGTTCACTAATGCCTACAGTTATTTTAACCCCAGAAGAAAAAATTAAGACATATACTTTCAACATAAATGAGGGGTTCTATTTTGATAATCCCTTATTTAAAAGATTTAGAATCAAAATAAATAAATTTAGAAGTGGTTTTAGTTTAAAATATGTTTTCAAAAATGAAGAGAGACTAAATAATTGGTTAAGTTCTTTCAAAGATTTATTACGAAAAATGGAAATTTTTGGGTTCAGAATAATTGAAGAAGAGGAAGTACATCTAATAAAGAATGCATTAGAGCTACTAAAATCTAAACAATATGAAGAGTTAATAAATTTAACAACAAAAATGCTAGAACTTGATCCTAGTTATGAACCAGCTTATAGATTAAAAGCTAAAGCATTAGGTGGATCTTTTCAAATTGAAGATTCAATGAAAGTATGTGAATTGTATGAAAACTTGTTTAAGACTCATAAGGATATAGAGCTTCAAAAAGTAGCAAATTATGTTAACTTGTGTAAATATACTGAAGCTTTGGAATTGATCGATATACTTGAAAAAAAATATGAATATAATGAGAGTGAAATTCTTTTTCTTAAAGGCCAAAAGGGAGTAGCTTTGTATAAGAAAGATAAGAATAATACTAAAAAAGCCGTGAAATTATTCAATGAGATTATGAAAGAAGATCCTCAGAATTACAGATCTTTCTATCATAAGGCAATAGCTTTGACAAGGATAGAGAAAGATAAACAATGTCTGAAATTTCTTAATAGAAAAAAATCTGATATAGCAAATGAATTTCCTTTGATTCTTGTTCCTCGAATACTCTGCTATATTGGTCTGGGTCAAATAGATGATGCAGTAAATCTCTATTTTGAGTTACAAGATACAGAGATCTATTATGGTTTAATCATTACATCTGAAAATAAATCAGAAATAAAGCCTTTTCTAGATAAGATATTAGAAATGGATCCTGAAAATGAAAATGCACTTATTGCTAAAGCAATAACAGAGGTATCGAAAAATATGTCTAAATCATTAAAAATGATTGATCAAGTTACAGAGAGATATCCAAAAAGTGGTATAGCTTGGTTTTTTAAAGGAGTTATAGAAATGGAGGCAGAAAGAAAAGACGATTGTGTTTCTTCTATTGTAAAAGCTGTAAATTTTGATAGTAATTTACTAAACAATATTAGATGTAAACCAAAACTAGAAGATATAAGAGAGGAAATTTTGAGTAAACTCTAATCTAAATTTTAACTTTTAAAGACTATCGAAAATATTGTTCATACTTCAATTAGGTACTATACATCGTATTCTAATCCATTTAGTTATTAGAAGTTATAGCAAATGCAAAAGCTCAAGGGATCGTTGCCAACCCTTGGATTAGAAAAATAGATTTAAGTGAAACGTTAGGAGATGCAGTAACAAACGGTGCTTCGGTAATTTTAGTTATGAGACCACCAGACAATAAGGATGATACTGCGTATCATAATTACCTAAGAGAAGAAGGGATTAAAATCTACCAAAATAATTATATTGATGCAAAAATAATAGTTATAGACCGAGCATTAGCTATTGTATCGTCCATGAATTTTATCCCTAGCTCGTCTTCAGGACAAAGTTGGGAAGCAGGACTGGTAACTATAGATCCGTCAGTGCTAGAAGAAATAATAGATTCAGTGCTAGAACTTATAGAAAGAAGAGATTCAAAAGAGATATAGAATAGGTGAATAATATGGTTAGAAGAAGTATAGGAATTAGAGGTTATTTAGGAGAAAGAATAGTTGAATATTGGTTAGAACAAAAATATCCAAAGGAGAAAGGTTATTTTATAATAGAAGAAGTTGTTCCCCAAAAACATCTCAAACAAGGAGGAAATTATTTGGATTTTGGTGTTGTAAGGGATGACAAAGTAGTGGCAGTCTATGAAGTTAAAACACAGGATTATGGTCTAAAAAAACATTCGTTCAATGATGCATTAATAGCTCTATGGAATAAAAAAAACAAATTTGAAAAAATTATTAGACAATATATTGAAGATGAAAAAAAAGAATTTAAGTTAGCTGATAAATTTAATGCACGGCTCGTTTTATTAGTTCCACCACCCAAAGCCACCATGGATAACTTAGAAAAAGACGAATGGGAAAATATCATGTTGATGGAAGAAATTTTCAAAGATCTCAAGGATAAAGGGTTCCAAATCAAAAATATTTTATCAAAAGTAAAAGAGGACTTGGAAGAAGAACAGAAATGCATTAAAAATCCAACGAAAAATCAAACACTCAAGGATAAGTTCTATACACTTAGAAAAGAAAAAACAGGTAAAGAGGTTTTCATTTAATCCCCTATTTGAGATGTTAGAAAGAATAAAGGATAAAACAAAACAGAAATCGCCCCCTCTAAAAAGTAAAAAACAAAAGACCATAAAATTATTCCACAGAGCAGAATAAAAGCAAATATATTGTATTTAATTAGAGGATAATAAGTTATCAAAATACTACAGAAGATAAAAATCATTAAAAAAAAGATGAGATTTATAAATCGTATAAACCCCTTTTTATTATTGGTAATTATTATAAATAAATCGAAGATTGAAGAAGGGAAAGTATGAACCAATCTTTATTTTATGCAATTTAAAACTATTAGTCATAAGTCCATTCCATTAAATAATAACATTTGTTAACTTAAATTTTTATTGATGCATTAATTTTATTATAACAAGATACCGATAGAGTTTCTTCAATAGTTGAAATAATTATTTTAAAGATATATACAGCTTGAGAAATCTTTTAATAATACAATATTAAAAAATTAATAGAATCCAGAGATTGACTAAAATGGGAAATTATTCAACAATAGAAGTATTCAACAATTCATTGGATGAACTTAGGGAGATTTTTATTTGGAACCGAGCCTTATCCAGATTAGGTGGAGAAGATATAACAAATGCAAGGGATTTTCTAAAAGAAGAGCTTTTTGAGATTAAAGGTCCATATATAGAATATGTTGCAAAATCCGCCTTGTGTAAAGATGATTTTGATATTTTTTGCGAAAAACAGGATATTCATACTTCAGTTAAAAAAGCATATGAACGAACATTATTTAAAGGAATAAGAAACAGACGTCTATATAAACACCAGAGTGGATTTGTTGAAGAGGTTTTCAAGAATAATAATTGCGATTTCACTTTATCTGTACCTACTGCCTCAGGTAAAACAGAAGCTTTTTTGTTACCTATTTTGGATGAATGTGTTAAAGCAGACAATAAAGATTTGAAGTCCCTTATTTTTTATCCAACTAAAACATTAGCAGTAGATCAGTTTAACAGAATCATACGTTACGTTAACGAAATAAACAACGAACTCCCTCAAAACCCCATCACTATAGGTATATGGGATGGGGACACAAAATATAAAGTAGGGTCCAATGAAGATAGAAATACTATTAAAGCGGATAGTATAATTAGAGGTATTAAATGTCCCGAATGTGGATCCAAACTAAGAATTTCTTTCGGGGAACAAATATACTGCTCTGAATGTGATTTTGTTTCTCTCTGGATTAAAGCAACTAGAAAAGCCATAACTACTGGAGTTAATATACTTCTAACAAATCCTGAAGCTTTTGACTATCTAACTATAGATCCTATAGAATACAAAAAGAAGATTATAGGCAAAGAAATGTTGAATGATAATGTAAAATATGTTGTTTTTGATGAAGCTCATTACTGGACAGGAGCTTCAGGTACAGCAATAAGTTTACTTTGTCAAAGATTAAGGTATTTTTTTGGTCGAGATATGAAAACTTTTATCGTATCTGCAACTTTAAAAGAACCTGCTTCATTTGGAGAGAAAATTACTCAAAGAAAAAACATCTCAATTAGCTTTGAACCAGAAAAAATCGAATATAGAGGTTCAAAAGAAGTCAATATCGATAGATTTCCAATAATTAAACCTGAAGAAGCTTTGAAATTTTATCATAAATTAGTAACAGAAAAGAAAGAAAGAATTACAGATGTTAATTTCATTCAGAAGAACAAGAATAAATTTTCACTATTAGAAATTCTTTCCTTATGCAATTTTAACACCGATAAACAAAAAATTATCCTTAATATAAACAAAAATGCTCCAGATCTTTCGTATGAAGAGTTTATGAGTTCACCTTGGTTAAAAAATCTTTTTAGAAAAAATGTTGAGATGAATATTCCAGTAATAATTAACTTAAGGGATATTTTATCTTCTTATGATGAAAAACCAATCAAATTTACACTGTTAGATGATCTAATAAAACAATTTGATAAACAAATTGGTTTTCCTTCTTCTTTCTCTCTTGAAGATAAAACAACTCTTTTATTGTCCTTATTAACAATAGGACGCATTGCAGGCTTACTGCAAGACAGGCTTCATTATTTCATAAGAGGAAATGATGGAATATATTATTGTGATAATTGTAAAAGTATAACAAGTAAGAAAATTTGCCCAAAATGTAACAATAACATAGATAAACAATTGGTTTTTTGTTCAACTTGTCATAATATTTTCTACACTTCACACTTCTTTCTAGAAGAGGAAACAGATACATCTCTTAGATATGATTTCAAAACTGATGAACCCGTAAGTAAAGATTGTCCTCGATGTGGAAGTGGTCTAAATAGATTTTATCAAACAAAGGATGGTACAATATATCATCCCCAGTTATTAAGTCAATTCTTGTCCGTCTATGGAAGAAAAGTTCCTTCAAAGAAAGTTTTAATATTCGCAGACAGTAGAAATTTAGCTGAAAGAATTGGACATGATTTTGTTTCTAATGACTATCAAATTTCAACACAAAGGAAAATGGTTGAGCTCCTAGAAGAACCTTTATTATCATATGATCTATGGGGTAAAGCAATCCAATTTGTTGATAAAAAATACTATAAACCAATTTTGGATTCCTTAAGAGATTATGCTAGTAGAAAGCAATGGAAAGAATTTAGAGAGTCGGAGTTAAAACATCTTCCAAATTTAAATTCGGCTACCATATTGTTTGATGGCAGTCTAATCACAGCAGAATGTATTTTAACAGAAAGTGAAAATGATATCCAAGCTATAATTGGTCATACTATACTGAAAAGGTTATTAAAAGGGGGTAAATTCAGCAGACATAAAGTCAAATTTGATGGCTTTACTTTAGAAAAAATAAGAGAATTTAATCTAAAAATTAAGCGTCACATACTTGATAAAGAACTCCCATATGTAATCAAATACCTTTATGAAAATAATGTTATAACCTTTATCAAGAGGACTATTATAAACACAAATATAGAGTCTAATGCCCATGAAAAAGACAGAGCCCCACTAAAGGATTATTTTGAGATTCAAACTAAAAGTTTACAAGAATTGTTTGACCCCATAGAATTTCAAATCCCTAAGGATTGTTATGGTATAATTACAACGAGATACAAAGGAGAGGGAAAAATTAAGGCAAAAAAACACGATTTCACCTTGAAGAAAGTTTCTAAAGTTAATCTTTGTGAAGTTTGCAAGAAAGCTTTTCCCGCCATAAATTTTTTAACCAAGATTTGTCCTTTGTGTAAAGGTGAATTCATTTCTGGAAATCGATCCAAAAATGGGGGATTTTTAGGCCAGAAAACACCAGCAAATGTTGTTAATGACTATTGGGCGAAGCAAATCAATGCCACCACAGAGGCTGAAAATACTTTGGCTATTAATGTGCACAGAGCGGGTATACCTTTGGAACTTAGAAGTGTAATAGAAGATAATTTCAAAAGTACAAAACCTGATGTGAACGCCATATCCGCAACAACTACATTTGAGCTGGGAATTGATATTGGGGACTTAGATACAATCTTTTTAGTGGGACTTCCACCAGGTATTGCAAATTATATTCAAAGAGCTGGTAGAGCAGGAAGAAGTGGAGGAAAATCATCAATTATTGTAACATTTATTAAGGCTGGTAATGCCATCGATGATTATTATTTTGATAGATTAGAAGAAAGATATTTTGACTCTATACCAAAAATTGGAATCCCAGAAAAAGAGGATGTAGAGGTAGTTTATGCTTCCCATATAATTACCTTAATAGCTACCTACTTAGCAAGAAATTATGATCTTAAAGACATCTACAAAAAAATATGGGATACTCCTTTTGCCAATGTTTCTCTGAGGAAATTTATAAGTCAAAACCAAATCAGGGTCAAAGCATTCACTAAATTAATCGAAGATAAAAAGATGAAGGAAATCGAGCAAACTATTTCTGAATGTTTTGGAGATACAGCTAAAAATCTTCTTCTAAGAATACTTGACAAAAACAATGATTATTCAATTCTAAAACGAACAAACAATTTCTTCTCTTATTATGCAAAGATGAGAGGACTTTCTAAAAGCTCTCAAAACAAATTAGCAGAAGACTATAGGTTTTTCAGTAATATATTAAATAAAATAGGCTATTTAGCCAATTATAGAGGATTTGTACAAAATATACCAATAAAAATGAAAAATGAGATATTTGATGAAAAATCAATACTGGATGCTATTAAAGAAAATTATCCTGGTTATATGAATAACAATTACGAAAAAACGGGGAGACGGTATAGTGGTGGTTCTCAACTCATTTCTATGACTCCATATATTACAAATAAAGTATACGCATCTAAAAAGATTCTTCAAACAAAAATATGCGATAATAAAGAATGTGACTTTTATCAATTGAAAGCTGAAAAACATCTTGATAAGTGTGTACTATGTGATAATGAACTCACAGAATTAAATGTTTACGCACCTGAAAGTATTGAAATTAAAAGATTACCATCGAATCTCGGCTACAAATCTTCACCTTTCATAATAGAAGACATTAGTTATGAGAAACCTCAAAAAGAGGAGCTAAAGATTGGCAACAACATAAGTTCTTCAAAATTTGTTTCCACTGCTAATCTGGTTACATTTGTACCATCGTTTTCTTATAGATTCAGAGCTTCTAGTGATTGGACAGATTCACCTTCCCAAGCCGAAATACATGAAGATATAGCCTCTGAAACATTAGAAGAAGAACTTGAACCAGAAGAAGATTTAGATAATTTGTTAGAAGCTCTTGAAGGTGGAACCAAACAACTAAAAAGAACATATGTTCCAGTAGGAACCAATGTATATACCAAATCGTTTACTTTCGATTTTCCAATAAATGAAATCATCAATAAGCCAAAAGAAGAGAGAGATGCAACAGATAAAAGAAAATTAGCTATATTTGAATCTACATTTGAACAAGCTTTAAAGAAATCAATCTCAGTTATCCTTGGTTGTGATCTCAATGATTTTACTATTGTTTCCACACACACAAAGAAATCTATCAGACTCTCTATAGTTGACAATTGTGAAGGTGGGAATGGGATAGCGGATTCTGTTAATAAGAATATTGATGAAATTCTAGCTAATGTTAATTCTGTTGTTAATTGTGATAATTGTGATAAGTTTTGCAAAAGGTGTGTCTTAATAGAGAGAACACCTGTTTCTATAATAAAAAATGACTTGTTAGATCGTAAAGTAGTCAAAAGAGTATTGGAGAAAACATATTATGACTGATTTCATTGATTATTACACAAACAAGATTAAGTCAAATAAATATATTCTAATAATTGAAGAAAACATTGGATCTCTTCTAAGATCAATACCCATCTTACAACTACTCGGAGTTAAAGATTTCACCTATCCTATAGGATGGAGAAAAATTTCTAAGAAATACAAACAGTTCACTCCAATTCCACACGAATTTGTTCATATTGATCAAATTCTGGAAGAAAATAAAGGATCAGAACAGAAATATTGTATGATTTCAAAATCAAGATATGGCGATTATTCTTTTGATTATGCAATACATAAAATCTTAATATCAGCAAAACATGATTACCTATTTGTTCTGAATGAACAAGATGCGTGTAAAAAAACCTTATCGGGATTTGTACGACCAGTGAAAGAAACAGAGTTATTTCATGAAAATTACTTTACTTATTACACTGAAATGTATCAGAGAATAGTTAAAACGCTTAAAGAAAATTACAACTGGAAATTAGATTTCACTCAAACACAAAATTTATTCTTGAATAATCTGGCATATATTTTTAATGAAATTGACAATAAAAAGTTCGATACAGTTAAAGAATTGATAATATATGCTATTAAAGAGGAAATGAATCCAATTTTCTACAATATTATGGAATATATTAATAGTTTAGATAGAGAAAAAGTAAAAAACAAGGGAAATATCATAACTGCAATAGCTAGAAATTTCAAATATCAATTTGAGTTAAATAATGAAGAGAATAAAGAAATAACAAATTTAATTCTCAGAAAGTATCAAGATAATGATTTCGAAAGTATATATTGGGAATATAAACATCCAAATAAGAAATCCATAGTAGATGAAATAGTGAGAATTTTTAATGTTTTACCAGAAAAAATAAGGAAGAATTTAATATGTCCATGGAAGAATTTGATCAACCATATCTCTTAAACCAAGTAAACAATGTAAGCGGAATAAGGAAAGTTATTATGCTCCTTGGAAGAGAATCAAACGGTTTTGAGCATACTAGCATTCTAGAAAAGTTTCATTCTAATAAAGAAAGAAATATTGATGAAAAACTCGAATTTTTAAGAGTACTGGGTATGACAGAAAAAAAACATGACAAAATATGCTTAGCTAAAGATCTTTTAAAAACAGTTTCCGACATTTATACAATCATAGAAAAAAAAAGGGGAAAACTGGATACAGATACTTTACAACGCTATATTGATTATAAACTAAATTTTGAAATTATTAAAAATTTAGCCAATATATCTTTTAAAATGGAACCGACTTCCAAATATGTATTTTACAAACAAGCTGCAATTCTTTTAGTTTACAGTTTTATGGAAATTAGTCAAGATACAAAGTATGGCTTAAAAAGAAGTCAAAAAACAGTTAATGATGTTAACACATATTTTAATAATATTGGTTATAAGCCTGAGTCTAGTCGAGGGAAACTAATAGAAATGAATGACAACAAACTAAGGAATGCATTAGAAATATTAAAAGATCTGGAGTTATGTGAGGAAGTAAAACATGGAAGGGATAAATATTACTTTTCAAAACTCAATCCTTACTATATAATGTACTTATTAAGACCATTAATTTCAAAATATTCCAAAACAGAAACCAAAGGAATGCCCCTAAAGAACTTAATTGATACAATAGCTAAGAAATTTCTTCCAATAACACAACAAGATGATAAATATCAAGCATTTATCACAAAATCAATGGGTAGTGCCCTTTGGCTACTATATTCGAGAGATCATATTAATTTGTTAAACAGAGGTGATTTCCCTATTGTATCACCGAAACCTACATTCATCAAAGCAAAATTTGGCGATAAAGTTAACTGGATTGAGATAATAAATCGAGGCGATAAAAATGAGTAATTTCAAATGTCCAAAATTATTAGAAGCGAAAAAACATAATAAATATAGCTTGGTTTCTATTTTCAATGTTGCAGCAGGGAACCGATCTAAACTGCGAGAAATGTTTGAAAAGACCCATACAAAAGTATATGTTTATGATAACAACATGAATAAAGTATCCGAAGACGAGATAGCTAGCATTTTTAATTATAATCATCCCGGGAATCAATGTATTGTTATAGAGGGAGAAACAGGAACTGGAAAATCTGAGTTGTGCGTTAAATTAGTGTATGATTTAGAAGACAGGGGATGGGAAGTTGTTCATATTCCTAAAAATATGGATTTAACTACTATGAAAATACACCTTCTAGAGTTTTATAAAGAAAAAACTGGAACAAGCTTTCCTAAAAGTGACAATGCCTTAAAATTGCAAAAGGAGCTTAAAAAAACAAATAAACGACACGCCATTGCAAAACAAATAGTTGGTAGGTTTTTTGAAGAATATGTTTTTCTCGAAGATATAAACGAAAACAAACAAGGAATAATAGATGCTTTTGAAAAAGCATTTGGAACTAAAATCGGAAATATCATAAGGACAGATAGTAGTCTTTATATTACTGATTATGAAGCTAATTTTTTCACATCCTCAGACATTAATCAGTTTAACAGTTTAAAATCAGTAATTCAAATTTTGAAAGATAATCATACTACAAAAAATTGGATGAATGATGAAGAATATCTGAAGGAAATTAATAGTAATTTGTGGAGTAATCTAAATGAACATTTTGGTGCTCCTAGTTTTGAGGAAATCATGAATGCAATAAGTGAGCATATGAACTCAATCGATAAAAGAGTTGCCATGATTATGGAAGATCTTAAAATTGCAACATTAGATTTGAATAGATTGCTCAAATATATGGAAAGAGATGTCCCTGATGACAGATGGGATTTTTTAATTGCAGGTACTACAGATATAATTAGTATTGTTAAAGAAGAAGCAACAAGAAGAGATAGGTTTCATTTCTTCAGAACAAATGAACAAGAAAATACAAATGTTCTATTTTTGAATTCTGACACATCCTTTAATTTTGCTAAAAAATATTTTGAATTCATTCAAGATATGTTTGGTAATATTTGTAAAAATTGTCAGAAGTGCCCCTCAGATAAATTTAAAGTTCTTTTTCCAGCTAATGAAGCATTTATAAAAAGATTATTTGACAAGATGGACGAGAAAAAGCCCAGAACATTCATACAGAATATATATAGATCAATTTTACATTATCTAGAATTTGAAGAACCCCCAACAGAATCTTCGGAAGTTAGAAATCTAAAAATGGATTATTTAGAATTTCAAAAACCAATATATGATGAAAAATTACGCAGATTCATTTCTTTCTATTATACTAAAAATAACATCAACGGGAACACATTTTTCTCCTTGGAAAAAGACTATTTCAATTTCTTTAATTTAGATCTAGAATCCATTGAAGAATTTAAGAGAAGAGATCACCAAGTACTAATTCCAGAAAAAGGTAAGACAAGATACAAATCAGACACTATAACTCAGAGAACTGAAAAGACAGATTTTTCAACAATTGAAGAAGAGTTAACCAATATCGAAAAACTAGAGAAGAAATATGTTAACGTTCTTGAATTGATATCTCCTTGGTCTGAGAGCACACAAAATGAACTAAAGACAAAATATCAAGACATCAATTCTTATTTTAAAATAGGCATGAAAGAAATCATGGGTATTTTTACTAATGGATATTCACTAAAAAACTTACCCTCTCTCACTTATCGATATGGAAAAAATGAATATCCTATAATTCACGAAAATGACAAGAAATCAGATAAGGACTTATTACAAATCACTATAGATCAAAAATCTCTCCCCATGAGTTTACTGAGAAAGATAATCCTTATTGGTTGTGCAATTGACGATAAAAGTTCTATAAGTTTTGAAGAAAAGTTGCAACTTTGTGAAGAGGGTATTCCTTTATTTCTTTCCTATGCCCAATTCTGGCGGCAAGATTTTATAGATTATTACTACAAACAATTTTCTAGCATTTTGAAAAGATCCAATAAAAAGGAAACAAATATTATTAACAAAGCATTATCTTTATTTCTAAATCTTCTTCTTAAAATCAGCTACCCACATAAAGAAATTGAAGACATGGATATTTACTCTATTCTTGTAGAAGATGAACAAAAAGAAGATTTCATCAATAATTTAACTAAAAACTGTAAAATAGTAGGAGTAAAAAAGAGTCTACGAAATAACATTAAAGATGATGTACAATCTCTACTTAATCTTTATCTAGAGCAGATTTCTTCCGATGCAAATATACTATCAGAAGAAGATTTTTCTTATATAAGAGAACAAGCACAAAATAAAATCAATATTGGTTACGATATTACAAAAAATAATATAAATAACTTAGATAATAAAGTGCGATTTGCAGATCGACCTCTAAGTGAATTTTTACTTACAATAAAAGATTTACATCTTGAATTAGAGAGGATGAAAAAAGTAAATAAGTTTAATTTTAAAGATATGAATATTATTATCCAAAATCTTGAACCGGGTGAAATAAATCAATATCTTGAAATTTATAACAAAAATAAGAATTTAGTAGAGAACTTGGACTATGATATTCGCAGAAGAATAGTAAAAATCGGACAATTCTTAAAAAATGACAATATTTCAGAGATAAGAAATAAACTCAAAAACCTAAAGACTAACCTTAAATATTTAGGATTTAACGATTTTGAAGAAGATGTATCAATTTCTATAGACAATTTAGAAATGGAATATTACATTTTCTGGAAATGGTTTACAAACCTGGAAGAGAAAAAAGAGATTATTAATCTAATAAATAGAAATTTTGAAGATTTATCAGACAACCTTCAAAATCAAGCTAAAAACATCTTACAAATGATTGGAGAGATACATGATGTCATTAGTTAAAGCACTTGAAAAGTCATTAAATAGAGAGAAAACCAGAGAGATAGAAGAAAAATTTCAAGATTTAAACGAATCTTTAGTGAAATGTCTATGTTACTCCAAATTTTTAATTGCAATAGGGAAAAAAACAAGTCTCAAGAATTTATATGAAAATTATGAGTCATTGAAATCCCATCAAAAAATAGAACATGACGATCTTATTACAAATGTAGAAGATCTCTTTAAAAACGCCGAAGGATTAATGAATTCATTTAAGTTTGAGATAATTAAAGCTATAGATGACAAAATAGCTTTCTTAGATTTCTTAATTCAAATCAAAATAGATAAAGAAAAAACCAAAAAAGCTAAAAATTTAAAAGGAATTTACAAGGAAATTAAGAAATTAACAAATTCTAGAATAAGCAGAAATTTGGATGCAGAAACATATCAAAATCAGTTTGATGAACACATTGAGCAGATGCAAAATAATCAAATAGATATTGAAAATATCAGCGATTCTGATGCAATATCAAGATTTGTAAATTTATATTATACAAAGACACAAAAAGGTCAGAATATTACTTTATCCGATATTAATGACATTATTGAGGACTTGAGTGACTCAGAGATCGCCAATAAAATCATTTTGCGTTTCCGATGATTTCAATTTGAATTTCTGACCATAATTGAGAATTTGGTGAGAGATTTCATGTATTTTGATTTCGTAGACAGTTGGTATTATTGTATAGATATATGACCCCAGTCCAAATTTATTAAATAGACTTGGAAGATATCGTTTGAAACTTTCCTCTCCCAATTCATAATCCGCACCATATTTTGCCAGTTTTTCACATATTATTGGATAAACAAGATCAATCCATTCACCCTTTAATAATCTACTTTCAGAATTAATTATGTGCTTAATTTCACTGTTTGCTTGATTTAATACACTAATTAATCTGTAAATTTCACCCGAAACTAATATGCTGAATTGCAAAAATGCTAAAAAACCTTGTCCTGATTTTCTATATTCATCAAGAGCAATTTTTCCCCATTTTGTTAGTCCATAATCATCCCAATAACCTATGGTTTCCATAAATAAGCGATAATTTAACCATGCTCCAATTGATGACTCACTTTTATAATGAAGACAGTCATTTCTTATCAAATCTATTACAAATTCTCTTGCATCAAAATCTTCTTCTTTTGAAGAATAATACAATAATGTACCTACTTCATCAGGAGCCACATCTCTCCAAAAAAGCAAGCCAGAGGGAATATTAAAATAAGCTTTGATTTGTGATATTATGGTTTCTATTTCTTCTTCATCTATGGGGTCACTTATTACTCTTTCTTCAAAACTTTCAGCTAATTGTTTCATTTCTTTCTCTGTTTTTTCTCGTTCTATTTGTAGCTTGTTATATTTTGTTGAATACTCATCAATAATTTCAGCATTGATATTAACTGATTTTTGCCATAGTGAATAAAAATAACTCTCCAAATTTTTAATACTTTCTTGGTCATTAATTAAAACAGCTAATTCTATATTATCATTGAGAGCAGAATATGTAAAATTATTTGAACCTATTATACCCCCTCTTTTATTATTTGTATTAAATAAGTAAAATTTAGGATGATAATTACCTTTTGTATTTTGATAGAAATGAACTTCGATATCCCCAAATTTTTTCAATTGGATAAGTTTTTTCAATGCAAGTGGATCGGTTAATCCAAAATCAAAACAAGTTAATATTTTGATTCTTCCATTCTGACTTAATATTTGTTCAAAATTGTTTAGATAGGGATTTATGCCTGAATTTTTAATATATGCAACTCCAAAAAGTAACTCACTTCCATCCTCCTTCGCTCCTTCCTTAATTTTCCTTGATAAAGTATCTTTCAAATCTTTAGTTTTCTCATTTAAGTTATATTCATTATGTATGTTATTAAACAAAATGATTGGATGCATGATTTTTTAATAATTTTTAACAAAATAAATGTTATCCTTATATATGGGATAAATTATATTCTCTTGAAAAGAGGAAAAGATATTCAATGTCTTTCAAGATTGATAAAGAATGCGACGATACTGCTGCTAGAAAGGGAACTTTAAAAATTGGTAATAAAAGAATTCAAACCCCAATCATGTTCCATGGCACAATACTTAATGGAAAACCCGAACCATGGATATATTTCAAAAAACACGGTAAAAAGCAAAATATACGCGGTTTAATGTTAAATGCATATGAAATAATCAAATCTGTTAAGCATAAAAAAACTATTTTTGAAAACAATATACATGATTTTCTAAATTTTGATGGAATTGTATTTATGGACTCAGGTGGATATTTAATCCAAAAAAAACAAGATTTTGAGATTGAAGTCGAAGATGTTTTAGAGGTTTATAGAAAGTCAGATCCAGATCTTTTTGTTTCCTTGGATCATCCATTTTCTCCTGAAAAAAGTTATCAAGAGAACCAAAAAAATTGGAAAAATACCATGAAAAATTATGAAGAAATGCACGAAATTTTTCCAAACATAGTTCCTGTCGTTCATGGCTATACTAAAAAACAATTAAAAAATGCTTGTGACATCTTAGAATCTTATGAATGTCCTGTTATAGGGATAGGAAGTCTTGTTCCTCTAATGAGATCAACCAATGGTACAAAACATATTGGTAAGAATAGTGGATTTTCAGATGAGAAGTGGTATAAAAGTAAACATTTTGTCGTTGATTCTATTAATTATGTAAGGAAGAGATTTCCTGAACGGATGCTTCACGTTTTTGGTATTGGGAGTGCTTCAACAATGCATTTGATGTTTGCTTTGGGAGTAGATTCCATCGATTCCATGGGCTGGAGATTAAAAGCAGCTTATGGCGCAGTACAGCTCCCTTTTACAGCTGACAGGTTTCTTTCCGACTTAGATGGGAAAAGAGGTAATAGGCCCATATTCTCTAATGAACAAAAAAGAAGGTTCAATGATTGTAATTGTGGCATTCATCAAGAATATGATTATGATTATATTGATGTAACTTTTGAACCTAAGGCAATACATAATGCATATATATTTCTACAGGAAAACATCAAAGCAATAGAAGCAATTACTAACGAAAACTACAAAAGTTTTGTTAATAAAAGATTGGAACGAACTATTTACAAAAAACTCTTTAAATATAGTCTAAATCAATCTCAAAAACAGACTAAACTTATAAGCTATGTCTAACAAACTATTTTTGCACATTTTTTCTTTTTGCTTTATTAATATCTTTTATGTAGCTAGGAAAGAATATTGACAAAAATTAGTTTTACTGTAAATAATGAGGATAAAAAAACAGAAGCTAGAACAGGCAAACTCAAAATTGGATCAAAAATAGTAAAAACTCCCATCATGTTCCATGGTACAATACTTAATGGAAAACCTGAACCTTGGGTTTATTTTAGAGAACAAGGTAAAGAAAAAAACATCCAAGGTTTAATGATTAATGCTTATGAAATAATTAAATCAATAAAGCATAAACAAAAAATCTTTGATTCAAATATTCATGCTTTTTTAAATTTTGATGGAATTGTATTTATGGATTCTGGTGGGTATTTGATCCAGAAAAATCAAGACTTTGAAATCAATTTGGAAGAAGTTGTAGAAATCTATAAGAAAACCTCACCAGATTTACTAGCTAGTTTAGATTTACCATTAGGTCCGAATCAAAATAAAACTCAAAGAAAGTTTAATATCAAAAAATCATTGGACAATTGGGGATTAATGAGTCAAGAATTTAATAATATAATGCCCATTATCCATGGTTATACAAAGGAAGAAATAAAACATTTTTGTGATTGTTTAGCTTGTTATGACACACCTGTTATAGGTATAGGAAGTTTAGTACCTCTAATAAGATCAGCAAAAAAAACGAAAAAAATAGGAATTGAAAGCGGTTTTGCAATATCCAATGAATATACTACTCAACAATTTATCATAGATTCAATCAAATATGTTCGAAAAAGATTTCCTGATAAATTTCTCCATGTTTTTGGAATTGGAAGCTCCTCAACGATGCATCTGATGTTTGCCTTGGGAGTCGATTCAATTGATTCCATGGGCTGGAGATTAAAAGCAGCATTTGGTGCAATACAGTTGCCAAAGACTGGAGACAGATTTATTCTACCTAGTCCTGCAAGAAAAAATAGACCAAAATTATCAAAATTGGAAATAGAACAATTCAAGAAATGTAATTGTGGCATTCATGAAAATAATTCTTTAAAAAAAATAAATGACAGCTTTAAGTTAAGAGCAATACATAATGCTTATGTATTCATGAAAGAAAATCATCGGGCATTAAATAAAATAGCCAATAAACAGTATGCAGAATTCTTGGAAATAAATCTAAAGAACAGTCAATACTTTTCTTTATTTAAATATGGACAACGAAAAAGGAAGTTTAGACAGAGTAAAATATTACAATATTTATAAATGGTATATTTTATTGCCATAATATTTTAATAAATTTTCACACCATTCTTCTTATGATTGAAAAAACCGTAAAAAATGCCGCCATAAAATATTATAAGAAAAAAGGCTATGATATTCATGAAGAATATCCTGTCATATATCAAGGTCCAATAATTGATGTTGTTGCCTTTAAAAATGATCAAGCAGATTTTCTTATTGAGTGCAAAGGTTCAGTTGGTCTTACTGATATTGTTCGGGGTATCGGACAATGTTATCAATATCAACACCTTAGAAATAAGAATGACAAATTGAAAAAGGGAAAGGTAGTGTTTTTAATACCACAAGATAGTTTAGTATCTTTAACAAAGTTAGCTTTACCAGATGAAATAGACATATTCTATCTAGACAAGAAAGGCGGAGAATTAACGCTAGAAGATGCAAAAAAGGAACTTAAAAATTTAGAAGAAGAAAAAGAAATAATGGTTCAAGGGGTGTTCTTTAATGAAGGTATTAACTCTATTGATAGATTATTAGAGATTTTAGAAGTAATTAAGGAAGAAGAGTTTGAAAAATCTGAAGAAGAACTAGAAACACATTATATAACGGAACGTATTCAAAATGGGGTGCTTAAGGATGATGGAACTAAATTTAATGAAAAACACATAAGAGTTAATTTTCTTTTAACTTTATATCAATATGGTTTCATCGATTTTGAAAATAGACTTACAAATCTCTCTAAAAGAATCCTAGCTTTAAAACATGAACAAAATATGTGGGGAATGAAGAAAACTATCTATGAAATATTCAAAAAACCTATAGAAATTATCTGGAGAGCAATTTTCAAACATTGCTTAGATAAGAATCTCAATCCTTGTGATGATCAAGTTATTTCCAACAAGGACATAGTAGAAAAAATCAAAGAAGTATATATAGAAGAAGGATTTGACGAAAGCAACTTCTTAGGTATACGTTTCTTGAACAATCATCAGAGAATATCAAATTACATAGGTTTAATGGATGATCTAGGTATTATCAAGAGGGTTACTATAAGAAAAATTGCCCTTATAAAACCATATGATCCTTGGCCACCACAAGACTAAAAGTCTATTTTATAGTTTTAGTATACTCCTAAAATCACCCTATCCGCTTATTTTTCTTTTAAAAATAATTAGGTATTACTATAATTCTTAAAGTTATTTTTAACAAAATTGTTGTCTTCAAATACTTTCGTTGAAGATAGTATATGATAAAAAATATAATAGTACTGAAATATCTGTAATAAAAGGTTCTTTAAACCCATAAAATAACACTATTTCATTTGACAGAAAAAGGCTTGATTTACTTGACAAAAAACAAAAGAAAAAAACCAGAAAACCGATTAAACGAACTTTCAGGCAAGGAATGGATTAAATTTACAAAATCATGGTTTATTCACAGACCAAAATCGAGAGGGGATAAAAAGGTAATGCATCCCGCTAGTTATCCCGAATCCCTTGTAAGTGAATTTATAGCTTTTTTTACTAAAAAAGGAGAGTGGGTAATAGATCCTTTTCTAGGCACAGGTAGCACATTAGTAGCTTGCAGAGAATTAATTCGTAATGGGGTAGGTATAGAGATTAACAAAAAATACTCCAAAATTGCTAAAGAAAGACTAAAAGATCAACCTGAATTATCACAAATTTTGAATAAAGTTTCAGTATCTGAAGAAAAAATTATGACTTCAGAACACAAAATAATCACAGGAGATTCCCGGAATTTAGTATCATTACTTGAGAAAGAAGGTATCGAAGAAGTTGATTTCTGTATTACCAGTCCACCTTATTGGAATCAACTAAAAAGAAACCACATCAGACAAAAAGAAAGAAAAGAGAAGAATCTTGATACAATTTACTCAGAAGATAATGAGGATGACATTGGAAATATTGATGATTATCTTGAGTTTATAGAAGAACAAAAGAAAATATTTGATCAAGTATGGAAAGTTATGAAAAATAAAGGATACTTGGTTGTTATAACTAATAATGTTTTTTATAATGGTGAAGTCTATCCCCTAGCTTATGATACAGCAATCTCACTATCTAGAACTGATAAATGTAAATGGGTACTTAAAGATGAGAAAATCTGGTGCCAAGATGATAAAAGTTTACTACCTTTAGGAATTTACAATGCTTGGGTTGGTAATAGACATCACCAGTATTGCTTGATATTTAGAAAAGAAAACAAGAAAAATTAAGGCAAACCTCATCTTCATTTTCGTATTTATTTATACGATAATAGTAATAATAATAAAAGCAAAATCACGAACATATTTCAATGCATCAAATAAGGTAAGTGTTTCATCCCCGCTCAAAGGACTTGAAAGACAGTAGGGAGAGGGAATAAACGTAGCACATGTTTAATACAAAATACTTATATATATAATAATAACTAACAGACAAATGAGTAATTTTAATGAACAAATAATACAAGATTTTGAAGAATCTATTAATAATTTAGGTAAAGAGTATTATCCCAATGAAGAAATCCTATCAAATGAGAAAAAAGGATTTATTTTTGAAAAATGGGCCACAAAAAACATATTTGGCATTGACCCTAATGAAAGGATTTTTTTTGGTCAAACAGGTGATCATGGAATAGATATTGGAGTAATCGATGATGAAAAAGACACAATTTTACTAGTACAATGCAAATACTCTGATCTCTCGTCAGACACAACATTTGACAATGAACCTATAGATCAACTCCTAAATGGAATAAGAATGCTAGAGAGTGATGAAGATGTTCTCAACAATGATTTTAGAGATTTAAGGGGCGATTATAAAAGGTTAAAAGACCTAAAACTTATTCGTAAAGTCGTATGTGTTACTGGAAGATTAAATGATGATGCAATATTAAATGCAAAACAAAATGATGTCGAAATTTACGATAAAGAGGATATAATAGAAATCATAAGGTATCAAGAATCATATTTTTTACAACCACCAGATGAGATTAAGATAAAATCGGAAAAAGAGGCGCTGATACTTAGAAAAAACAATGAAGAGGAAATAAAACTGGTATTAAGTCCAATTAATGTCACTCAAATATATGATTTACTTAAGTCCCATAATGATGCACTATTTCTCAAAAATTTAAGATTCAGATTACCACCTAGTAGAGGGTCGAAAATTGGAAAAATGATTAAAGATGAAGTTAAAGAATTATTAGATAAAGCTAATGGTGACATTAATTACGAACTAGAAACACTGAACAATGGATTGAACATCATTTGTGACCTAGTTATTATTGAAGAGCAAGAAGTATTTAATGGCGAATTTATATTAGTAAAACCACAAATAGTTAATGGATGTCAAACTTGTTGGGCAATTCACGATGCTGTAAGAGATTTTATGAGAGAAAACAAAATGGCTTTAAATGATATTAAACAAGAGGGAATAAACGTTTGGGCAAAAATCATCCCTATAGAAGATGAAAAACAGAAACAGAAAATTGCCCAAGCTACAAACACACAAAACCCTATTAACAAACTAGATATGAGATCGGCTGATGAGTACATACATCTTCCAATTAAAAACATGCTTGGGGATCATTCGATATCAATATTTTATGAACATAAAAGAGGAGGTTGGGATTCTACAAAGTCAAGGTCTGGATCTGTGGAAAAATTTAAAGGTCTGCCAAAAAATTATCGTATTCTGACTATGAAGGAATTTGGACAATTAAGTATGGCTTTTCAAGGAAAACAAAATATTGCAAGATCATACACCAAAGACATATTTGATAAAGATGAACTATATGAAGATGCATTTGACATAAATAAGATGAATGTGGAAATAAGAGGAAACACTATTTCATGGATTGAATCAATACTATTTGCCAAAGCTATTAAAAGCATAGCAGAAGTCGTAAAATCCTTTTATACAAAAAAAGATTATGATATAAAAGAAGCGATACGCAATGAAAATTCAGAATATAGAACGATTGATGAATATAAAAGAGCAAGATCCATATTTGTTGAATACAAAGATTCTGTAAGATATTGGAATTATATTTTAATCGCCCTAATTAAGAAAATTATAGATGCATATTGTAATCATTATAACAAAACATGCAATGTTAGGGAGATATTTACCTAAATATTCGACTTTACAGATGAAGACCTTGTTAATATGGTTATGCAAAATAGTCTTAACGAAGTAAAAGGACTAATAAATGAAGATCAAAACCTAATGACGGATGACTTGGTAAATAATACAAACCCCACTAATCATCCTAAACTCAAAGAAATATCGTTATGGATGGCATCATTGGCAAGCTTAATTCCTAAAGCAGTTAAACAATATGCCGAAGAACCACAAAGTGAGTATACCTCCACCAAGAATTTCATTGAACAAAAAGATGGAAACTTAGATAAGATTTATATGTTCATACGTAATGAAGTTTTGGGAGACAGGTTTGAAAGAGAAAGATACTTCCCTTGCCTAGGATAGATAAAACTCTTTCTTTTCTTTTTCAAGATTTTTTGTCAAAATAAGTATAGGTTTTCATGTAAGTGTTTCATCCCCTCATTTAGGTTAAACTAGTAAAGAAACAGAAGCAAGGGTGTTTACAAGAAAAATGTAATTTCAGAAAAAAACAAAGATTTCATGGAACACCACTCCAACAGTCAACCTTCAATTGTTTCATAGAGGTGAAAAACGTACGTTTTCATATCCCCTTTTCTCATTTCTTGGTCGTTACAACAACCTACCTTATTGTCAAAACCCTATCAAGCAATGGGTTCGAGACGGTAACGTCTAATAAGATACTCTCTTCAAAAAATATGAGGAAAAGCCGTAGAAACACAAAATACATACCTTATTAGAAGATTATGGTATAATGCAGCTATTAGAAGTAATATGTTTGTATTTACAGCAGATCTATTATTACAATCCATTTTTTAACAATAACATAAGTCAAGAGTCTAAGACTATCTAAGAACTATTTATTTGCAATTTCATGTATTCTATAGTATATATGAAAACTATAACTATATCCGATGAAATTTATGATAATCTCATCCGATTAAAGGGTTACAGAACCTTTGATGAAGTAATCAACTCTCTTATCCAAAAAAATGTCGAAAAAAGGGTTGAATTATTATTGGACGCATTAGAAGAAACGGGTTTTGAAGCTGAATTAGAGGAGATTTCAAAAAACATGCGCTGAAATTTTTAGATATCAAATATCCAGATACCTTAAGTTAGTCACCTTTTACCACCCATTAAATCTCTTCAAGAAGGTATCTATAGGCATTGTTTGTTTATTTAGAGTTTGCTTGATGATGAAAAAAACCTATCAGGTTGAATTCTATTATTAGTGATAATTACTTTTATTCATATGTAATAATTTATACTTGATGAATTTATATTCATTTCTTGAAAAGCAATCTACGGGAGAGTATTTATATTCTGTAATATATACTACTAGATAGAGGATAAAATGTCAATATCATCATCGTTTGATGAGATTAAGCAATATGAAAAACTCAAACTCATCTCTGAATTATCTTTGGTCAAGGTCAAATTGGATCTTTTTGAGAAGCTCTATAATTGTACATTTGAAGAGTTCGAACAACATTTTCAACATACCACAGAGGAACATTTTGAAGAATGGGATGATTATATCGAATGGAAAGCGTATAGAGAAAAAAAGACTACCCTAGAAAAGAAAATGGATGAGTTGAAAAATGCAAAAGACATTAGAATTACTTAAATCACATCCCATTATAAGACCCTATGATATAAATGATTATCAATCTGGTGAAAACTTTTATTTTTTAAAAACTACAATTTTTCTTTTAAATGACACAGAACTTCATATCAGAGAATTTATTTCGGAAGATGATAGACACTATTCCTATCATTGGCAAAATACGCAAGGAAACCTAATTATTCGATGGGATAATGCTCCTCATCATAAAAAACTTAAAACTTTTCCATATCATAAACATTCCCCAGATCTAGAAGAATCAAAGGAAGTTTCATTAGAAGAAGTTTTAAGAGCTATAGAAAAAAGAGACTACTATTTAATAAAATTCAAGAGATATTGGACAGATGGAATCAACCAACAGCAGGTCGAATGCTTGAACTGACAAGAGAAGGTAAACTACCTGAAGCTGAAAATGATGCAATTGCATTAACCAATCTTCTTGATAAGGTTAAGGAACTTGATGAAGTACTGGAAAAAATCAACAATTAGTATATGGTTCTATGAGAATTGATTTTATGCCACATATATATTCAAAATTGAGAATTGTATCCAAACAGATCCTACATTGATTGAATGAACATATTTTAGACCTTGAAATTGACATAGACCTTGGACGATCAAAGATTATATTCGCAGATGACTCTGTTCTTTATATCTATTATAATAACTATGAAGAATATTCTTATCAACTTATTTTTTCATATTTACCTTTAGACAGGATACGATTTGATTCTATGGATAAATTGGAATGTTGAAACACAGACCCACCATTTTCACCCAAGATTTTCTAAAAATGGATTTGAAAGTCCTATGACTGGGAAGCCTTTAGAAGATATGGTTATATTATGCGATTTGATCAAAGAAGAAAAATTGAAAGACAAAGATTTTCGTTTTTAACTTATCTGTTATGATTAATGTTCAAAACTAGTCAAAGTAAACTAGTCAAAGTGTTCAAACTTATTTTAAATTTTTAATGTGGAGAAGAGAAAATGAATTGTTTGAGTGGAAAATCAGAATAACAAAGAATAAAATCGTCAACTACTTGCAAAGTTATGAAATGGATACAAAAATTTAATTAGATACTCTACAATTATCTTATGAAGGTTAATGCGTATTTATATGGATGTTTGTTGTCTTAATCGTCCTTTCGATAACCAATTAGATAACAGGATTCATCTTGAAACAGAATCTATTAAAATCATCCTTGAAAAGATAGAAACTACCGATTGGGTATTAATTAGTAGTGATGTAATTGATTTTGAAATAGACAAGATACCTGATTTTTATCGAAAAAGGAAAGTTAAAACATTAAGTAGGTTTTTTGACGAGAAAATCCATCTTAATGATGCAATTATTCAAAAGGCAAAGATATTTCATTCATTTGGAGTAAAAAATTTTGATGCTTTACATATTTCGTGTGCTATAGAAGCAAGAGCTAATGTATTTTTAACGACAGATAGAGATATTATATATTTGTATAAAAAACATATTGAAAAATTTAATATTCTTGTTTCCAATCCATTAGATTGGATAGATGAGGTGATTTAAATGACAAGTATGAGTCCCGAAGAAATTAGAAAAAAGGGTCTTGAAGCTCTTTTTAAGGCCTTAGGCCCCAGTGGTATGGTGAAATTTCTTGAGCAATATGCTACTGGTGAAGGAGATTATACTAAAGAAAGACAAAAATGGTTAGACAATATGGAAATTGATGACATCGTAGAAGAGATTGAAAAAGAAAGGAACACATAACCTGAAAATTTATCTTGATCTTTATAATAAAGTTCAAAATAATTCTTTTTGTGGTATATTTGTTATCCTCATTTTCATCATTATCCCAAAGTTTCTTCATTTTTTGTTTTTTGAATTTTCTCAAAGAATTTTGAAGAATCTTTTGGTATCGCCTCAACCATGGACAACTGAGGCAAGAAACCTTAGGCAAAGTTGTACTGGTGAGCTAAGGACAGGAGAAGCAAAAAAGGGCCGAGGGATCTTTTTGAGCAACTCTATAATTGTACATTTGAAGAGTTCGAACAACATTTGCAACATACCACAGAAGAACATTTTGAAGAATGGGATGATTATATCGAATGGAAAGCCTATAGAGAAAAAAAGTCTACCCTAGAAAAGAAAATGGATGAGTTAGAAAATGCAAAAGACATTAAAATTACTTAAACCTCATACACATTAATTTAATTCTAAAATCCACTCTTGATTCATTCTCTAATTGAATTCTATTAGTAGTAATAACCTTTTTATTCATCTATAGGAATTCATACTTGATAAGTGAAGAAAATGGCAACTATTGACTTGGCATTAAATAGTCAAGAGGATTTGGAGCTTATTATCTCTGCTATTAGAAGAGAAAAGGAATTACTTGAGTGGGAAATCCAAAAAATTGAAAACAAGATCAAAAAGTATGAACAAGAATATCACATGTCTAGTGAGGAATTTAATCAGAAATATACCCCTGGTGATTTAGGTGATACTAAAGATTTCATGATTTGGGCGGGCGAGTATGATTTCTTACAAAAATTTTATATCAAAAAAGAACGTTTAATGGATTTGGTTAAAGAATGCCAAAAACACATAGTACAATAGATTCTTTTTTCATATCGGTCAAATCTGAACTTATTTCAAGTATTGTTTTGAATAGAAAAGAGGTTCGTATTACTCGAAATGTCAAACATTTCCATCACGTTACACAACTCAAAATTGAGAATTGGTCTAAATAAATTGACTGATTTTTTCTACTGCTTTTTTACTTTCTGGTATCAATTTATCCATTAACTGAAATGCATGAATCATCTTCTCATATTCATCTAAATGCACCTCTACTTGTTTTTCTTCTGCCTTTTCTTTCAATTTTATTGCTTCATCATATAATTGTTCATGTGTTCCTACTTGAATAAATAGTGGTGGTAATCCTTTCAAATCCGCGTATACTGGCGATATTAGAGGATGACTTAATTCGTTTTTATCCGCATATTGTTTTGCTGCTTGCTTTAAATCTTCTATATCCAGCATAAAATCTTTCTTTTTGTTTTTTTCATAAGAACTTGTTGAAGTTGTTAAATCCACCCAGGGTGAGATAAGTATTGCTTTTCTGGGCATGTTTAGATCTAACTCTCTTAATTTTAGTAATGTGGCTACTGTTAACCCTCCTCCTGCTGAATCACCGGCAATTATAATGTTTTTAGGGTTTATTCCTTTATTCAACAAGTATTGATAACCCATTATTGAATCATCTAACGCTGCAGGAAAAGGATCTTCTGGAGCCAGTCGATAATCTAAGACATACGCTGAAATTTTTGCTTTATTACATATCTGAGATACAAATGCTCGATGGGTTTTTGGTGATCCTTTATTGTATGCTCCTCCATGAAGATAAAACAGAATTTTTTTTGTTTCACTTTTTTGGCACTCAATCTTTTCTGCTGGTCTATTTCCCATAATTATTTTCTCCACTGCCATTCCTTCAGCGACTTTAAATCGCTCCATTGCCTTTTCCATTTCTTCTCTCTGCTGTTCAACAGTAAGATTATCTTTACTCAGTGGTTTAAGTACTTTCAAAAGCCAGAAAGCCATTCTTGTTCTAATTCCAACCATTTCTTTGTCGCCTATTCCTTAAAAACTATTCCACTATATATCTTCTTCTTTTCATATTGAGTTACAAACACAAAATCGAGCTCATACGATCGTGCAACTAATAGTCCAATAATAACTATTTTTAGCTACTTTTTTATATTCAATTTCCGACCTTTCCATATGCTAGCTGATCTTGATGAACCTATTTCTTCAGAAAAAGAAAACCAAGGTAAAATCATGTCCTTTCTCTATCGTTGGTTGTTTTTAATTCTATGTACAGTAATAGTTGTGTTTTATTCTGAAAAAGTTTACTGGTATATCCAAGGCTATAGTCTGTTTATACTTCTTTTGGTATATATTGTTGGTGTTTATCTCCTGTTCCGTTTGGTTGACTTTTTCCATATTACTGATTTTTGGCCTTTTCTTTTAGCTGCTGTAATCTACCCTCTTTATGTTGAAGGTTTTTTTACAGGTATTGTTGTAGCTGACATCACTTTTCTTGTTATGCTTTCCTACTTTATCGGTTGGCATATACTTCTTTCCGTCATAATGGGTTGGTACTTCCATCGTAAATGGTTAATAAAGCGCGAATATGGTAAACTTTGGCTTTCATCCATCTTCATTGGTCTTTTTTGGGGTGTGTGGTCAATTATTTATTGGACACCTCGTCAAATAAATGATCCTGACTTTCAAGATGCTTTTAAAGTCGGTCAATGACCAGTTCACGAATTCTTTTTCCTTTCCCTTTTCCTTATTACTTTGTATATTGGTTCTCATTATTTACTGGGAAGAAAGAATGTGTGGCAACATACATTTTCCCCTTCAAAATTTGAAGATGCTATTATTTTGATTATACTTTTATTTTTCTTATTCTTACAATTTCTTTCTTTTTCCTTTTTGATTTTCCTCCTTTTAGCCCATTTGTGTATTATAATATTTCCCTTACTATATTATTCTAAAAACAACAATTCTGATAATCCAACAATATTAGAACAATTAGAAGGGCGCGTCGAGTTTAAAGCCGTATTAATCTTTTCTATTATGCCTTTTCTTGCTAGCGGTGTTTATTGGTTTTTCACGTTTTTCCGTCCATCTGATGAATTTATAGATTCTTTTATCTATGATGGAACTGTTTTCATTCAACTTATAGCTGGGCTCGTCTTTTATATTGTTGCAATAATCAATACACTAAAGCGAGGAAAAAATACTAAGAGAATTATAAGAGAAGATGATAACATACAGAATTAATACTCACAATGGAACTCCAATTTAAACTAATCAATGTTTGAAACCCCGTTATTTTCATGTCACTTTTCTTTTTTGATTAAATATCTCTTAATTTCTTAATCATTCATTATTTCAGGTTCTATTCCCGATAGCACTATCGAACCTGTTTTTCCCACTATTACTTCTAGCTGTGGTACTTTATCAAAATCTCTTCTTGCATAGTATTCTGTAAGAAAAAGGTATTTTTTATTATCTGATCCTCTTATTCCCTTTTGTATTTTCCTTTCTTTTCTATACCTACCCGCAATAAACACATCCACATATGTACTTATTCGTTTGAACATTTCCATTTTTTCCAATTCTTCAGGTTCGTATCCAGTAAGGATAATTATACCAATATCTGATACTTTTGTTTTTATTTCTTTTACCAACTTAAAAACACCCTCTAGTTGTTGTAAGGGTTCTCCTCCCGTTAATGTAACTCCTTTTATTTTATTTACTTCTTTTTCGTGTTTAATCTCCTTTACTATCTGATTTATTCTTTTTCTGAAACCCCCCTTTCTATTATGTGTATGGGGATTAAAGCATTCTGGACAGTTTAAATTACACCCTTGAAACCATATTGTATAATGTATGCCTGGTCCATTTGATTCTGAGTTTTTTATTATTTTTGCCAGTTTTACACTCATTTTTTTCTCCTTCTATATTTCTAATTTCTCAAATCTTTCTTGTGTCAGCATTCTGTATTCTTTCTGTTTAATTACTATACTGTCAATTTCTTCTGCTAGCACGTTTGCTTTTCCAGCTTTTTTTATAATTGTAAATGTTGTATCTGCTATTCTTTCAAACTCATAATCATGTGTAACTATTATTGTTTGTTGTACGGGTTTCGTTTTATCAAACACTTCAACCAATTCCCTTCTTCTTTGTGTATCTAACATAACAGTTGGCTCATCCAGCAATAATATATCATGGTTAGCTAATAACTTTGCAATCGCCAGTCTTATAGCCAAACAAGTAATTACTTGTTCGCCTCCTGAAAGTATTATTAAATCATGTTTTCTTCCCGACTGAATTATTTTCAAGTCATAATTTTCTGTTATTTCTATCCCATTATATTCATCACTATTGATCAGGTGTAAGAATATCTCTGTTGAGTATTCTGATATGGCCCTAACATGTTGTCTTCTTAGTATTGGTATAGTTTGTATTAAGAAATCTCTCACTAACGTAATACTTGAAAGTTTTTTTTCATCCACTTGCAACTCTTTTTGAATTTCGATTAATTTTTTTTCTTTTTCTAATACATCTTCATACTGTTTTTGCTTATCCGGGATTAAATCTTTTGAATAGCTATTCAATTGGGTTTCATACTTTACTTTTTTTGCTTTTATCTTGTCGACTTGAGCTTGGTATTCAGAAAAAAGTTTTTCATCATAGGCTTGCTTTAAACATTTCAATTCGTCTGTTTCTTCTTCCCTCTTTTTCCTATTCTCTTCTAGGCTTTGCATATTCTTTATCAGCGACTCTACTTTAGGAATAATTGCGATATACATTCGCTGATCTTCCTTCTTTTTTGTTAATTTTTTAGTATTTTCAGCCAGTTTTTTGTACTCTGGTTCTTTAGTGCTTGAAATCCTTTCTTCTTTTAGTTTGTCAAGTTGATCATTCAAAGAATAAAGTTGTGCTCCATATATTTTCACACTTTCTATTTTTTTTAATTCATCATTGAGATCACTAATATTCTCATCCAATTTTTTTATTTTTACTCTTTTCTCATTTAGCTGTTTTTCAGTGTCCCCTACATTTTTTAGTTCTTCTTGATTATTTACTATTTCTTCTTTAACCTTTTTAAGTTGGGTCTTTGTATTCTTTTTTTCAGCAACCAAATTCTTCAGATAAATCGTTTTCTTCTCTTCTTCATATAATATTACTATTCTTTTTTCCAATTCATTAATATTATTCTTTATATTCTCTCTTTTTTTTGCGAGTGTTTCCTTTTTCACATCATTTTTCTTTATTACTTCTTTGCTTTCTTTGACTATTTTTTTTGCATGTGTTTCTGTTAACGGTGATTCACACCGCGGACACTTTCCTTCTTCTTTTTTATCTTTTACTAGTTTTATTATCTTTTCTTCTTCTTCAATTAGTGTTTCTAAACTAGAAATCCTTCTTTCTATTCTAGTAAGTTCATTTCTTTCCCTTACCAATTTTTTAGAATAGTCTTTTTTATCTTCGGTAATGTCTCTTTCCAATTCTCTTTCAAGTATAGTTTTCCAATCAGGAAAGTTATCTTCCAACTTTTTCATTATATTTTTTGCTTTTTTCTGCAATTTTTTTAGTTCTACTTTTTTTTGCTTTATGTTTTCTGTAAGAATACTATGTTGTTT
This sequence comes from uncultured archaeon, assembly GCA_964534625.1. GTDB lineage: Archaea > Asgardarchaeota > Heimdallarchaeia > Heimdallarchaeales > Heimdallarchaeaceae > CAZHRF01. Next base: position 28,756 of record CAZHRF010000013.1, on the reverse strand, counting down.
GTCTTTTTCAATCAATTCTTGGAGCTGTTCTGTTTCTCTGTGTTTTGTTTGTTCTTTTTTTTCTTTTTTCTTATCAATCTCAGCAATAATTTGATCAATATTTTCTAATTCTATCTCTTCTTGTTCTATTTTTTTAGACAATTTTGTAATTTGATTTTCAATATTCCTTGTTTGTTTATCTAGAGATTTTATATTATTCTCAATTTCCCTTCCCCTATTTTCTTTTTTTTCTATTTCTTTTAAGTTTCTTTCCAATTCTAAAAGTTGTTTTTTTAGTTTATCTTGTATTTCTATAATTTTCTCTGGTTTAGTACTCGTTATCTCTTCTTCAAATCTTGTTTGAAGTTCATATTTTATTTCATCTATTTCTTTTTCTCTCTTCTCTATTTCTATCTTTTGTGTTTTTATTCGTTCTTCTATCTGGTTTATTTTCTCTCGTTTTTCATTCATATTATTATATTTTTCTTCTTTTGCTTTTAATTCAGGCAACAATGCTTTTAGTTCCTTTTCTAGCTCAACTTTTTTTTCTTTAAACTCTTTTAACTGTTTTTCTATTTCACTCTTCTTTTTTACATCATATTCATAATCTTGTAGTCTTTTTTTTGTACTCTCATTTTTTTCTCTTGTTAGTTTTTCTATCGTTCTCAGTCTTGTATTTGTCTTTCTGTATAAATGGTATCCTAAAATCCTATCAAACAGATCTCTTCTTTCTGATGGTCTTTCTGATGCTATTGCTGCTATTTGCCCTTGTTGAATGTAAATAGCATTATTGAAAACTCGTTTCCCCAATCCCATTTTTTGTTGAATGATTTCTCTTACTATAGTTATTTTTTCTGCAATTATTTCTCCATCTTTCATCAAGATGAAATTAGATGTACTCTGTGTTGCTGAACATTCTACTCTCAAGTTTTCATCGTTTATACTGAAATCTAAACTTAACTCCATTTTTCTTTTTCCATGTTGTATCAAACTATAGCTAGTTTTTCCAGGTACACTTCCAAATAGGCAATATGATATAGCTTCAAATATTGAAGATTTACCTGCACCATTTTCTCCTATAACTACATTATGCCCTTTTGTGAAATTAAATTCTCCTCTTTCATAGGTCTTAAAATTTTTTAGGATTAATTTCTTTAATAATAGTACCATTTATTCTACAACTCCCTCTGAACTATCTTTTATCATTCTTTTTGCAAATGTTGAAAAGTTTTTTTGCAAAATTTCTTCTTGCTCTGAAATCGTATAATCCCCATCTACTATTTTTAGTGATTCTTCTATTAACGAGATATATTCATCCACTTCTGTTTCTGGGATCTTAAATAATTGCTTTAAAATCCCTTCATACGCTTCTCTCTCTGTCAGAATTGGTTTTCTTTCTTCTTCTTTATGTGCTTCTAGAAATTGTGTTCTTATTATGCAATGTAAAGCTTTTTTTGGAATTAACCTAAACTTCTCTAGATTTATGAACGGATGTTCTTTTCCTTCATATCCTCCATAGAACTTACACATCACTACAGCATCTTCAATATCATTCTTATTTAATATTATTTCCGCTTCTTCTCTAATATCTATGACACTAATACTTTCAAATGCATGTTCTACTAGATGTTTTTTTCTTACTGGTATAGTAATATATTCTACTTGTGGTCTCCATTTGCCATTTATTAATTTCATGTAGACATCATAAAATCCTCTTTCTGCTTGGTTCCATTCTGACACCGATGTGTGTTCGGTTGATCCTGGGCAGTAAATCCTATTTTCAGTATCTTCCCATCTTTCATGCAGATGTCCCACTCCAACATAATCAAAATTTCCTTTGTTTATTGTTTCCGTTTTCACATCTACTGTTCCTGGCATCCCTTGTACAAACGCATGTAACATGAGAATCTTTGGCTCTTTAAAGGCATCCAGTTCTTCTTTGTATTTTTCTATTAATTGTCTTAAAATTGAATTTGTTCTCTTCCCATAATAGTTTACAGCAAGAATCTTTACTGGGTGTTTTGTCTCTTTTTCTATTGTATATAATTCATCTTGTATATATGTTGCTCCGATATCTAAATCGCTTAAGAAAGACAGTATATCTCCGCCATATTTTCTAAATCTTGAATACGAAACGTCATGATTCCCTTGAGACATTAGCAATGGTATCTCTGCTTTCTGTAATTTTTTTATTATTCTTACAGCTTGTCTCAATTCAGGTGCTCTTGGTTTTGATATTTCAAACAGATCACCAGTATAGATAACAAAATCTGGTTTTCTTTTTATACATTCATTTACTGAATGCATTAATGCTTTTGCAAAGTCATCAAATCTATCTACTAACCCATATTGTCTATTTCCGAGGTGAGAATCGGAGATATGACAAAAATGTAGTTCTTGTCTATTCATTCCTCTCAACTTTCACACAATTACGTTTTTACATGTGTCTATAATTCTATGTCCAACTCTGTTGTTTCTTCTACTTCTGCCACTGATGCGTGTCTCGCTCTTGATTGTGCCCAAGATCTCAGTTCTGCTATTTCATTTTTCATCAATGTCGATAATGGTACAGTACTATCTATTGCTTCAATAATGTCTGTTGTTTCCACATCACGCCCATCAGCAAATGCTTCAAACATCCCCTCTATAATTGCTTGTTCTATTTCAGCTCCTGATAGACCTTTTGATAATCTCACCAGTTTTTGCACATCAAATATTTTTGGATCTCTATCCCTTGTTTTCAAGTGAATCTTGAAGATTTCTTTTCTTTCTTTTGATGAAGGTAAATCTACGAAAAATATTTCATCGAATCTTCCTTTCCTAAGCAATTCTGGTGGCAATTGACTAATGTTATTAGCTGTGGCAATGACAAATACAGGGTCTTCTTTTTCTTGTAACCATGTTATCAAAGTGCCAAAAACTCTTGCAGTTGTACCTGCGTCCAATTGGCTACTTGATTGAACCCCACTAAAGCCTTTTTCTATTTCATCAATCCACAAAATAGATGGACTTACCGATTCTGCTAACTTAATTGCTTGTCTGATATTTCTCTCTGATTCTCCCACTATACCTCCAAACAATGACCCTACATCCAATCTGAGCAAAGGTAAATTCCACAATGATGCAACTGCCTTTGCTGTAAGGCTTTTCCCACATCCCGCTATACCAATTAACATTAATCCTTTAGGAAAAGGAAGTCCAAATTTTTGAGCTTTCTCAGTAAATCCTTTTGTTCTTTTTTTCAACCACAGTTTTAAATTTTCCAAGCCGCCTATATTTTCCATTTGTTCTATTGATTGATAATATTCCAAGATACCACTTTTTCTAATAATATGTTCTTTTTCTTTGATTATCACTTTAGGGTCGAATTTTTTTGCCTTAACTAAACTTTTTGCAAAAACATTTTCTGTTTCTTCTATTGTTAAACCCAAAGCTGATTTCAACACATGTTCTCTCTCTTCTTCAGATAGCGTTACATCCACTTTTGGATTATCTTTTAGTGGCTCAATTATCCCTTCTAGAACCGCACCCAGCAACTCCAGTTCTGGATAATCAACATCTACTACTGTTATCATTTTTTCTAATTCTGGTGGTATGATTAATATTGGAGAAACAATTATGCAAGTTTTTCTATATTTATTCAAATATGGTTTTAGATCTCTCAATCTTCTAATAATCAGGGCATCCTTCATAAATGGATGAAAGTCCTTTAAAAGAAATAGTGCAGGTCTTGAGTAATCTATTATAAAATTTAATGCCGCAAAAGGGTCAACTGTTTCTGAATCTATTACTTGACCATTAAAATCTTTGAATCCCTCTGTTGTTGTCCAGATAATTATTTTTTTTTCTGCTTCTGACGCAATATTATTAATCATCAGACTTACTCTTTCTTCTTCATGTGTCACAAGATAAAGAATCGGATATCTTGCTTTGATTAAAATATTTATTTCTTCTCTTAATTCAGAACTATCTTTTCTCACCTTTATCTCCTCGTTGTCACTCTTCTATTACTCTTCACTCCTTGTTGATAATAATCCCGAGTAAATTTTCGTTCTTCAACTACTCCCAATGCGTCATCTAAAAACTTTGTTTCTTTAACACAATCCTTACCTTTTACACCTATAACCTTGTAAGAGATGTTTCCTTCTTTATCAATCGTTATTTCTAAACTAATATCCTTTACACTCATCTTTGCCATCCTCTTTTTACTACAATCAATTTTACTTCTTCAGTTTCAGCTATATTTTTTCTTGATTGAATCCTGTAACCTTTTTTTCTTACCGTCTTTATCGTCTTATTAATTGTATATTCTTTTTGAACTTCTTCGGTGAAAACTTTTTTGCTTTTACCTATAGCTCTTCTAGCCCCATACCAATCAGCTACAATATCATAAGTGTCAGTAGCATTTTTTACAAATCCCACATCATAACTAGAGTTAGTTTTAATTACTATATCACCATGTGTTGTTTTACCTTGATAGCCTTTTATTGATGTGTTAACTTCCACTTTATAATCTAGGTTCTTGAGAGATTCTAATAGACATTCTTTATCTTTAAGTACTGTTTTAATTTTCGTGAAGTGAGACAAACATAAATCACCTTCTTATATTTTAAAAACGTTTTCCATATTTAAATATAATAGTTTTTCCTAGGATTTTTTCTTGTTAAAATATATAACTGATATTTGTTATCTTCAAACATCTTTTTCTTTTCGTATCAGTAAACAAGTATCAATAGTGGTACTTCCGATTTGACTGATAAATTGCGGATTGAAATCCAGACGATGATAGTATGAATAGCCTATGTTTCAACACATCCAAGTCGATAAAAGCGTTTAACTGAAACACATCTATTAGTACTTCCGAAATAGCAGTTATATTCTTCTAGTTCAATAAAAAGAAGACTATAACATCATCTACTATGTTTTAACCATATTTTTCCTTAATTTGGAAGTACTATTCCATTAGATACATTTATAATACATCTAATTTCAGAGCTCTTATGAGTGAAGAAATCAGAATTAATATTTTTCCCCCACGAACTATTCCTCATTATATGATCATTGTTTGATTAGTATTGTTTTTATTGTTCGTATTATTGTTTTTTATTTTAGATATAGCTCTTTCGAGTGTTTCATTTTTGTTAATACTTGCAATATTTCTTGTAGTTGCGGGCGCTATAGCTCAAGTTATTCTCGATAAAAAACTATACTATAATCTTTTATTTTTTCTGCCATTTTAATTAGTTTTGTTCTATTTTTAAAAGATGTTTATATTTACGCTGTATTACTCTCTTATCATCTACTACTATTTTTTCTGTTAAGGATTTTTTTCACTTCGTCTTTGAATGTTTCTTCTTCCAAGACAAATGCTTTAACCTCTTCTCCATATACACTACAGAGAGGTACTTTTCCTCTTAGAGCGATTTCGTGTGGTTCTTTCAACACATCTAATATTTTTATGTCTAATTCTTTATGAACTGTTTTTAACAGTTCCTCATATTTCTCTTTAAATGCCACACAAAACGGGCAAGAAGTATCAAAAAGAACTAGTGCCTTGCTTTTATCTTCATGTTGGGGAAAAAATTGATAATCTGACGCTTTCACCCGGAATTTCTCTTTAATTGGATAATAGAGCCAATATGGATCTTTCCTATCAAACTCTATAAACTCCATTTTTCTAAAAAATTTATCTTGAGGATAAAATTCAGGTACTTCGAACGCATAGGTAACTAGTGCATTTGGTATATTATTATCAAAATAAGTTTTTTCCTTTTTACTATCCTCAATTAGTCGCTGTACGAGCCTTTTTCCTACTCCTTTTCCCCTATATTTTTCATCAGGTATGAAGATACACTGAATAAAAAGCAGTTGTTTTGTTGGATCAGGTAGAAATTGTATGAACCCTATTGTTTCTTCTTTTTCATTGGTTGTTGCTACATAACCTATTTCTCCAAATCTATCTAATTGCGTTTTTATCCAGTTTTGCTTTAATTCTACTCCTTTTTGAATTAACGGATTCTGTAAAAGTTTGTCATTTAGACAGCACAAAGATACAGAAACAAGGTTTTCATAATCTATAGGTTTGATATTCAAGATAATTCAATCCAATCCAATCTCTTCTTTTTAATGTGTACATCTTTTTCTCTCTCCTTTAAATATTTCTTTAATAATTTCCTGGATTCTAATCAATTGAACCACTTCAATCTTTACAGAATTAAACGAAAAAACTAAAATTTTTTATCTAATCAATTTTTGCATCATACAAGGTATTATAAAAAACATTCAAATCTTTGTATCCTTATTCATTCCTTTCTTATTGTTTGTTATTTTGGTAATAGAAGGTTAATTCCCTTTTCTTTGAGATGAATTTATAAATCTGATGAATTTACAAATAATTGTGGATATGAAGAACCAGATTAATCACCAATTCTTGGATTTTGTGAGACAGAACGAAATTGTAAAAGTTCTACAAATTCTTCAAGATAAAGATCAGGAAAATCAATTAGATAAGACTTGTACTGATGATCTTGGGAATACTGCATTGCATCTCTCTCTCTTTCTTCCATCTTCGGAGATTGCATGGGTTTTAATAAAAGCAGGATGGAATCTTTCTACCCCCAATGCAGATCATAAAGTACCTCTTCATTATGCAGCTTGCCATGGTCATTGCGAAATAGTCACTTACTTATTTAGTCAAAATCTTCCAATTGAACCTCAAACAAATGATGGTTTAACTCCTTTACATTTAGCAGCATATGATAATCAAACAGAAAGCTGCAGATTACTCCTTGAAAATGGTGCAAATGTAAATATTACGGATAAAGGATTCCGTACTCCATTACATTTTGCTGCATTTAATGGTTACACTCAACCAATTTCCTATTTACTCTCTAAAGGAGCAAATCCACATCTTCAAGACGATAGGGGAAACATTCCTTTAGCCTATGCAATAATTAATCACCATATGGATGCAATAAAATTATTTCCAATAACAGAACCAGTGTTAAAAATCAGAAATGCAAAAAATCAAACAATAATAGAACTGGCTCAAAATACTGAAACAAGAGAAATTATTGAATATATTCAATCTAATTCAAGAAATACTCAATAATCTTTCTTTAAACTTCACTCGAAGTATTAATACATTTATACCTAGACTTCCCAATTCTATTAATCCTGCTATTAAAAATGCTACCCCAAATCCATAACTCAGTGCTATTCCTGCAATAGGTGGTCCAATAGTTATTCCTATATTCCCAAATAGCGTAAATACACCCATTCCCGCGCCATGTTTTTTTTGGCTATGTATATTATCTCCCACTAATGCCATTGATGTTGGTGCTGTTACACTCGAAAAAAATCCCAATAATACTAAAAATATCAGCAATATGCCAAAAGATTTTGTACTATGATACCCCATTATACTTAATATTATTCCATAACAGCAACTACCTGCTATTAATAGTGAGTACCGCCCTATTTTATCCGATAGCACCCCAAATGGATATTGAAACAATATAAATGGCAATGCAAATATCCCAAATGCTATCCCTCTATATTTTGTATCAAGTCCCAATCCTTCATCCAATCCTATCAGCAAAGGAAGAGCGAACAATAAAAATCCCATATGCAATCTATCTATGAAATTGAAAATACATGGTAGTATCAACTTAGGGTGTTCTTCAAGGATCATCAAACTTTCTTTAACAGTTGATCTTTGTTTTATTGTTAATGGTTCTTTTAGAAGCAAAATCAACATTAGAACAGATAACATTAATCCTGTAGCCATATAATAAGGAACAAATACGCCTCTTTCTGCTAGAAAACCGCCCATCATTGGCCCCAAACCCATACCTATAGCGAGAAGAACACCATATATCCCCATATTTCTTCCCCGTGTTTGACTATCTGATACATCCAATACTATAGTTACCAGCAGTTGCCAAACCATTATCGAAAAACAGCCTTGAATAAAACGCAATAATAACAACATCAGATAATTTTCTGTTACTGTCATTACTGTAAACATTATCGATGCCCCCATACTCCCAATTATCACGAATAGTTTTCTTTTAGCCAATTTATCTGATAATATTGCTATTATTATTCCTGCTATGAAATACGCCACATATAGTGTCGTGTCATAAAGTGAAAGCTCAAACGAACTTATATCAAATCTATCAAACACAAACTCTTTCTCATTGGCATACAATATAGCTGTTGATGTTACTGTTAATAGTGACAAATAGCCCAGAAAGATTACCGTTCCTAATGGTTTCTTTTCAGCATCAAAAACTGCCATTAAATCCCTTTCTTCTAATCAATTAATAAAAATAGTGGTTACATTATATCTCATTTACAACGCGATTTTTGTCTGCAGTATACCTTTTATTCTGCACGTGTAATTATTAATTGAATCTTCGCGAGTTATCGAAACATACATATTCAGCAAAAAATTATTTCACACAACATAATCCAATGGGGATCACAATGAATAAAAGAAAAAAAGAATATGGAGACTTCCAGACACCTTTAGATTTAGCTGAAAGAGTTCTAGAGTTCTTACATAGTTCTTTAATTTCTCCCCCTGAAACAATAATTGAGCCTACTTGTGGTTTGGGCTCGTTCATTGATGCAGCGGTTACCTTTTTTCCTGATTCTTCTATATATGCCATGGATATCAATGCCCAATATATTAAAACTACCAAAGAACGGTTTTTTGCTCATCCAAATGTCCATTTTTCCATCCACGACTTCTTTTCTTTTGATTGGATAAATTTTTTTACCTCAATCGATCAGCCTTTTTTAGTTATTGGTAATCTCCCTTGGGTCACTTCCTCTACTCTTAGTGCTATTGAAGGCTCCAACCTTCCTGTTAAGTCTAATTTTCGTAACTTGAGAGGAATAGACGTAACCACAGGTCAAGGTAATTTTGATATTTCTGAATCTATGCTTATTTCTCTTATTGATTCTATGTACATGCACCAAAGTACACTTGCTTTTCTTTGTAAATCGAGTGTTGCCCGAAAAGTTTTTGACTATTTGCATTTTCAGCACATTTCTTCTATTTCTAAGATTTTTCCAATTGACGCCAAAAAATATTTTGATGTCACTGTTGATGCTTGTTTATTTTATGCTTCATTTCCTTCTGCAGGATCTATCCTTGATGATTCTTCATCTAAATGTTTGGTTTATGCTAATCTTGCAAATCCTTCACCAATAAATGAACTCATTTATTCTGATGGGCAATTAATTGCCAATAGTTCTTTTTATTACAAATGGAAACATTTACAAGGAAAAAACCATTTTGAGTGGCGTTCTGGTCTTAAACATGATGCTACAAAAGTCATGGTATTAACTAAGGTCAAAGATCACTTCTACAAGAATGGTTTTCACGATATTTTTCAATTAGAAGATACATTTCTTTATCCACTGTTAAAAAGTTCCGATATTGCCAATGGTCGAACTGATTCTCCTTCTAGGTATGTTATTGTCACTCAGCAATTCATTGGTCAAGATACTTCACTTATTAAAGAACAAGCTCCTCTTACGTGGGATTATCTCACTAGGTACAAAAATCACCTTGATTCTCGTAAAAGTTCTATCTATTTTAACAAACCTCTTTTTTCTATTTTTGGTATTGGTTCATATAGTTTTACACCTTACAAAGTTGCTATTGCTGCTATGTATAATTTCCTTAACTTCGAATTAGTGAGTCCTTGTGATACCAAACCTGTTATGGTAGACGATACAGTCTATTTCATCCCTGTTAAAACTAAATTAGAAGGCTTGATTTTATCCCACTGTCTTAATAGTTCTATTGCCAATGAATTTTACAAAAGTTTCATTTTTTGGGATAACAAACGACCTATTACCAAAAGTCTCTTAGAAAAATTAGATATAACTAAGCTGACTAAAGAAATGGATATAAATGATTTAAGATCCAACTTGCTTGCTTGTTACACTGATATAACTTCATCAGATTTTGATAACTGCTTTAAGCAATTATTTGGATAAACATTTTTCCTGTTACTACACATTAAGACTATTGATTTTGATTAACAACATGCAAACTACTTTCAGCTGTTCTAAAAAATGTTTTAACGTAGGTTCATGTAAGGCAGAAAGGAGTTTCTGAAGTTTTAGTGTACCCCCCTTTCATCGAGTGAGTCTTCAATTTTGCAATTTTTTACAAACACTTAAATATATTATTTTGAATTTATGCGTGTGTGGATGGTGTCTAACATCTCCACATAAAAAATAACAATTTGATTAATATGAAAACCAAAAAAATATTTGTAGGACTAGCGATTGTCCTACTATTTCTAGCAATGGTACCTTTTGCCAATGCAAAAGAAGGAATGGTAGCAAGATCAACTCAAGAACCCTATTCTCTTGAAAGTGCTCATCCGTATGAAAATGATTTCGACTATACGTGGCATATTCAAAAAACTGACGCTACACAAATACGTGTACATTTCAGTAAAATAGAAGTAGAAAAAGATTATGACTTCTTATATGTCTATGATTATAGTGGTTCACAACTGCATAAACTCACTGGTACATATTCAAGTGGTGGATGGACTGCATGGAGTTATGGCGATACAATTAGTGTCCGTTTGCAAACCGATTATTCTGTCACCGAATGGGGTTTTGCCATCGATTATATAGAGTATGAAGGTGGAAGTGGTGGGGGAAGCGATGAACCTGTCACATATACATTTTCAGACTCTTTAGCTGAAAAAGAACAAAGCACCCAACATGCGTTTGACGTACCTTCTGATACGGCATTAATTGAAGTATCAATGAGCATGCCTTCTGGTGCAGATTATGATTTGTCTGTTTGGGATTCAAATGGTGCTCGAACTGGTGGTTGGACGTCAACTGAATCGTCAACCAGCGACGAGATAGCCAATGCACAGTATTCTGGATATTCAACTAGTCCTGAGACAATGACTGTTGAACCCCCTGCTGTATTTGGTACATGGTATGTAGGTTGTTTCGCTTATTCTGGTAGCGGTTCTTATTCAATCACTGTTACTGTTACACCCGATGAAGGAAGCACGACTGACCCTGACACGACACCTCCAACAATAAGCATAACTTCACCTTCTGATGGTGCTAGTTTTACAACCGGAGATGTAACTATTGAATGGTCGGGATCTGACGCAGATAGCGGTATTGACTATTATGAAATCCAATTGAACTCTGGTTCATGGGTCAACAAAGGCACAAGTACAAGTCATTCTTATACTGGTTTAGCTGATGGAAGTCATAGTGTTACTGTCCGTGCTTATGATAACGCGGGTAATTCAGCTACTGATTCCGTTTCATTTACTATTGATACCAGTACTGCAGATGAACCTGTCACATATACATTTTCAGACTCTTTAGCTGAAAAAGAACAAAGCACCCAACATGCGTTTGACGTACCTTCTGATACGGCATTAATTGAAGTATCAATGAGCATGCCTTCTGGTGCAGATTATGATTTGTCTGTTTGGGATTCAAATGGTGCTCGAACTGGTGGTTGGACGTCAACTGAATCGTCAACCAGCGACGAGATAGCCAATGCACAGTATTCTGGATATTCAACTAGTCCTGAAACAATGACTGTTGAACCCCCTGCTGTATTTGGTACATGGTATGTAGGTAGTTTCGCTTATTCTGGTAGCGGTTCTTATTCAATCACTGTTACTGTTACACCTGATGATGGTGGCGGTGGTAGCAGTGGTGGCGATGGTATCACTAATTATTATGCTGTAATAGTTGGTATTTCTGACTATAAAGCCATTAGCGATTTATCTTACTGCGATGAAGATGCTACCGATTGGTATCATCATTTCACTAATAATCTTGGTTGGAGTAGTTCCAATGTTAAGGTTCTAGGTGATGGTCATACAACTAATTATCCTAAATACGATGCTAAAGCAACCGAATACAATATGAAATATTACCTAAATTGGTTGGTAAATACTGCAGATGAAGATGATGTGATAACTTTCACAACATCGGGACATGGTAGCGGGGACGGATATGGTTCAAGTTTCCTATGTGCTTGGGATAGTAATTCTGGAGAAAGTGGTGAAGATGGTAATCTTTACGATACGGAGTTACAAGCAATTCTTGAACAATCTGTTGCAGAAAAGATCTTTGTTTTCATTGATCACTGTTATTCTGGAGGATTTGGACCAGAATTAATGGGTATGTCAAATAGTGATAAAGTCTATCTTACAACGACATGTAGCGATAACGGCTATGGATATGATTACCCCTCAGCAGAAAACGGTGCATGGACTCATTACTTCCTAGAATATGCGTGGATTGATCATTATGGTGGTTCTTCCAATGTAGCTTTAGAGGATGTTTTTTCATACGCTCTGAACGCTTATCCGTATTCTGGAGGAGACACACCCGAACAATATGATGGAAACACTGGAAGTTACTTCTATTTGAATTGATCTATAGATCTTTAACCTTCCTTCTTTTTTTTATTTTATTGCTGTTTATTATCTTGAGATTTTAAAAACAAATTTAACAACAATTCGTTTTTCTACAGATATTCATTTAATTTTTAATCTCTGATTTACACTCTTAGTTAAGAGAAAAAATCGACCCATTATCTCAAAATGGCAGAATAAAGGATGAGACAGTAATTTTCATTTACTGGTAATTTTTTTAACCATTACGATTTTACTTGCTGAATCTAAACTTAGATAAATTATTCTTAGCATTTGTTCTGCAATTATCTTAACAAATAGAGCTGTTTTCCAGTCTTCAGCTTCATTATGTAATTTGGTAATGATCATTTTATTGTGCTCATACGCTGCATATTCAAGTTCATCTATCTGATATTTGACGGGTAATTCTTTTTTCAAATGGAAACTATGTAAAAGCCTACTAAGCACATGAATTGCATTGGTCGTATGCGTTTGTAGTGAAACCAGTTCATCTATAAGCCCAATTTGTAATTCTTTAAATTCAGAACTGACAATTCCACTAGTATCTCGAATAAATTCTGCTATCAGGCGCAAATCATTAAAAATACTCGAATAGATTAAAGCTATACCCTTCTCTTTGATTTCTTCATCTCTTTCAACGAGAAGCTGTTCTATTTGTTCAATGAAAACTACAATGTTATCTCTCATTAACTGAATCTTGTTATTCCTCCCCTCAATGCCAGGTTCAAATAATAATGAATCCTTAAATAATTCAATCATCTGTTCGATAGTACCAACTATTATAATAGCTGAATTCCAAAGAGATTTGGTGATTTCATTAACCTTTTTTCTTTTTCGAAGCATATGCATCCTCTCTAAATAATATATTTATCATTTAACATATAAAAAAGAATTGGTTAACTAATAATTAAAGAAAATATATAAAACAAAAACTTCTCGCCTCTGTATTGTGCCCGTATCATCTTACCAAATGATCCCAATATCAATAAAAATCAGTACAGATAGAGAAAAACGTTACAAAATAACATATATAAGTGCCTCAATTTTTCTTATTTTAATGGCAACTAAAAACGTTACTGAAACTAAAAACGTTACTGAAACTAAAAACGTTACAGAGACTAAATATATTATTGATCATAGACCTTCAGAAGAAATATTTAAGGAAAAAGAATCAAAGATAAAAAACAGCTCCATAGATTTTGAGGCCGTCTTAGCTTTTATTTCTCTTGTTGCAACTGCTTTAATTGTTCTTCTGGTTTAAAAACAACGATAAAAAGGTAATTCTATCATTTAATCAATTGCTTCCTTTTCTTTTCTTTCTAAAAAAGAGTTAAAGAGAAATAAAATAACTTACTGTTCTTCTTTTTCTTCAATAAATTCTTGACCTAAGTTTTCAGCCCATTTTTCAATTTTGTCCCAATCTCTGCCATCTTTTTGAAATTCAGGTAATCTACGTAGAATACGCATGATATAAAGCCCAGGAATTTGTGTCATGGGTACTCGACCACCAAAAGCTTCCATCTTCACTGGTTCTAAGTTATTTTCATCAACTACAGCTTTTAGAAAGTTATTATATGCTTGATCATAAAGATCTTCCTCGCCAGCATAACCAGAACAGATATATACGGCTAATTTTTTATCTGAAAAGTCATTCTTCAAGTATTCTAGTACTTCAGGACACCATTTTCCATACTTGATTCCACTACCGATCACTACGTTATTAAATTTGTTAAGATCAGGTCTTACTCTACCTTCCTTTAATCTAAAAATTTCAACATCCATATTAAATTTCTTTTCTAATACTTTCTGTATAACAGCAGCAACTTCCTCTGTGGCACCATATCGGGTATCATATGCTATAAGCGTTTTATTTTCCAATTGTATCACTATTACCACTTTTATGTTTCCCATTTTATACTTTTTGGAAAAACAGATATTTTGATTCATTTGACTTGAATATGCCAAGTCATGCCCCTACTAAACGAAAAAAGCAGATTAAACTGTTTGGTTAAAACGTTTAACTTTTGCAATTATTAGCTAAAATAGAAATAACAAACTTTCAACCACCCAAACAATCGAATAAAAGGGAATTTTTAGATGTTTAAAGACTAAATTTTAAAACTCCTTATTATATATGACTGAGTCTTATTACTTGGTGAAACAAAATGGCAGAAAAAGTACAAAAAAAACCCCAAGGAAAATATTTCCAAGAAAAACCAGTTGAAAAGCATTCAAGATCGAAAGAGTTAACATTAGTAGCCAAATTCCACTTGATAGGTTACTGATTTTTTTATTTTATTTTATTTTAATTTAATATATTGAATTGGTTTTATGTCAAAAAAATATGGATCCAGCTATCCTTTTTTCACTAATTCCTCTTCTGTTATCGCTAAAGAGGTCGTATGGGTTGGTACTTTCATGAGTCACAACTTTTTAAAAATTGCTTTTATTCTTCTTGTCGTCATAATATATTTCTGCTTGATTGGAAAAGAAATATTAATCTTGAATCTAACATGATAAAAGATGACTAATTCCTTTTCATTAGAAAAAGAAAAAATTCTTCCATTATCGTTTTATTGTAGAGATTGCAGAGAAGTTGCAGTGGATTTATTGGGAAAAAATCTTGTAAGAAACGCAGAAAATGGCGATTATCTTGTAGGAAAAATTGTTGAAACTGAAGCTTATTTGGGGAGTAAGGATCCCGCCTGCCATTTTTATGGCAACAGAACCAAAAGAAATGCTGTGTTTCTTGAAGGGCCGTCTACTATTTATGTATATCTAATTTATGGTATTTATTACTGCTTAAATGCTATAACCGAAGATGGGGATAGAAAAGGGTGTGTACTATTTAGGGCTATAGAACCAATACAAAGAAAAGAAAAAATGATGCAAAATAGGAAAGGAAAAAAAGGAAAAGAATTAACCAATGGGCCAAGCAAATTATGCCAAGCATTACAAATTAATACAGATTTCAATAAACATTCATTTATAACTAGTGATTTAACAATACGTGCAAACTCGTTAAAGAGATTGGAGATAGAAGAAAGAATAGGTGTATCAACCAGAATAGGCATATCAAAAGCTACAGATTGGAAGTTAAGATATTTTCTGATAAATAATAAATATGTGTCCAAGAGTAAAGAAAAAGAAATAGAACTTTTTTCAAAAGAGAAGCATCTGGGACCAATAGAAAACCATACAACAAATCAATAAAATAAGATTATATATTATAAAAATTAAGCTGTTTTTTACACTTTTGAGTTAAACTCAGTAGGTTAATATAAGGAGTTAATATAGTTTTAATCATATTACTTATAGGTTGAACTCTAATGCCCACCTTATCTGTTAAAAAATATTGGGATCTACAATTGCAATATGTTGGTCCATATAAACTTAAAATTCTTGCTTTGGCTATCTCACTTTTAATTTTCACTAGTTTAGATTTGTTATTACCCCAAGTTATTCGTTATTATATTGATGTCGTCCAGACAAGCCAAATCATTAACAGGTTAATTTTTGCTGGTTTGCTTTATTTGATTTTTTCTATCATAAAATCATTTATAGATATGCTACAATCGTACCTTATCCAAGATTTAAGTTGGACAAGTACCAATGACTTGAGGAGTGATTTGATCAAACATTGTATCGGGTTAGATATGAGTTTTCATAATCAATACAAACCAGGAGAGATGATAGAAAGAATAGACGGCGATGTAGGAACACTTTCTAACTTTTTCTCACAGTTTGTTTTGAGAATACTATCTGTACTCTTAATTCTAATAGGTACAGTCACAGTTGTTTTTGTTGAGAATACTTTATTGGGAATAGTTTTCTTAGTATATACAATTATATCAATTATTCTAATGTATCTTCTCCGCGACATATCTGTAAAGAATTGGAAAGAAGCCAGAGGCAAATCTATGATATTATATGGTCAAATTGAAGAAAGTATTGCTGCAATAGAAGATACAAAAGCAAATGGGTTTGTAGAGTATATTTACAAGAAATTTTATGATGCTTCCAAATCCGAATATGAAACATCTAAATCTGCCATACTGAAATCACTTACTTATACAATAACCTGGAGATTATTACGAGGTATTTCAACATTCATTGTATTTTTGATCAGCGTACCACTATACAATGCTGGTATCATATCTATTGGAACAATCTTCTTAATTCATATTTATACTGGAATGATCTTAAATCCGATATCCGTTGCTTTAAGACAGATCCAAGACTTTCAAGCTGCTAATGCATCAATACAAAGAATAGAAGAGCTGTTTGAAACAGAATCAGTGATAAAAACAGCCAAAAAACCGGAAGAAATGCCAAAAGAGATCAATTCCTTAACTTTTGAAAATTTATCTTTTTCATATACTCCGGAAGAAGAAGTTCTAAAAAACATTTCTTTTAATTTAACTAGAGGAAACGTATTAGGGTTGATAGGAAGGACAGGTTCTGGAAAAACCACTCTCTCTCGTTTATTATTTCGTTTATATGAAATAGATGAAGGGTCAATTAAAATCAATGAAGAGGACATACGTAATTACAAATTAAATGAATTGCGTAGTTCAATTGCCTATGTAACACAAGATGTAGAATTATTTGAAGGCAATCTGAGAGAAAATATAACTTTTTTCAATAAAAATATCCCAGATGAAGATTTGTTTAGGGTCATAGAAAGTATAGGCTTACAAGAATGGTTTGAACAATTACCAAATGGATTAGATACAAAGATTGTCTCTGAAGAAACAGGACTGTCAGCAGGAGAGGCACAATTATTAGCTTTAACGCGAGCTTTTCTAAAAGAACCTAAAATAGTTGTATTAGATGAAGCATCATCAAGGATAGATCCTGCAACAGAAAAACTACTTAGTAAAACTGTAGAAAAATTACTAGAAAACAAAATAGGAATCATTATTGCACATAGATTAGATACGTTGAAAAAAGTAGATCATATATTAATATTGGAAAGGGGTTCAGTAATTGAATATGGTTCAAGAAAGGCTTTGCAAAAAGATGAAACTTCAAAGTATAGCGAATTAATGAGAACAAAATCCATACTGGAGGTTTTAAAATGAAGCAAAAAACAAAAGTAAACCCCATTCTCCTCAGTTGGCAATTAATTAAATTATCTCCTGTACTATTACTATTATATATTGTGGAATTTCTGTTCCTTCTAACACCAATTGGGGTATCCTTGCTCATCCGGGAAGTATTTAATTCATTGGAAGGCTTACCTGCGTTTGCAAATATCTGGTTATTGATAGGTTTAATACCTATAATGTATGTATTCCAAATATTTTTTGAGATATGCCAAAATCACATATGGATACTATACACCTATCCAACAAGGATTATATTGAGGAAAAACATCTTAGAAGAACTATATAGTAAACCTGCACTAGAAGCATTACCCCATTCTACAGGAGAGGCAGTATCAAGGTTTAGGGGAGATGTAAACGCAGCCATAGCATTTGCGATAGTAGTGGTATATAGATTAGCTTATTTCTCATTTGCAGTTATATCCATAGTATTAATGGCTAGTATCAATAGAATGGTAACCCTATATGCGTTTATACCTTTTGTAGCCTTATTAGGAGTGATGTTTTTCTTACGAACAAAAGTACAAGAATATAGAGAACAAAGGAGAAGAGCTACTGGAAAAGTTACATCAGTTATAAATGAGATTTTTAAGTCGATCCAAGCAATAAAAGTGAATATAGCAGAAGCAAATGTCCAAGAAAATTTTGAAAAAATAAATACAGAGCGAAAAAAGAAAGTTTTGAAAGATGAAATGTTAAATTCTGCAATGTTAGGTATACGCTATATGACAGTTAGAATAGCGATAGGAATTGTGTTGCTTGTAGTAGGTCAGTTAATGACTACTGGAGGATTCTCAATAGGAGACTTTACATTCTTCTATACCATTTTTGCTTGGTTTGGGTGGTTCGTATATATTCTGGCTGATTTTACTCCTGTCTACTTTAGAACAAAAGTTTCGTGGCAGAGAATTTTCGAAATGATAGAAGGAGATACAAAGAAAGATCTGAAAAACGTATTAATAAAGAAACAACCAACATATTTGAAACAAATATATCCACAGATGAATCGTAAACAAATTGCATCAAGTATGAAATTAAAAAATATAAATATAGAAAAATTAACTTGTAAATATTCAAAAAATGGAAAGGGGATAGAAAATATTTCTTTTTCCATACCTAGAGGATCATTAACGGTAATAACAGGGAGAATAGGTGCGGGGAAAACCACCCTCTTACGTACATTTTTGGGTTTGTTAGAAAAACAAGAAGGGAAAATTACATGGAATGAAAAAGAGATAAAGAATTTAACCGATTTCTTTGCACCACCACATTCAGCATATACACCTCAAATACCTGCGTTATTCAGTGAAAGTATAAAAGATAATATTTTAAGTGGATTACCAGAACAATCAGCTCAAATAGAAAAATCATTATATTTAGCTGTATTTGAAAAAGATACTCAAACATTAGAAGAAGGTTTAGAAACTAAAGTAGGCCCAAAAGGAGTAAAACTTTCAGGGGGACAAAAACAAAGGTTGGCTGCAGCAAGAATGTTTGTAAGAGAACCCGAATTACTAGTTTTTGATGATTTGTCGAGTGCATTGGACGTAGAAACAGAATCTAAAATGTGGAAACGATTGTTTGAACAAGAAAGAATGACCTGTATTGCAGTATCTCATAGACCTATAGTATTAGAAAAAGCAGATCAAATATTAGTACTAAAAGAAGGAAAACTTTTAGCTAAAGGAAAATTAAAAACATTATTAGGAGAATGCGAAGAAATGCAATGGCTATGGGAAAGAAGCATAGAAGAACAAAAGCAAAAATAAAAATAAAGGGATCAAATTAGTTAGGAACGAACTAAAAAATGGCAGTACCTACCTTAGAAGTAGCTTTTATGCGTTCTTTCATTATTGTTGAAGTCAAAAATTTAGATGAGTATCTGTTTCTTAATTTACTCTTTAATTTATCCATTTTTCTATTGGGTGATAGAAATAGGTTCGATCATCTTTCCACTTATTTGCTTCTGTGTCATAATTTAGGGGATAAAAGTAATACAATCCGCGTGGTAAAAACAAATCAATTTTCCGCATTTTTTTTGGTTCAAGTTCCCAAAGATAATTATTTATTGCAGAACTTACTTCAGGTGGACATCGATATATATACCATCTAAAGCCCCTTCTTGTTTCAATAAAATTTGATTTAAACGGTATTGGGTGACACACTAGTTTTTCTTTTACTTCTCTTGTCTTTTCTTTCGTTATTTCCACTTCGTATATTAATTGTGAATCAAGATTAAACAAAGTCTTGTTTATCAACACTTGACAATCACCGATGTAATTGTCTTTTACATGTTTTAGTCTCCTTGAGATCGTTGATAGATCTTTATTTAATGGCTTCAAATGCATTTTTTTTCTTTCTTTTTCTATTGTTTTCGCAATTTCCTTATTTAGTTTTCTAGGATCGATCGAAAGAGCTCTTAATAGCCATAAATCTGTTTCTATTATTTTATCGGTAGGTACGGTTTCACCTCTCTTTTTTTTATTATTGTTCTTTCTTTTTTTCTGGTGTTGTTTTGTTTCTTCATTTTTCCAATTTTCCATTGAAAATTGCCAATTCAATGTTTCTTGATTTATTTTTTTTAAATCAACATTTGTGTCTATTTTTTCTATTTCTCCATTGAATCTATGGATCAAATCAATCTTTTCTTCTTCTATCAGCAGTTTATGGAGCTCTTCTTGATATTCTTCCACTTTTTCTGGAAATGCAAATTCTGCATATAAACCTCTTGATTCCCCTGACGTATATCTCGTTCTATAAGTAGTAAAATTATGTGCGTCTAATAGTTTTTCTAATTCATTTAAATTTGCAAAATTAGTTATTTTGTACAAATAGGCTCTTTTTTCAAGTTTCATTAATTCTGGCTCTATTGTCGCAGAATACCCTTTAACTACCTCATTTTTTTCTAGATTTTGTAAGCTCTTTTTTGTTTCATAGTATGATAGATCAAGGTTACGTGCTAATTGGGATATATTTGCTAGTGGCGTTTGTTGTAATGCCAATAAAACTTTATACTCTTTATAACCTAAATACACGTAAGTTCACTTATCCATCTTCTTTTAACACAAGCTTAATCCAGAGTATGGTATACCTGTGTCATTCAATACTTTCCAAAGGGGTTTATATGTGTGTGCTTTTTGCGTTTATAGCAATTGCTTTTTTTGTCTGTATAATCAACCTATTTCTATTCTAGGTGGATCTCCTTCATCATGATGTCCTGGTGGATCAAATATACATTCTGACATCGCTAGAATTGAATCATAAGAATAAGAGTAGGTAAACCAACATGCTATAAAGAGTATATAATCGCCACTTTCAGTTGCATGATTATAGAATCTTATGGGCAGTAGTATCCAGTTACCACCAGCTATAGTTAGTTGTACAAGATAAGTATAATAATTTCCTGATGGTAATTCCAAATCAATATACATATCAATATATGTATAATAATCTGGCGTATCATAGTATATATAAACCTCTGAGTAAATATCATCTTCTATACCTTTGCCTTCTAAATCTGTGTAATAGGCTGTTTCTATATGTACAAATAAGCTAGGATCATTTGTAACTGAGGTTGTAGAATATGCTTTTACGCTTGAAGTTCCAGACAAGCTAAGTATAACAAAAAAGAATAATCCACAAATAAGTGCTTTTCGTTTCATTAAACTGCATTGGTAGTAATACTATAAATAATTTTTTGCAAATTTTTCAACTATAATGCTCATTTTTTAATTTTATTGCATTAAACTAGTTCTTCTCTTCACCTTACATCTTTTCTAAGACTAAGAATTCTTGAGTAGTGGCTAATTGTTTTTAAACAACCTATTGAATATGCAACTGAATGACAGATAAGACTAAAGAAATCCATGCTGAATTCTTGAAAACCCAAACAGACCCTGAAATTGAATTACGCTATGTTTTTCTTGAACATGAAACATCTGATAAAACGATTGTACTCTTCCCAGGGTATTTAGGGTCTATTGAAGAACGTATCCCACTAATTGAAGAGTTCAATAAGTACTTTAATGTAATTATTTATGAACCTCGTGGCTATGGAGGTTCATCAAAACCACATAGAAAAGGCATCTATGGAATTAATGATTATGCGTATGAACTTAAACAAGTACTAGAGCATTTTAAACTTCAAGACAATAAATTTGCTATCTTTGGCTCATCTTTAGGGACTGTACCAATGCAATATTATGGTGCATATTTAACAGACACAAAACCTGAACCAGCTGCTATGTTAATGGTTTCAGCTAGTTCGCATTTTCCTGGTGCCAATTTTTTTAACTATATAGGTTGGTTACCCGATTGGCTGATTGTAGGCTTTCAAAAATTAATTGTCTTTCCTTTTCTTCTTCTTACTCGGGGTAAAGAATCTCAGAAAGATACAAAATATGCAATCAGACGTATGAATGAACTTGACGGATGGGTTCAACGTCGAATTGCCATTGAATGCATAGCTAAAACCAATCTAAAAGGTAAAGAACAAGATAATAACTATCCTCTTTTTTTGATAGCTAGTAGTGATGATGCTTATTCTCCCCCAGAAGTTGTAAAACAATACGTTATGGCTAATCCACTAAATGAATCCAAATTTATTACGGGTGGAGAACATAAATTTATTGAAGGGCGCGAATCTGAACTTGTTGAATATATGCATGAATTTCTTCAAAAGAAAATTTGGCAAGATGACAACTAATTTATTTTTGGTCGCTTTTTGTATATTACTATGGTTAACCTCCATTCTATCTCCAGCGATATTGCTATTGTGGATGGTGAACCTATTTTGTTTTTGTCTTCCATCAATGCCTTAGTGATAGCTGATCTTCATTTAGGTATTGAACACGTCATGGCTGAAGAAGGATCATTTACTCCTAATTCGTTAACTGATAAGGTAGTCAGAAAGTTAGTAAAATATCTTGATTCTATCAATCCTGATTTGCTTATCATAAATGGCGATGCTAAGCATAGTTTTAGTGAACCTACTAAAATAGAAAATAGGGAGGTTACCCAATTTCTTTCTTCAATATCATCTCATGTCCCTCACATAAAAATCATTAAAGGTAATCACGACAAATTTATCACTTGGGTTACTCGTGATATTTCCAATGTCGAACTTTTCGATCCAGACATGAGAATTAATAATTATCTATTTACACATGGACATCTAGAACTTCCAGGAGATCTAGATAAATCAGTTTCTCATGTTTTTATTGGTCATGAACACCCAATATTTTCTATAGTTACAGGAAAATTGCAGAAAGTTCAAGGTCCATGTTTTGCGGTTTGTCCTCTAAAGAATCATCCAGCCAAAATCATTATCATACCTGCATTTACCCAATATAGTGTTGGCACACCAATCACACCGAAAAACGATAATTTTCTTTCACCAATTTTAAGACAAGAAACCGATATTAGTAATGCTGAATTATATGTGCTCAGCTCCAATCAAGTTTTTGCTTTTCCTCCTCTGAAAGAATGGTACGAAAACAAATAACTTAACGGGTTTAATTTAGTTTAGTCATTTACCATCTTTTTTATTAATAATAATATTATTTCAAATAAATAGTCTTAAATATCATTTCGAGTATACAGTAAGCATTACTATCTTTAAGTGAGAAAAATGCCCAAAAAGTCTTTACGTCCGTCTAATTGCTCATTTCCTTGTCCTAAATGTATCATCAATATAGATATTGATCTTTTTGAGCGTTCGACACGTTCTTCATTTTATTGCAAAACATGTAGATCCTATTACATTTGTACTTTACCTCTTGGCAAAATTGAGGTGGGTGACGAAATCAAGTATCTATGCCCAGTTGACCATACTGAGCTAGAAGAAAACCCTTTTCGTCACAAAGAGATTCAAAACTTGATTGAAAAAGCTAAAGAACTCCTTGAAAAATAGCTATTTGATAATCATGAAATCAAGTAAAAATCATAATCATTCTCATCCAAAAATTGATCCTATCAAAGTTACAGCAGATCAAACTATCTCTTCTTTACTTGAAGAATTTGCTAAATCAGGCGTATTTGGACCGGGTAGAATAGCAAGAGCCACGTCTATTTATACTCAAATGGTTAAAGACAATGCAACAATATTCTTAGGTTTAGCTGGAGCACTTGTACCGGGAGGAATGAGAGATCTTTTAGTTACCATGATAAATAACAATTTAGTTGATGTTATAGTAACCACTGGTGCTAATGTAACTCACGACCTCATTGAAGCTTTTGGAGGGAAACATATCCGCCAAGTTCAGTATCAATCAGATTCAGAATTGCGAGAAAAATCTATTGATCGTATTTATGATGCTTTTGTTGCAGACGAATCCTTTGGAATATTAGAAGATTCTATCCAACCTATTTTTCAAGAGATTTATGATACCCATAAAAACAATCATAATCAACTTATACTTTCCACACACAAATTAATGGAATTAATTGGTGCTAAAATTGCTGATAAAGACTCTTTTGTTAAAGCTGCTTATGATAATAATGTCCCTGTTTTTATTCCTGCATTTGGTGATAGTATAACTGGTCTTCAAATGTGGTTGTTTTCTCAAATGAATACTGTTCTTATTGATATTATGGAAGATTTAACCGAGATACAAAGGATTGCACGAGACGCTGATAAAGCTGGAACTTTCTTTTTAGGTGGAGGCGTTCCTAAAAATTATATTTTTCAATCTCGTTTAATGTCTCCTAAATCCTTCAATTATGCTATCCAGATTACAATGGATAGAGTAGAAACAGGTGGACTATCAGGCGCAAGTCTTGAGGAATCTATCTCTTGGGGAAAAACGTCTTCTAAAAGCAAAATGGTCAATGTTGTTTCAGATATTACTATAGCTCTACCGCTTATAGTTAGTGGAACACTTCACAATTTAAATAAAAAAAACTGATATTGTTCTTATCCTTCCTTCTTCTTTCTACCTTATTCTTGAGTACTTGACTATTGCAAAACTATTATTAATCATAGGGTCTTTCCTATTTATAATGAATAGTAATGCCCCAAAGATTTTTGTTCAATGTAATCAAGTTTATGAACATTTAAACACGGATACGTTCAAGATATTGGATTTACGAGATAAATCCAAATTTAAAAAGGGGCACATCCCAGGGGCTGTTCATATTGAATCTTCTGCCTTTATCAGTAAAAATTCTCAAGGATATAATTCCATTATACAAAAAAGCGATTTAGAAGCCACCTTACAGGCAAAAGGTATCAATAATGGCGATGAACTAATTCTTGTCGATGACGTTTTCAATCTTAGCTGTTCTATGGCAGCTTGGACTTTGCATTACTTTGATTATACTAAACTCAAGATTATTGATGGGGCGTTAGCCAAATGGGAAGTAGAAAACCTACCTATGACCAGTAAAAAAACAGAAGTAAAGCGAGGAAATATTCAATTTACCGGAAAAAATGATGATATCTTAGTTACTAAAGATCAGATTCTTTATAATTTGACAACAGATCGAAATTGGATTTATGTTGATAATAGGTCAGAATATGCCATGAAACTCGATTCACAAGGCGGGTATTTACCAAAAGCTATTCATCTTTGGTGGATGGATTTATTCATCGAAACTGAAGAAGATTATTTCATTTTGAAACCTCTTGATGTCTTAGAAAAAAATTTAGTGTCTCTAGGTATTAAAAAATCCGAACATATAGTGCTTTATTGCGAGCAGGCTCCTCAATCTGCTCTAGTGTATCTCCTCCTCTATGATCTCAATTATCCCCACACAAAATTATATCTTGCGGGATATGAAGAATGGCGTCAAACATGTGCTAATATGTTCTAATTGTTTCTTCAATGCGATTTAATAGGCTCTTTTTTCATATTGAGTTACAAACGCAAAATCGAGCTCATACAATCGTGCAACTATTTTATTCAATTCTTCTTCAAGTTCCAGATAGTATGAACAGTTCTGGTTTTGTTTTGCTTCAATAATTCTTTTCGTTATATCCACTATTTCAGCTGTTTTTTCATCACACGCCAATGGAATAAGAGATTTTTTTAAGGGCGTACTAAAGAATTCTAACATGTTTCCTTTTCTTTTTCCTGCTACGCTAAACCAAAAATAGTACGATGAGCTATTTAATATTCCGAGTATATAATATAAGAGATTATTATCTTCTGGTACAATGGCGTAAATATCGGTTGCTCCTAGATAATTCTTTTCATCTAATCCAAAAGAAGGTTTTTTACTTCTATAAGGACAAAGGATCTTACTTCTGTTTTCTAATAACAACTCAATGTTTCTATAAACGCTATAATCATACCAACGTATCTTGTTTTTCGCTAGTAACTTACGCCTGTCTGAGCCTTGTATGAGTTTTGTTCTATGTTCTTCCAAATATTTTTTAGCATTAGGAAAGTCTGATAGATTTTTTTTATATGGAAATATACCTAATTTGTCTGTCTCTTCTATAATCCACCGATTTATGTTCTTATTTGTGATAAAAGGTTTTAATATCGCCTGTTCTATCTGATATTGATCCACTTCTTTTTTTGTTAATACAAAGATATCCTTTGCTCCAGGAGATACACCTTGTGCTATATATGCCAACGTATCAAGAGGAACCAAATGTTTGTTTTGCTCTAGTTCTTTTATTAAATTAAGATGGGGAGTAAGTCTCCATTTGGATTGACCAAAAGTGGTTTGAGGAATTGTATAATGATCAAAATATTCGTTTAGACAAAGGCTCTCAAATTGTTTGTTTTTTTTGATATTATACTCATAGACATCTGTTTTTTTGCTAGGCTCTTCTTTTTGCACAGTAAGAATACAATTATTTACATTCAACTTTTTTACGCCATCTTGAAATAGCTTTAGATCTTTAAAATTAATAATTTCAAGAACATTATATTGCGAAAGATATGCTCTCAATTTATCTGCATATTTGTTTTGTATCCAATAATTTGGTACGATAAATGACAGAATACCGCCCTTTTTGAGCAATTTAAGTGATTTAATAATAAAATAATAGCATATATCTGAATCTGATCTATAATACTCACTCCATTTACTGGACTGAGACAAATATATTCGTAATTGTTCAACTTGCTCATCAATAAGTTTTGTTTTCTTTAAATTATAATATGGAGGATTCCCAATTATTATATCATATGAAGTAGGTAAACCATTTTTTTCCCATGAAAAAGGTAATAGAACATCAGCTTCTTGTTTCTCTATGAATGAATAAACATCTTCCTCCACTATGAAATTGCCATGATAAAACCTGCATTTCGAGATATTAGTTTTATACAAATCCCCTATTGTTTTTTTGAATGAGATTAGAGTCTCTCTATTCAATTCTAGACCATAAAGATTATTTTTAAGAAAACTAGAACTTAAACTAGTTAAACTATTATAATACTCTGAGTATTGATTATCTTTTTTACCTACCTTCTTCAGATAGTTCAAAAGTCCCAATATATAGTTCCCCGTCCCGATACAAGGATCAAGAATTTTCATTCTTAGAAGGACAGGTAAGATATTTTTCGACTCGGTTCTTACATTCAACTTCAAGTAATATGCCAGAGTACGTTGTACCATCAACGAGACGATTCTTTGTGGTGTGTAAAATTCTCCGCTTAATTTCCGTTCTTCATATGGTAACATGGGTCACTAATAATTGAAAAGAAGTAATAATATAAAATTATGGTAGGTTTTTTTACAAACTGGCTTATAACTAACAATTTTTCATGATTATTGCAGAAGGATAAATAATGTGATTAATAACCTTTCAGTCCCGCGTCCATTAGTTCTACTATAACCTAAGACGTATAATTAAGACCAATCGTGACTGATGATTAAGTTTATTATAGTATATCTCTATTTAATATATTAAAGAGGAATGAAAAATGAGTGACAATAATTGGAGATCTTTTGTTCTGATCACTACAAAACTTGGCGATGAGAAAGGATTAAAGAAGACAATTCTTAAAATGGATCATATTATGGGGGCTTGGGTTGTATATGGCATATATGATTTAGTCATTAAAGTAGAAACCGACTCAGGTAAAGAGTTGACTGAAGTTCTTTCAGACATAAGATCATTAGAGGAAATAAGAACAACCGTAACTATGATCTGTCAAAATGAAGAATAAATTTGAATACAAAATGATGGATTCTACAAAAATTCTATCCAAATAAGATCATAGAAGTTAAGCCAGTTAATGATACCCCCAAATTGCCTTTATTGAGTATTTGATTGTATAATTTTAGCAATTACTATTACTAGAGCAGTAAGACTTTATGTCCCTCTCATTTTATAACTCTTGTTGGTGGTGATACATTGGTAATAATTACCTATTCATTCCAAAAAGAACTCATTACTTTAAAGTTGTTCGATAAAGTTTTTAAGGAAGAATGGAAAGTGTGTTACAGTGAAGTGATACAATGGCAATAGCATTTATTCTAATCAATAGCGACATAGGAGAAGAGAAAAGTGTAATCTCTCAGCTTCAAGAAATGGAATCAGTTGTAGAAAGTCACATCGTATACGGTGTTTATGACATTATAGCTAAAATTGAAGCTGAAGACGAAGTAACACTCAAAAAAGTTGTTACTGAAAATCTTCGTGCTCTCGAAAAAGTTCGTAGCACGATGACAATGATTTGTGTAGAAAAATAAATAATCATAAAATCTTTTTCTCCAATTCTATTTTAGTACTTTTTAGTTCTTTTCTTTCTTTCTTTATCTTTTTTCTATTTAAGGGCATGAATCTCTATTTTATTCAACTTCACTTACTGATTTGTACCTGTTGATGGTAACCTTACAAAAAATATAAAAGACTCTAGTAATACTACTTCAATTGATGACTTATGTCTGCTAAAGAATTTACTTATAACGATATAGTTTTAAAAATAGATCACGCCCTCTGCAATGGTTCTGCAGATTGTGTTGAGGAATGCCCAGTTGAGGTTTTTGAACTTATTGACGACAAATCTCATGCAACAGCAATCGAAGAGTGTATTGAATGTTGCGTCTGTGTTGACGTCTGTCCCACGGGAGCAATTGAACACTCAAGCTGTTAACCTTCATCTGTTTTTTTCTTTTCTTTCTTTTCTTTCTTTTCTGTTTTATAGGTTTAATCGTACAGTTCTTCTTTGTTGTCTTTTAGTTCTGCGTATATCTCTTTTCGTTCCGCTAGCATGGTATTCCAGAGGAACCTACAACACCCGAAGGTCT
>CAZHRF010000012.1:0-72500 GCA_964534625.1 uncultured archaeon | reverse complement strand
AAAGTGCCGTATGTCAATAGTATTACATTAGTGAGATGAACTCTAAGGTTTATGTTTTTTTTCTTATCCATAATAATTTAATAGTCAAATAGAAACCAGTTCATGTGTATAATATATTTGCTCCTCTTGCGTTAATTGGACCTAAATTAACACTAAAAAAGAATTGTACTATAACTATTGATAATGATAGTATCTCTGAAATTGAATATAATGAGGCTGAAAATGAAAAGTCTCCATGTGATTATATTCTACCAGAAAGATCGATTCTCTTACCTGGATTTATTAATTGTCATACCCATGTAGCCGATGCCATTATTAAAGAAGAAGGCTATGGGTATACTTTAGATGCCGTTGTTGGGGAAAAAGGATTGAAACACCAAATGCTTGCAAATAGTCCAACAAACAAATTATTGACAAGCATAGAAAATTCACTATCTTTACTTGTGAAAAACGGTTTTACTAGTTTTGTGGATTTTAGAGAAGGTGGTCTGAAAGGAATAGAGGTACTAAAAGAGAAAAGTCAAAAATATCCAATTCAAGAGATAATACTTGGAAGATCAAAAAATCCAAATGAGATAAAACAGATAATGTTTAAAGGAGATGGGATGGGTTTATGTGATGCGTATGGTTTAAATCAAGAGATTTCAAAGGCGATAAATGTTATAAAGAACCAGTTTCCACAAAAAATTGTTTCAATTCATGTTTCAGAAGACGATACATTTCGTTCAAAATATATTGAAGAAATGGGTGAATCGGATCTTGTAACTAGTTTAACTAAATTAAAGTTAGATTTTATTGTTCATGGAAACTATCTTGAAGAAGAAGAGCTGGATATGATTAAGAAAAAAAATGTAAGTATAGTTGTTTGTCCTCTTTCAAGTATTTATTATGGATTAAAATTTCTAGATTTGAATCAATTAAAGAAGATGGGTATACTATTTGCTCTAGGAACTGATAATGTGATGACATCATCACCTGACCCATTTGAGTTGATGAGGGTTACCTTAGTACTTCAACGTTTATTATATTCTGTTATATTAGATCCTATTGACGTATTAAAAGCTATTACTGTCACCCCCGGTATGATACTCAAAAAGAACATTGGACAGATCTCAAAAGGATTTAAGGCAAATTTTATTGCAATTGATCTTGACACTTTAAATACAAGATATGTTGATAATGCAATAAAAGCTGTTACTCTGAGAGCAAAAACAGACGATATACTATTTCAAATGTACAACGGAAAAATAATAGGAAGATGATATAGTGAACAGACCGGAAGTCATTATTAATGTTGCGAGTACATTAAATGGAATAATAGCATCAGATAAAGGATCACTATCTCTATCATCAAAAAGCGATTGGAAACGTGTTCATCAATTAAGGGCAACTGTTAATGGGGTTCTTGTAGGAATTAACACAATATTAATAGACAATCCTTTATTGACAATTCGTCTATCTGAGACGGTTAAACAGCCTAATAGAATAATCTTGGACTCTTTTTGTAGAACTCCTCTTAACGCAAAAATCTTCAAAGATATAGACACATCACCCGTAATTATTTTTTGCAGTAATAAAGTAAATGAGAAAAAACAAAAGAGATTTAAAAATAAAGGCGCTTTGATAGAACAAGTTAAACAAAATGAATGTGGAAGATTAAATTTTGGAGAAATATTTGATATATTAGCAAAAAAATACTCAATGGGAAAAATTTTAGTTGAAGGTGGAGGCACGATAATAACTAGTTTGATAAAAAATCGCTTGGTAGATAAAATGTTTCTTTATGTTGCACCTTACTTAACAGGAAGTAAAAATGGTTTAAATCTGTTTAATCTTGATGTCGATAGAAGAATAGATGATGCCCCAAAATTTACAATAGTAAACACTAAAAAAATTGGACCGGGGATTTTATTTACCTTAACATTGGAAGGCTAATTTAAAATGGTTGAACAAGACTTTATGGACGTATATGTAAATGATCCTGATGAATTGAGAGAAAAAGCAAATGAATTAAGAAAAAAATATTATGGTAATTTTATTAGTTTTTCAAAAAATATATTTGTACCCGTCACTAGACAATGTAGAAATAAATGCTCATATTGTGGTTTTGTCTCTGATAATCCTAAAACGTGGATAGAACACACAGAATATTTGAATTTGTTAACAAAAGCCCAAGAACTCTCTTGTAAAGAAGTATTGTTGACAATGGGTGAAAAACCGGAATTAAAATATAAAAGTGCAAAAAGGATACTTGAAGATAAAGGATATAGTTCTACTGTCTTTTATGTGAAACAATTATGCGAATTAGCTTTGGAAAGAAAATTATTACCTCACTCAAATCTTGGAATATTGGACTATGAAGAATTAAAAGTGCTAAAGAAAGTAAATGCAAGCATGGGATTAATGCTTGAGACAACGAGTAAAGAGTTATTGAAGAAAGGAAAAGCACACTATAATTCCCCTGGTAAAAATCCAGAACAAAGGTTAAAGACAATAAAAAATGCTGGAAAACTGAAGATACCTTTCACAACTGGTATCTTAATAGGTATTGGTGAGACCTTAAAGGATAGAATAGAATCTCTTCAGGTAATCGCGAATCTTGCAAAAAAATATAATCATATTCAAGAAGTGATAATTCAAAACTTTAATCCTATCTGTGGAACCGAATTTGAGAATAAAAAAGGTGTAACCGACAATGAATATCTTCTTGTCGTATCTTTAGGTAGACTAATCCTTCCACCAAATGTTAGTCTTCAAATTCCACCTAATTTAAACACTCATAGATTATTAGCTGCAATTGAACATGGTTCCAATGATTTGGGGGGTATATCTCCTTTGACTAAAGATCACATTAACCCTACAGAGGTATGGCCAAAAGAAAAAGCGTTGATGTGTATATTGAGAAAAAAAAATCTTGAATTAAAAGAAAGATTACCTGTGTATCCTAGAATGGAAAAATATTTACCAAGAAGAATTAAAAAAATAATAAAGGATGTGGGAGATATTGATTAGAAAAAAATTAGACAAATTTGAATATGAATGCCATCTAAATTTGCAAAACTTCAGAGAAAAAAATCATGAACAAATTCTGAAATTAGAGCAACTGCTCAATAAAAGAGATAATGACTTGTTAATACAAATTAGAGAAGCAAATGACCTGACGAAGAGAATAGTTGGAAACAATGTTTCTTTTGTGATCAACCAAAATATTAATTTCACTCCATATTGTATAGGTGGATGTCTTTTTTGTGCCTTCCATAAAGATCCATACAAGAAAACACGTAATGATTTACGGTTAAATTTATCAGATATTAGGCAGGAAACTATTAATGCAGTTGAACGGGGAGTTAAAGAAGTTTGTATCCAAGGCGGATTAGACCCAAACTTGACTTATGATTTTTACATTAGCATTTTACATACAGTACGGGAAGTAGACGAGAGCCTTCATATTCATGCATTTTCCCCACAAGAAGTTGCTTATATGGCTAATTTATCGGGAAAAAGTATTGTTGAAGTATTTCAAGATTTAAAGGACCATGGTTTAGACAGCTTCCCGGGTACTGCAGCAGAAATATTGGTTGATTCAACTAGAAATGTAATTTGCCCTCAAAAAATAAAAGCTACTGAATGGGCAAATATTGTAATAACTGGACACAAAGTGGGATTAAAATCTTCTTCTACGATGATGTATGGGCATATAGAGGCGATTTCTGATCAAGCAGAACACTTGGCAATTTTACGACATATTCAAGATAAAACTGGTGGTTTTACTGAATTTGTACCATTGCAGTATATACCTGATAATACAGATCTTTATAGAAAATATGGGGCTAGAAGGGGGAGTACAGGATTAGAAGATTTGGCCCTTTTCTCCACAGCTAGACTATATTTTAAAAAGAAAATACCTAATATCCAAGCATCATGGATAAAAATGGGCCCAAAAGCAGCTCAAATAGCATTGAACTGTGGAGTGAATGACTTGGGAGGTACATTATTTAGAGAAAATATTTCTAAAGCAGCAGGTGCTAGACATGGAGAATATCTATCTGAAGACGAATTTATACGAATCATAAAAGATGCTGGAAAACATCCCGTTCAAAGAGATACTTTATATAATGTGGTAAAAGAATATTAGCATTAATTATAAATAACAAGCTAAATCTTATATAAATTGGCACAATTATTAGTTTGTAATTAGTTCTAGAGGTCACTAAATGTCAGAAGCCGATATGTGGAAGGCACTTGCAAATGAAAGTAGGCGCGATTTGATCCGTTTTATTGGAGAAAAAGGCATCGTGTCATTCACTGAGCTAAAAAATTATTCGAGAATGAAGGTTGGTACGTTATATCATCATTTGGATGCTCTAGGGCCTCTTTTATCACAGAACGCTGAGAAACAATATTATTTAACACCAAAAGGTGAAAAAGCCTTCAATTTAATAGAAGAAGAAATTGATATTAATGCAGCAAGACTAATGATGACAGGACCTTTCTCATTTGTTCACACTTTATTGTTAAGATCTCTCTTTAAGCAGATAAAAAATGAACCTATCAAATTTTTTGGATTTATACTATTATTCTATAGTGGTTATGTCCTATTAACACACTTATCTGGAATTGCGCCCATTTTTTTGTTTCCAAGTCATATTGAACCAAACTATATGGCACCAATTTTATTTGTGATATCAACGTTTGTGTCATATTTCTTATGTCAAATTATTGGAATATTTTTTCAAAGAAGAAAAACAAGTAAACTTCCTTTATTACAATCCATTATGCTAATCCAATTACCATTAATTTTATTATCATTAATTCAATGGATTGTTATTGACCCATCATATCTGGAGAATCCGCTTTCCTTAGAATTATGGTATATAGTTGTTTTAGTGTTTGTTCAAATAATATACATCGGGCTCTTGATTGAAGCATTGATAATAACGAAAGATCTAAGGGTAGAAAAAGCGGGGTTCATTGCTTTATTGGTAGTTTACATAATGAATATAGGGGCTTTCTTATTCATGAACGGTCGAGTGTGGTATTAGAATGAGATTCGAGAAAAATAGAACTTCGAACTTTAAGAAATTTAGAAAAAAAGCTTTATCAAAGTTGAAAATTATATTATTTAGTGAGGGGAAAAAGAAAATGTGTCCTTCCTTTATGCCTTTTCTAAAAAGAAAAGTAGAAAATATAAGAAATACTATTATTATTCTGATATTCTTCTCCCTTCTTTTCCCCTCTCTCTATCCTTTCTCAATTCAAGCAAAGCCTGAAAAAAGTACATTATCAATGGAAAATTATTCCACCAATTTTGAGGAAGAAAAAATTGATTTCTTATTAGGTCGAAATGATTCAGCTATTGTAAAACTTGAACACACAGGTGGTTCCGTTTTATTACCTTTAGATCTTACTACATTAAAATATAGATATGTTGATAAAATCACTCTTGTAGTGGCAAAACAATCTGAATACGCCCATGTGTGGGAAAATCCTCTTTGGCAGTTTCCTGATGGATTGAGTATTATTATACAGATTGATTCAACATCTCCTAGCATTGTCGATTCTATACAAAATGAGGTGAAAGAGGATATTTTTGAAGCTTATAATATACACTTGTTCAAGTTTAATGAAAAGATTACTGTTCAAGAGAAGACAATAATCGGGTTGATTGGAAGTATAAGTGAAGCAAAGACTCTCCAAACTTATGCTGATATGTTCTCAACAAATGCTGTAAGAGAAGATGGAAACATAGAGGGTGTTTTTTATGAACATATTAAAAATAATTCTATGATTTATGCATTTGGTTGTACAATTACTATGGGAAAAAATAGAGAGACCACTAAATTATCACGATCAGCAATTATATCAATACTTGGAAAAATAGAGCAAGAAATCGAGAAAAAAACATTCACCATATCTAATGTACTAGGAGAAAAAATAGTACCTAAAGCTTCATCTCTTATATCAAAAGTCACTTTGAAAATACCCTTCTATGGTAATATAACCAATGTTTCACCAGTTCCCGATAATGTGGCTGCTCAGTTGACAGGAAATTTTGAATGGGTCTTAAAAACAACAGGTTTTCAAAGAGATGGGGCTTTTGATGCAAACCTATCTTATATCCCAGGAGAAAAAAATATCCAAAATTACCCGAAAGTACAAGTTAATAATTTTTATTCCGACAGCTTATTAAATGAAGAGGGGGTGCTAAATATGACATATACTGCAGAGAATATAGGGGATAAAGATGCAATAAATACAACTATTAGGTTTCCCATGCCAGAAGAATTGGATCAATTAATTACCAAAGACGAAATAATTACTGTGATGAAAGATGGCATAAATGTTGATCCTGATGTATCCTCTAATTTAACACTAATAATTAATGTGGATTCAGATACTTATTCTTACAAATATGATGGTGAGTTTAGAATATTAGACATTGAAGGGTGGTATAAATCAAATGATACGTTGTTCAGGTGGGATAAAAGTACATCTAATATGGAATTGGTACAAGATGATTCAATCAATGTAAGTTTGAGCTGCTCAAATGGGTTACCTAGTGACTTTGCGGAAGGGTTGGAAACATCAGTAATACCGTGGATTGAGGAGCAAACAGAAGATCTAGCTGCTTTTATTGTGAATTTTGAGCAAAATATGGATGAATTACTTACAAAACTCTTCGAAACAACAAATTATACCTATCAAACTGTATTTGACAGTGTGTATGAAAATAAACCTATCTTCCAATATGATTCGGAAGATTTTGAGTATTATGCTGGCACATATCAGACCTATTTAGAAGTACTAATACCTCGTCTTAAAGTAAATGAAACAAAAACTATTACATGGTCATTATCAAATATACCCACAATAAATGATGAATTTGGGGTTTTTACACTTTTTGGAAGAAAGAGTGAAGAAAACGATTATTTGGTTTTCAGAACCGTCAAGAGCGATTATAAAACACTAATGCAAGTAAATTTTGCAAAAAACAATATTACAGGGAGATATCTTTCAAAATACAATAAAGAAATAGAAAAGTTCATTTCAATAGGGAGTAGGTACAGGTATCTAGATGAAAATGGATATGAATACTTTGGATTAACTAATGGTTTGAATTTACAATTGGCAGACGATGAAGCTATAATACACTCAAAATTAACTATCAATGAAACGATGTATACCATTGGCGATCAAGTAAACTTTAATATTCAATTGGCAAATAGTGGGACAATAACTGCAACAGGTATACGTATAGATATTAAAAATATAAAACTTGATTACAAATGGGAACCTATAGAAAGTAAAGTGATAAAAACATTAAGTCTAGAGCAACTTGATGCAGGAGATGCGATTAACTATACATTTACATTGCGAGCGAATAGCCATCTAGGTTTAAACAGTTATATGGCGTATATATCTTTTACTTCAGAAGAAGGACAAGAACCTATAGAAGTCACAAATCCTTGGGATCAAGAAACATATACGTGGGTTTACGGAGGAGAAGCAGAGCATATTGTTACATCAACCTTAGCCTTAGGGTTGTTAATACCTGATCAAGTATCAGAACAAATAGGTTCGAGTTTTCCTCTACCTGAAATTAGGGTTTCTTATGGTATTGAACAAATGGATAATACAGTAAAACTGGAATATTCTATAACAAATGAGGGAGAATCAAATACTTCTGTAACAGTATCGCAAATATTTTCAAAGCTAAATTTTGCAGATATTCTTAACATGTATTGTACGTTCAATGGAGTGAATAACAATAATAGTGAACAAATAATACCTGTGAATACAACACTTAGTGATGGAAGCATACATGTGCAGTATATATCAAATTACGAACTTTTACCAAATGATAGTATTAGTATAAAGATAAAAATGAAAACGTATGAAGAAGATATAGAAATCACGCCATTGATTGTTGAATATGTGTCATTATATGAAATTCTAGAAACAGATTTTTCTTCAGATAAAGAGAATGAAGTATTCAATCCTAGCCTATGTTTAAGGGTTGATATAAAATCAATAACAGAAAGTTCACAGAGTAGTTATGGGTGGACAGTATTTTCATCGACGATTATTATTAAACCTTCATCAGATTTGGAAGATTTTACTATAGTTCGTGATACATTACCAATGATATATCCAATATTCAGTTCTTTATTAATAACTGGAATCGTGGTATTGGTTGCAACAATTAGCATTACGAGGAGATTATTAATGAAAAAATATGATTGAGAAACTCAATCATGCAGTTGAACCAATAGTTATCTCATATCCCCAAAATCATCAGAGGTAAAATTTTTCAAGAAAGCCATCATCTCTTCTTGCATGTTCATTGATTTTTGCATCCCCATGGTTTGTGTGTAGAATAGAGAAAATATGTCACCTAATAAACACTGCATACATAATTCGGATGTTAGTTCCTCATCTGGGTATCTACAAGGAAATTCTATTCTTTTAACTTGACCTTCGGGAGATCTCCCACTTACACCAGTTTTCCATTTACACTTTCTTACATTTTGTTTAGACATTTTTATATCACTTGTATGGCAAATATTTTTCTTCTTTTTTAGTTTGTTGTATTCTGTTAATTTCTTCTATAATTAATCACATTTATTAAGTGATTTCTTAGGATTATTCTTGTGAAGTGTCCTGATTGTGGAAAACCTTTAGATAAAAGCGAGCATGACTTTATTTATGTATTCCAATGTCGCTTCTGTGGTTTTTCTGAAAAGATTTATTCAGAAAATAAATCTCAAGCATATGAATCCTTGGTTAAACGCTCTACTGTCTCCAAAGAACGTAAAATTCACTCTTCGAGATTTAGTGTTCCCGGTTCGTCACCCGTCTTTTCACCACCGCAAACAATCAAAGAAAAGAAAACCTTACTTACGAAATGTGATATTAATCCAGAAAGCATTCCAAAGGCTGTTCTAAATATTATTAGTAATCAAGATGTTGATCTGGTCTATTTTAATTATTTGCCTCCTAAATCTCCTGCTCTTGCTGAACGCCCCATGGAATTAACTTCTTCTTTACATGAATATCTTAAAGAAAAAGGCTTTACATCTTTGTATTCATTTCAAGTTGAAGCTTTTGAAAAAATTATCCAAGGAATGGATACTATCATTGTTGCCCCCACAGGTACAGGAAAAACAGAAGCGTTTTTGCTCCCAGTTCTTCAATGTATATGGAATGATAACCCTAATCCTTTAATGCGAAGAGGTGTTCAAGCTATCATTATCTACCCCACCAAAGCTCTTGCTAAAGATCAGCAGAAAAAGGTAAAAGAAATGGGGAACAAGTTGTCAATAACCTGTGCAATATTTGATGGCGATACTCCTGTGTCTAAAAGAGAAGAGATCTATTCTTATCCCCCCGATATTATGATCACTAATCCTGACATGCTTCACTATCATTTACGTCGGCCTGTTTTTAGAAGCATTATACGTTCGGTAAAATACATTATTGTTGATGAGATCCATGTAGCTGTAGGAGCATTTGGTTCTAATTTGTTTTTTATATTGAAAAGATTAGATAGATTAACCTCTTATCCGCTTCAATTTATAGGTGCCTCTGCAACAATAGGAAATGCAAAAGAATTTGGAACACAATTATTTGATAGGCCTATCGAAACTATTCAAATTGATGATGCAAGAAAATCTCCTACATATTTGATCATGTTATATCCATCAACTGTCAGTCAATATACCCTAACTGCAGACGTGATGAGACAGTTGGTTCATTCAGATTATAAAACTCTTTGTTTTCAGAATAGCCACAAAAACACGGAAATTGTTAATTTAATGACTAAAAAGATGAAATTACGAAGTGCTGTTCACAGAGCGGGATTACCACAAAAATATCGTGAAAGAACGGAACAAGCGTTTAGAAACGGGAAGTTAGATTGTATTATAGCAACACCCACTTTAGAACTAGGCATCGATATCGGTGATGTAGATGCGGTTGTATCATCTATTGTTGATTTCACAAGTTTTGTGCAAAGATTAGGTCGAGCTGGTCGGAAAGGTCAAGAATCTATTGGTGTTCTTATTCTTAGAGATAATGATCCTATCAGTACTTATTATATGTCTCATCCCGATACGTATTTCACTGATATTAGACAAGGTTTTGTAGAACCTAAAAATGAAATTGTTTCATATTATCAGTTATTGGCCGCAGCGGTAGAAAAATCGATAAATCTGGCTAATTTTATCGATTATTCAGCGGTCCTTAAACAATTATTGGATGATAATTTGTTAAAAAAGACCAATACTGGTAAATTAGAAATAAAAAATAGAAAAGAAAGCATAAAAAAACTCAGCAAATATTCAATTAGAGGAATTGGAGATACAATTAAACTCAAAAATACTCAAAAGAAGTATATTGGGGAGCGATCTATGCCTATGGCTGCTCGGGAGCTTCATCCTGGGGCGATATATTTACACGGAGGGAGGTATTATCAATCAAAGACATTTACATATTATCCTTTATTATCAGCAGGTGAGGTGTTGCTTGAAGAAATATCCCCTGTTACCCACAAAACTGCAGCTATGCGTTTTGCTATGCCCTATGTTCTGGAAATTCTTGAAAAAAAGGATATAGCTGGAATGGAAGTACGTTATTGTGATTTGCAAATAAATGAAACAATATTTGGCTATCAAGTATCTGATATTTATACAAGTGAGTTAAAATCAATAGAACAAATAGATCCTATAGAATATTCTTTTAAAACCAAAGGTTTTATGTTTACAATGCCTTCTCCAGAAAAAATATTGAAAAAATACCCATCAAAAGCTCCGGAAGAATTACTTGGAGGGACATTCCACGCTGTTGAACATGTTCTAATTGAATCGAGTTCAATGTTAACTGGAGGCGGTACAGCCGAGATTGGTGGTGTGTCTATGGGTGATAGTGGAACGATTTTTGTATATGATGGGGCAAAGGGTGGTTCGGGTTTATCAAAACTATTGTATGATAGACTAAAAATAGGTCTCTCAAGATCACTAGAAATACTCAAGAAATGTTCATGTAACACCGTAGACGGGTGTCCTAGATGTACCTATAGTTGGCAATGTGGCAATGGAAATAAACCATTAAATAAAATTGGTGCTATAGAATCAATTTCAATATTATTTGAAGAAAAAGTAAAAATTATACCAATTGATGATTTTCAAAATTATACCCCCTATATCTAAATATTAGTTGTCGTTTACTAAATTTTTGTTTAATAGACGATAAACTCTGTAATACCCGGGTCTAATTCACATCATATGCTCATGTCATGTGTTCTTTTTAGTACCTTTTAGAACTAATAATTGATGTATATGAGTATTAATTCTATGGAGAGTGAAGAGCTTCTTGAAATCGCACTAGACTGTCTCTTCCCTAAAACACAAAATATTGAGAAAGATATTCTTGCTGAAATAACTGGTTTTTTAGAAGCTAATTCAAAAGGTATTCCTGAAAAAGATGCTGAGATTGTGAGGGGCGAGATAAGAAAGGCTATGATCCATTTTAAGAATAGACCTTATTTATATGCAACAAGGAAGAAGGTTGAATCATTTCTAAAAAAGGGTGAAAACATGAAAAGATTTTCTATTGCCCCGTCGGCATTTG
The DNA here is from genome assembly GCA_964534625.1 of uncultured archaeon. Lineage (GTDB taxonomy): Archaea > Asgardarchaeota > Heimdallarchaeia > Heimdallarchaeales > Heimdallarchaeaceae > CAZHRF01. Next base: position 60,872 of record CAZHRF010000012.1, on the reverse strand, counting down.
TTGAGGAATTAAGGACTGTTGGCTTGTCTAATGAAGAGATAGATGGTCTTAGAGACTCAATAAACGCAGCTAAGAAAACATATCAACTAATTCAGACAATCCCTACCCCAAAGTCCTGCTCATAATTCTTTTTTTTGGTTCTTTTTCTGTCCTGCTTAACCCCATATCCTTTTTCATTTTTCTTATTTAGATGTTACTTAATCACTGCAATTAATTTTTGCATTTTTTTTGTTCCCGTAAATAAGATTAATATATTCTTGTTTTATACTAGCATATTGAATTAATACATTCATCTTTGGTTTATGCATTGGTCAATGTATAACTAGATAGATCAAATGAACTTGGAGATATTAGATGAACAAAGAAACAATCATCGGATTTATGAATGATTACTTGTTGGCACATTCCTCACTTGATGAAACTGAAATAGCAAAAAAAATTAATATCGACCCCAAAAAAGTCAAAACTTTTCTGCTTAATATGCCTGAATCTTGGGGTTTCTTTAGAGAAGACAATAAAGTTTACGTTGCTCATTCACTTCTAAGAGAAAATATTGAATGTATTTTAGACGAGTTTTGGCAGTGGTATGTGGAGACTATGCCTAGTTATACTGAAATAGCTTGGCAAGAAGGAGGTAATTTACCCGATCTCTCTTCAATAAAAGTTCAACCATGTGAGGAAAAACCTTCTCGTATAACAAAATCTTTCAGTGGTAGAATTGTTATTTTAGGCGATGAAAAAGTTGGCAAACAATCTTTCGTATATGCTCTGTCTGGCGATACACCCAATAGACCCGCTCCTGGCGTATTGTTTGGTTCAATAAATAGAAAAGTGAAAAATTTTTATGCCGAGTTAGAAAGTATAATACTAGAGGTTCCAGAATCTTCATCGCTATGGTTATATGCAAAGTCAGCATTTGGGATAATTTTAATTTATGATGTTACTGATATAGATACCTTTAATTCTATTGAAAATTGGTTAGAGGCGTTCCTTGAGCATTATTCTTACGTTATTTGTCCTCCCATTATGATCTTAGGAAATAAAATTGATTTGATCGAAAATCAAGACATTGAAGATCAAAAGGCATTATTATCTACTATAGAGGCGGAATGGAGTAAAAAATATGGTACAATATGTTTGAGTGAATTAATCTCCTGTTTAAATGGTAGAAATGTTTTGCGGGCTTTTAATGCGTTTGTTAATTCAGTGAAGGAGTGGATAACAGTTATTAAAACAGAGCTAGAGGATCTTCCAGAATAACAATCATAATAATAGAACTATGGATTTAGGAGAGATTAGCGGTGGTTGATTTACGTAGAGAATATTTGTCAATTAACAGTTTGAAGCAGTTCTACACAAGTTCCAAAGTAAGAGAGATATTCATAACTATCACACTTTGTTTATTATTATTCGTAGTGTCAATGTTCTTAAAGAATCATATAAGTATAATACTTAATCAACGTTACTCAGGTTTTTATTGGCAAGGAAAGAATTTGAAAGGAGAAGATGTAACATGGTATGTAGAAGCGTATATTGACGCTTGGTATTATTATGAACCATATCTTAGATCCTTTAAATATCAAAACTGGAATCCTTACGCAGGAGGAGAAGGTCCATTAAATGGGTATGCATATGGACCGTTTTTTATTTATGGTTTATACTTTACATCTTTGTTTGTACAATTATTTAATCCAAACATGGCTCTTGATGTGCTAGTTTTTGAATCCGTTAAGTGGACGCACATTCTTTTTGACTCATTATGTGTTTCTGTAGTCTATCTCATTATAATAAATTTCGAATGTATAAACTATAAAAAAGTAGTAAAACACATAATTGGATTAATTGCAGGTTTACTATATATTTTCATGCCTTTCAACATAATTTATGTTAATACATTATATCTTAATATACCTCAAATGACCTTTTTTACATTATTAGCTTATTTGGCATTCCTTAAATCAAAACATCGTGTATCTGCACTCTTTCTAACATTTGCATGGCTATCAAAACAAATGCCATTATTTTTAGTAATAGGCTGGTTTATGATAATATGGAAAAAAGAATCATTGAAGGACGCCTTCATAAAATTCTTAGTCCCATTTATTTTAACAACATTAGTATTTTCTATACCTTGGGTGCTATTGACGCCTTATGCTTATTTAAGAAAAGTTTTGGGACCAGGAAGACCCGTAGGAGTACTAGCTAACAGTTCGGAATACAATGGGTTTACAGTGACCTTAGCCAATAGTTTTCTCCATCTTGAAGCTGAAGGATTAGCCAAACTATATTTTAGCTTAAATAAATATATGGTACCTTTCATTTTGTCCTATCTTTTTATACTCTTTATGGGTTATTTCAATGGCAAAGAAATTGGTCACAATGAAAAGATTTTTACCATTTACACTACTTTAGTTATCCTTGTAACCCATGTCTTTATTTCGAGAGGGATCTATAAATATTATGATGCATTTATCTCCCCATTTGTACTGTTGAGTATCGTACTCTTAGTGAATGATAGCTTGACGGTCATACTAAAAAGAAATAAAGAAAAGAGTAATAAAGTAACTCTTAAAGTCGTGTATGCTCTTTTTTATTCGATTTTTATGTTTGTCTCAACTATCGGATTTTATTATTATAGTTGGATAATTATTATAAAACCAAGATATATCCACCCATTGTACCTTTTATTACTTTTTATGCTCTTTTTACTGTTTGTACCCAGTAAGATGTATGCTAGTTTCAAAAAAAAGAGTAAATGGAAAATGATTATTGAAGACTTAGACTATATCTTTACATCTATTTATCAATCTATAAAAAACATGATAGCCTAAAGTATTAAATATCATGACACATGTAGATAGTTGATGAAGGGCATATTTTATTGCTCTATTTGAAAAATATGTACTAAATGTGACACAATTATTTTTTCATAAAGAATATATATCCCAAGAACTAAGTAACCATAACTGACAAAAATGATTGATCACCATGTCACTAAAAAATATCATACATAAGAAAAGACGAGCTATTTCTCCTATTTTAAGTGTTTTACTAATATTAACACTTGTAATTGTAGGTTCAAGTATAGTTGGTATACTTTTCTTAAATGTCGATATAATCGACTTACAAGAGTCTACTTCTGTTGGTGGATCATCCATCATACTAACTATTGAAGATGAATATGAATTGGTTTTATATGATGAAAGTTTAGGTTTATATGATCAAATAAACTTTTCTCTGAGTTTATCTGGTGATACAACTATTTACATATATGATATAGATATATTATTGCCCACAGGAAAAATATTGGATACTATTACACCTTGGTCAGTGAAACCTAAAGATGAAAATCAACAATTATGGAATGATTATTATGGGGGGTATACATTAAAAGATACACTTGTACCAGTAGAGTTTTTTGGGAAATGTGAAGATCCAACAAAAGAAAAGGGTTTGCTTAGTGAGGGGCAGTCGTTTTATTTACTAGTATATTATATCTATTCTGAATATGACTCAGAAGATAATGTTTTAACAAAAAAAATGGGAACAGCTCAATCTACTCTCTGGATAGCTAGCTAGAACGTAATTGTCCCTATATGCTCAATAAAACGCCTTTATTTTCAACTCTTTAAAATGAGTAAGGCAAAAAACAGTTATTTTGTATTTGTATTGTTAAGGATCTTATCAATGGTCTTCTTAATTGATTGGAGTTTGTCTATTGTATCTTCTATATCGGTTAGAACTGCAGGTAGCTCAGAAAGTAATTGCTCTTTACTTTTGTGTTGGGATTGAAATTCTTTTGTGTCTATCATTTCTTCACTTGATCTTGTAGAAATTGATAAGTCTTTTCTTACCTTTTCAGCATCAACACCGTGAATGAGTCTTTTGCTCATGGTTAAAAATAATTGTTGGATGTTTTCACCTGTAAGTGCAGATGTTTGATATACCGTTACTGGAAGATTCGTTTTCTTTTGGATTTTTTTCGCATATTCCTGTATTTCAGGAAGTTCAACTATTCTTTGATTAACAAGATCAATTTTATTTCCGATTAAGTAAATTTCTTGAAGAGAAGATTTTGCATATGTAGAAGCTTCTTCAGCCCATTTGAGCGTATTGGCTAATGTTGTCCGGTCTGTGACTTCAAAAACAACTATTGCACATTTGCAACCTTGATAAAAGGAAGAACGCATACCATGAAAAATAGATTGTCCAGCCATATCCCATAATGTAAGGAGGATGGTTTCATTGTCGTAAGTAACACGTTTAGATGTAAAATCAGCCCCAATTGTTTTGAGATAATCTGTACGGAATGATTTTCCCATATAATTTCTTCGGATAGAGGTTTTACCTACAGCTGCATCACCTATCATCACAATCTTGTATGCACGTTTAGGTTCAGGTTCATGTTGGGTCATTATGAATCACTTAGTATTAATGATATTAATTAAAGTAGAATAACGGTAGTAAAAAAAGGTTGTGAAAACGAATTATCACTACCTAAAAACATTGATTTAATGATTTGTAGACGTGCTACCTAACTCTAAACGGATACGATGAACAAAGTGGTGGTCAGAAAGAGTGAATAGGAGAGTAATCACATTTTCTCCATAAGCGTGACTTCTCTTAGGACGTGCACATTCTTGAAATAGGTCAAATAACAACAATAACTATTATTGCTGAATTTGTTTCTTCAGACTGGTTTCTCGATGATGAAACAGCTGCGCATAGGACAATACTTGTCCATCTTGTTAGTTTTTCTCACAACTCATTCTAATTGGTCTTTTGGGTATCTTCTTTCTGGAGGAGAGGGGAAAATAGGTTAAAGTTAATTATACTTCGATATTACGATTTTTAAAAAATTATCACTTCATGTTTTTTTTGTTGAGGGATGTATTACTTAATTACTGATATAACCCTCTAAACAATGTATCGGGAAATAAGGAAGATTGCCATAATCTTTTTATACTACTAGTACCTTTCTAAAATGCTTACAAAAGTTATATGTAAGCGGTGAATAAATAATGAAAAGAAAAGGTTTATTATTTATTGCTCTATTTGTAGTAAGCACATTTTTAGTAAGTGCTTTACCTAATGCAAATAAAAGCAATGAAGTCAGTTTAACATTGCAGTACAATCCTCCTAATACAGTAGAAATGGGAGAACTGTTTGTTGGAATTGACAATAGAATATTAAAAAACAGCCAAGTATTCGGTTTTGGCGATGACATCCCCTTCATGTTTTGGTATGATGTAGCATATACGGCTTGGTTGGGTGCGGCCTCACATTTAGATGGTTACGCATGCAACTATTGGCTATTGCAAGATTATGGATTAACACCTGAACAGTTGGGTCTAGATGACAATGTCACTCGCTTTAGCGGAACGATCAATGTGTTCCTTGACGACATAGATTTGGGTATGTCAAATATGGATATTTACGATGGGAGTACCTATCAAGACATTCCTATTGACTTAGAAATAGGCTGGCATTACTTAACTGTGATGGCAGGAGAGCACAGAGCAAATAGTACCGATTTATCTGGTAAAGATGATATGATTTGGGATTGGGTAAAAGATGAAATAAGATTTTATGTTGGTGAAACATCAAAAGCCGTTTTACCACCTGATGTCTTCTCTGATTCTACCGTTACCATTAATCCTGAAATGATTGATTCTGAAGAATTGATGAATAACTTTACTTGGACTTATAGAGATATTCGTCCAGCAGCAGAACCCAAACTATTCAAAGATCTTCAACAATCAGTAGAGGATGGTACAAGTGCAACTTTGGATGTTGTATATAATACCACATGGAATGATATGGAGCTTGAACTCGTCTGGGGTTTCTATGCAAGTTTTGTAGGCGTTGATACCATGGGTTATGGCGATATCAACATGTGGGTAAATGATGGTAGTTTGGCAAAAACACTAAACTATAATGCAACTAGTGACGAATATATCCTTGAATATACAGGTAACGAATTTGGATTAATGGTCGGTAGAAATTATGCATACTTCATAGTAAGTGGATACAGAGCCAATGATTTAGGACAAGCTTATGGTGGAGCTTTCCCCGGTGTCCAAATGGCATCTGTTGTTGCAATAATAGATGTTGGTGTGGAAGAAACAACTGAGCCCACTGGTTCAACATTCGGTATATTTATAAGTGTCTCTATGCTTGGACTAGCAACCGCATTGATAATCAAGCGGTTGAGAAAATAATATAACAATAGGTGATTCTAAAATGAATAAAAAACTATTTATTGCACTTTTTGTGGTTACAAGCCTAGCTTTTTCCACAGTATATAGCGCACAGATGTCTAGTGCCCAGCGAGAACCTATTGCTACACTTACCTATAAGACAAATGGTGGAGGTTTCCGCCCAGATTATGGTCTTTTTACTCAGCAATATCTAGCTGAAATAGGTATAAAAGTCAATGTCAAGGTTGAAGAATGGATTGTGTTCGTAGGAACACTACTCGTTACTCAAGATTTTGATTTAGCTTTCGTAGCATTAGTTGGTGGTGCAGGTGACCCTGATCCATATGCATATATGGGAGAAGATGGTTCACTAAACATGTATGGTATGAATACCGAGATGCCTTATGGTAATCAAAGCGAACAAATGCTTAAAGAAGGTGTTACTATACTTGATCTAGACGAGAGACAACAACATTACTATGAATGGCAACAGTTAGTCATGGACAAAATCGTTCCATTGTTACCCTTCTACAGTCCAAGAGCATATACTGCTACATGGGCAAATCTCGAAGGATATGATCAACGATGGGGTACAATTGCTTGTTTCCCATATATGAGCTTTGACGGTACACATGAAGGACAAACTAATAACAAGGAGTTTAACACTCATGATGCCAATTGGAAAGAACTTAATCCTCTCTTCCAAGATGATGCTTCAAGTTCTTACATCTCATCGTTAGTAATGGAACCTATTATTCAATTAAATCCTGATTATGAAGCACTCAAAACAGGTTTAGTTGAGGATTGGGTACAAATTGCTGACGATCACTATAAATTTACCATGAGAGAAGGCGTTTACTGGAACCCTAGTTACAATGTTACTGGACGTGACGGTTCGACAGATCTGTCTGAAGCTCCTCTAATGGAAGGTATAACTGGTTTAACAAGTGATGGAACCAATCAAGAGGTAACTGCTAAAGATGCAGTGTTTACCTACTTAGCATGGGGATATCCTGGAGTAAGTGAAGACTCCACTTATGTTGATTGGATCAGCGACATTTATGTAGATCCTGATGACAAGTATTCCTTCCACATGTTCGTAGATGGTAATCCTGATACCGAAGAAATTGAACCTTATGCTCCATTCTGGACAAGATTGTCATGGAGAATATTTCCTGAGTTCTTCTTAAATGATACAACCTCAGTTGACGTAGTAGAAACAGCTGGTGGAGTAGAATTTGTAGGATTATATGAGGGTATTGAAAGTACACCCGCATGGGTTTATTACAGCACCTCAGCTTTTGGATGTGGAAAGTACATGCTTGATTACTATGTAAGAGGCTCTATCACTGTTCTACAAGCATCTCCATACTGGTTTGGTATAGGAGCAATTGACGGAACAGTACAAACGTTAGATATAGAAACTATTAATATCAGAGTAATTCCTGACCAAACATCTGCCCTTGCTGAATTCAAAGCTGGAAAATTGGACATTATGGGTCTAACTTCATTCCCTGCAGAGAGAAAACAGGCGCAACAAGATGATAGATTTCTAGTCCAAAGCATGTTACAAGGATATTTCAGTTTCATAGGATTCAACATGAGAAGACCGTTCATTGGTGGAACCGATAACTTTGTCTTCCTTGAAGAGCCAGGATATGAGGAATATACAAGAGCAGTTGCCGTACGTAAAGCAATCTCTTATGCTATAGATAGAGAAGAGATTAACAATGTGTTGCATGAGGGTGAATACTTGATAAGTGATAGTCCCATTTATCCTATTCAGGATTTCTGGTACTACAACGATATTATCAAATACCGTTATGACATTGACGCTGCTTTACAATGGCTCTCAGTAGCAGGTTGGATTGAATACACACCCTTACCAACTCCATTCATGTTCATTGGAGTAATAGCTGCTATAGCATCCTTCTGTTTGTTCAGAAAGAAAAAGAGATAAACATTCCTTTTTTCCTTTTTTTTATTTTTCTATTTTTGTCATTATGATCCTGTATTCTTACAAGATTTAATGCCTATCCTATACATTTCTAAATTATTATGATAAAGACCTTCAAACTTTGTGATGGAATCTTTCTAGATAACTTAACTCCTTCTAAGCCATATTTTATGATAATAACACTATAAAACTTTAAGAGGGAAAGTTGTAAGCAATTATCTCTTATCTCTTATTGAAAAAACATTTGTAGAGCTTAGCTGAATTTTATTTATTTATATGTGCTTAAGCACGTTTCACGAAATTTATATAATCTTCTACTTTAGTTTCAACTAAGGATCTAGCTTCTGCAGATTGTATAAACGATTTGAATTGTTTGAAACCATTATTTTTCAATTCTTGAACTGATATTTTCTCATATAATTTATTTCCAACATCAGCATATCTATGATATTGTTTTCTACTCCCTTGATCCATTTCTTTTAAGGTTTCTGTAAGTTTTTTAAAGAGATGAGTGAGTCCTTTTCTTTTTGTTGTTTTTTGTTCAATACTTAAAATTCTTTCTGCACCTTTACCTCTTACAGAAATATTTCTTTCTTTAATGGCACTGTCTACAAATTCAGTCCAACTATCAAAACCATAGCTTTTTTCATCAAAATCAGGATTCATTAATTTAATCTTAACTTTAATGATCCCTATTCCCGGTTTTTTATCTTCGCTTTCCATTTTCTCGATTGCTTCTTCTAACAAATCATATGCTAGTTCTAAGTCTTGTTTTCTTGGTTCTTGTTGTTTTTTATGCCTTTGTTTCATTGAAATAGAAACTTCTGTCTCGAATGAGTCACTTGCAGGCAATAGACTCCTATAGTCAGTAAAATTATCAGCAAGCGTAAGTAATTCTTCGGATGCAGTTTTTCGATCACAAATAATGTAGATATATTTTCCATTGCGTTTAAATGAAGTAATTAGTGGTCTGAAATCAGCATCACCAGTTAATATAATGAAAAGGCCTATATGGGGGTATTTTATTGCTAGTTCAAGTCCATGTGTTATTAGTACCATGTCAGCTGAGTTCTTACGGCTTTTGGGGATATGAATTAGTTCGAAATTGTTATAACTTAAATGAGGAGCTAATTTAGCAACATTACGCTTAGACCAATCAGCAAAACATTTAGCAACGGATACACGTCCGAGGTTATTGGCATAATCTAAAAGTCCTTCAATGAAAAGAGAATCAGCACTAGGTAAAACATTTTCAATATCCCAAAGAATGGCAATTTGAGTTTGCTGTTCGCCCATCTTTTCCCCAAGCTTTCCTAAAGCATTTATTACATCTGTTGTATCAAAGTTTTCATATGACAAATAAATACTACCTTCGATTATACTATTATCTCTCTTTTAATATATTTTTAGATACGTGTCAATGTTGATAAAAATAATCTAGACTAGATTAGTAGTAAGATTTTTACAAAAAGAGTTTAAGAAAAAGGAAAAAGTAATAAAAAACTAGAAGAACATGAAACATGTGCAAAGGACTGAATGTATCAAGGTGAAACAAACCATCACATTGATGAATGTCTTTAACTAGAAACACATATAAACCGATATTATTGCTAAAATAATTGTGAAGAATATTAAACTGCTTAAAAGGATATTAACAGAAAGTACCTCTGTAAAGCCAAAAGTTTGGTCTTTTGGAGAAGGAAACCCAAAAATCCTGATTACTGCAGGAATACATGGTGACGAACCCACATCTATCTATATTGCATTTAATCTTATTCGATTATTTGAAGAAATGAATATTAGTGGTTCTGTGCAAGTTATACCAATAGTAAACCCACTAGCTTTTATGTCAAGAGAGCGTGGGTCTATTGACAAGAAAGATATGAACCGCGTTTTCCCAGGTAAGGAAGACGGAACTATTACTGAAAGAATAGCTTTTGAAGTATGGAATATAGCTAAAAATGTTGATTATGTTATAGATTTGCATTGTTGCGGTCGTGATGGTTCAACTTATGGTCTCGCTTTACATAAAAATCATTCACATTCAAAAGCTTTTGTGAACAATTTTCCTTTAGATGTTTGTGTACAATCACATGGCACGAAAGGACAATTGTTTATTGAATGCTCTAATAAAAATATCCCCGGTTTTATTATTGAGATAGAGGGGGGTGGTCCATCAGGTTATTGTCCGTTATATGTAGTGAAAGAGGTACAAGAAACGATTTTATTTGGACTTAAAGAGTTACAAATAATTAGCAAAGAAAGTATTCAAGGAAAAAGTAACAAATCAGTACAATTTGTACACGAAATTGAACAGATTAATAGTCCAAGTACTGGGTTTTTTTCACCTTTAACATCATCAGGAAAATTTGCAAAAAAGAGTGATATATTTGGTATGATGAATAATGAAATTGAGTTATTTATTCCGGAAGATTCAAGAGTGATAAGCATAGTTCCAGAAAAATTTACCTTTAAAGGAGAACCTTTGTTACATTACGCAAAATTACAAAAAGATTGAAACATAACATATTCAACAAATTATACTCAAATTTAGTAAAAATCAATCGGAAAAAAACAAATGTAAAGTATTCTTTTTACGAGAGTGAAGTGCATGCGCATCCCTATGAACTTGTGAAAAGTTGTATTTTCCACAAATCGGACCCCTGGGGAGCGAACAGGGGAAAGTGAACATTATGTTGTTGGAGGATGGGAGAGACCTAGTAATGGAAGGATGGAAGGTGAACGGGAGGTGAGGTTTTTGTTGGAAGCGTGCTGGCAAAGGTATTGGGCTTCTAACCACAAGGCCGCATTATAGTGGGTATTCACCCGTTTAGAGCATTTTTTACAGGGGGCACTATCGTACTGTCCTTGAGAACGTTGAATCTTTCCTCCACACCCGACATGGGTCGTAGATGACCCATAGGGCGAAAGTGCTGTTTTAGGGTTCTTAGAAGATTAATGTGAAACCAATTCAAGAATTTAGAATCATTTATATGGGTAACTGATTTTATAATATTATCTCGTTGAAGAGGTGGAAACTGTTCATACGTAATACGAAAAATAAGCAAATAAGAAAATTAATGGCAGATTTTAAATATAATGAAGCTTTGTCTATACTAGATGAGTTGCTCAATTGTTCTAATTCAACAAAAGAAGATAGAATTGAGTGTTTTTATTATAAATCTAAAATCCTCGTTAACTTGGGTTTTTTTGAAAAAAGCATATACTTTGCAAACAGTGCGTTAGTGCTTGGAAAGGATATTTTACATCTTTCGCAAAAACTACAATTGAGAAATATCCTAATTGAAAATTTGTGGCACCTAGGGCGGATAGAAGAGAGCTTAGTTTTATTAGCTGATGTAGAAAAAGAAATGGAAGAGTTGTCAATTAATGCACCAGATTACTCAAAAATAAAAAGTAAAATATTACTCAATAAAAGCTCAATCTATTCCTATTTAGATTTAACAAAGGCTACGACTATCATTAACTCTTGTCTTAATTTACTTGAAAAAGATACTGATGAGAATTTGCTTTCTTATGCATTGTTTATGAAAGCAAGGATAGAGATGTATAAAGGCGATTTACAAAATGCTGTAAAAACCTTAAATCTAAGCTATAAATTAGGCCAAAAAACAGGTAACATTCTTGTACTTTCCAGATATGGATCTTCTTTAGGAGAGATTTATAGATTACAAGGGTTATTTGGTAAAGCTCTCCAGCATTATAATGATGCCCTTATGATATATCAACAACTAGGAAACTTATATGGAATAGCTGTGACATACAATAACGTGGGTATCGTTCATTATAGCAAAAACAGTCTTAACTTGAGTTATGATTATTTCGAAAAAAGCTTAGATTACGCTAAACAAATTAATTTCAGATATATAATGGCAGAAAGCATTTATTACCTAATAAGTATTCATCTAATTCGAGATGAAATTGACGAAGCCAAAAAATATCTAGAACTGTCTGAAAAAGTGAGTGCAAGCAAAAAAGGTACTATGATTTTTTATTATACTTTACTCTCTCAATCGATAATTCTAAAGGCTACTAAACGACTTAAAACATTAGGTAAAGCGCAAGAAATATTGGAAACCATAATCAAAGAGAATAGCGTGTATAATGAAATAAATATTCATGCGATGTTGAACCTCTCTGAAATTCTTCTTTATGAATTAAGAATAACCGAAGACCAAATGATCTTAAATGAATTGAGTGTAGTAATAAACAAATTACAAAAAATAGCTGAAGGACAATTATCTAGTTCTTTACTCGCTGAAACACTATGGTTAAAAGCCAGATTATCGTTAGTAAAAGGCAACGTAAGTCGAGCACGAGACTTATTATATAATGCTCAATCAATTGCTGAGGAGCAAAAATTGGAAAATTTAGCACAAAAGATTTCAGATGAACATGATCAATTATTGCGACAATTGAAAAACTGGAAGGAGTTGATAAAAGAGAATACTAGTCTAAAAGAAAGAATAGACGCATCCCAAGTTGATAATTTAGTGTATAACATGATCACAAGGGCAACTTTTGAGTTAGAAACCATTGAAAAAGATGATCCCGTAATGCTATTAATTCTAGATATTAATGGCATTCCCAAATTTTCGTTACAATTTGAAAATAGAAGCTCACAAAAGATAGATGATTTGTTAATAACAGGGTTCTTATCAGCCATAAATAATATCTTAAGAGAGGTTTTTTCAACTGATGGAGTGATAAAAAGAATTGAGCATCAAGATTATTTGCTGCTTTTTAAAAACATTGAACCTTTGCTATTTTGTTATGTTTTTACAGGCTCTTCATATAGCGCTAGTAAAAAACTAGATGATTTTGCTAACGATATAGCTAGTTCAAGTCTTTGGAATGATTTATTAACTTCGATTAGGTTGAGCCAAATGATTAATGCTAAAACAAGGTTAAAGCTTGAAGAGATGGCTGATAAATCATTTGGTGTTTAACAAGCACTTCTTCACTTGCTATTTTTTTAAAGTAATTTTATTTTTTTCATAGACCTTAGAGTTCATCTTACGTGAGAAATATATGACAGCTAAGCATGATTAAAACAGCGTAAAAAATGTTCACTGAGATGAACTTTGAAGTTCATGATTTTTTTTTTAATATTCATTTATGGGGTTTTGTTTTTATTTTAAGCACTCGCCCATCAATAAATAGTTCGCTTTCGTTTCCTCCTAACTCTTGTAACCACTGGGCATATTTCGCCTTATTTATTCTTTGTTTCTTTTCATTCGCTTTAAAAAGAACGAATGAAGCTTGTGAACCAAAACCCGCAGCTAATCTTAGTGCATATTGTAATTGTTTTTCTTCACCTTGTGAAAAATTCAAATCTTTGTATTTTTCTTCTATTTCTGTGAGGTTCACCACTGGCGGTATTTTTCCTAGTTGTAAAGCTTTCACTGCCATTGCATCTTCTAAGCACACACCCATCATATGTCCTGTCATACCTTTCGTATTAGAGATGAGTATTTTGTTTGTATGTTCTTTAAATGTAGTTGATAGTGTTCCTAATTCTGCCTCTGTTGCACATCCTTTCTTTGGTGTATATGTTTCATGTGCTATATATAAAAGAGAATCAGCTATTGTAGATCTGTCTAGTTGATATCTATTTTCGATCTCCGCTATGAAATGCTCCATTTCTTTTTTAAGATGCTCTTTTTTCATTCGTGTACCATGATATGCTGAATTTAGTAAACGTGTCCCAAGTACGTAAACTATAGGTTCAACACCTCTTCTTATGGCATTATGTTGTTTTTCAACCACAAACGCGATAGAACCCGCCCCAAGGATCAATCCGTCCCTTTTTTTGTCAAATGGTAAAGCTGCCTTTTCTACCTCATATTCCGTTGTTGCTGCACCTAAAGATAAGAAACCCGACCCTATCCATTCTAAAGTATGTTCATTAGTTGGATCATCGCCACCAATAATAATAACTCTTTCACACCGCCCCATTTTTATCCAATCTTCAGCAATTGCAATAGCTTGAGTAGTGGATGTACAAGCAACATTAACATGGGTATTTGGGCCTCTAGCTTGGATTAGTTGAGCAAATTGAGAGTTGGCTAATAAAAGTACTTTCAACAGAAATTTACGATTAAATTCATACTCACTTCTAGTATATTCTGAAAGTTCTTCTGTAAATATTTGTTCAATTTTTTTTCTTTGTTGAGGATCAGGAATAATGTTTTTAATTTTGTTAAGTAGTGTTTGTTGTTTTTTAATGATTTCATTCTGAGTTTTTGTTTTTACGTACTGTGTGACTTCCTGAATTAAATTAGTAAATGCAGGAAATGCAGAACCAAAAATAATTCCTGTACTGTCTTGAAAATCCTTTGGTAAGATCCATCCTGATATTATTTTATTTCCATTATTAGATACTTCATGTTGAGGTATGAGAGGAATTTTTGCATCTCTCAACGCTTCATATCCCGCACCAATAGCAATTTTAAATGAATTGTCTAACACCTCTAGAAGAGACTTATTTATACCATAATGTTCATGTAAATCAAACTTTCCAAGTTGAGCTGCTAATTTAATAAGTTGAGATTCTTTAGTCAAAAAATCTTTATATCTGGCTCCATTGTTTTTCTTGACCTGGTAGATATTTTTATCTGCAATGGATTTCAAGAGATTTGAAGGTATTTTGTCAATTAAATTCTTACCAGAAAAAATAGCATCAAAATTGTCATCACTAAACACATTCCGCTCTCTACCTGGTAAACCAATACCTACTCCAGTGATACTTATTTTAATAAATTGATTCTCTGTCACTTGTACTCGCCTAAATTCACACTAGTTTCTTCCACTAAGATAGTTCTAAGAACGTATCTTAAAGGCAGAAGAGTATAATAGTGAGACTTTATAATCCTTTTCACTTGGACTTTATAACCCTTTTATCTTCTTAAATATTTAAGAAGGTACAAATAAAGAAATGAAAAAGTCGTACCGATGAAAACTAAATAAAAAAGGATCATTGACGATGCTAATCAGTAGTAACAGAAATTGGGGCTATCCTACTATTTTTGTCTATTTTAGTTGTATTTTGATTTAAAATTTGGTTGTGTTGGTCTTCTTCTGCTTCTAACATGGCCTTTTCTCTGAATAAAGCTATATTTTCTAAGCCTTTTGTTTCACCAAAATGTACTTAGTACTGGTCACACTACATTAAACTACTGACAAAAAGTATCCAAAAAGTGACCAGAAAAGACGTGCAAGATTACTCTTGAGATAAAATCAACAATTTTATATTTCTCTTGATTTTGGCTAGGAGAAGTGAATATAGAGACAATATTCTTATAACATCACTTATTCATATTCAATAATTATTATTAAATGCGGTATCACAAAACATTATTTCACCAACACTAAAAGGGCATATTTTGATTTTCTAGGTGTCAGCTAATATATTTGTCATGTAAGTTAAAAAATCGTTCTTTATGAACTTGTATTTATAGCTGTTTTGTATTTTTAATTCTGAGGAACTCAAAATTTGTGATTTCTGATTCTTTTTATTATTTCTATGCCATATAATAGATTGTTTTGTTCTCAAACTAAAGAAATATTAAGATTAGTATTTTTTCTATTATAGTTGGAATTGAATTGCTACTCGATAAGAAAACATGTATTGTTACTGGTGCTAATTCAGGATTAGGTAAGGCACTTTGTCTTAAACTTGCTAGTAACAATGCAAGGGTCATTATGCTGTGTAGAAATGAAAAACGTGGAGAAGAAGGTAGAAAAGACATTATTAAAAAAACTAACAATGAAAATGTACATCTAATGTTAATTGATTTGTCCTCTTTATCCTCAATTAAAAATTTTTCAAGATCATTTAAAAGTAAATATAATAAAGTTGATGTTCTGATTAATAATGCGGGTATGTATATACCTAAAAAAGAATATACCGAAGAAAAACTTGAAAAAATATTTACAACCAACTATATAGGACCATTCCTTCTTACCCTGTTATTGATACCTCAATTAAAAAAAGCTAAAAAGGCAAAAATAATCAATATCACGTGTGAAGAGCATGCAGAGGGTAGAATAAACATTAACGATTTACATGGAGAAAAAAAATTTACTGATTGGCAAGCATATACGAACTCTAAACTTGCCAATATATTCTTTACATTCGAATTGGCTGAACGATTAAGAAATACAGACATAACAATTAATGCTGTTGCTCCTGGAATTATGAAAACAAATTTTGGTAAAAGAGCTTTATGGATAAAACTATTGTATTTTTTCTTTGGTTGTTTTATGAGAAAACCTTCAACTAGTGCGGAAGAAATAGTATCAATATTAAAAGATCCTAGTTATGATAAAATATCAGGACGATATTTCCAAAATAATACAATCACTTGCGCTTCAAAAAATGCTTATAATCCCTCCCTTCAAAAAGATTTATGGGACGTTACTCTTAAGTTGGTTAAGTTGGATAAGTGTTTTAAATTGTAGTTTCCCTCTTGAACCATTTGTCTTTTTACATTGGATGTTGGTTTTTGTGAGATAATCAAGAAAGGGACATAAAAAAATAGTCATTCAAAAAAAGAAAAGCGATTTTATCTCCATTTTGAATTTTTATTAATTGGATTTTTTAAAAAAATTTTTCTAGAAACGGTTCAATGAAGTTATCGAGGAACATCATAATTGCAAAACCAATTATTATCCCAAAAGTTGCTTGTCTTGCATGCTTTTTTCCATATAGTTCTGGTATTATTTCATCTACTACAACAAAAACCATTGCACCTGCAGCAAAAGACATCCCAAATCCTAGTATTGAACTAGCGAGTGTTACCGCTGTTACCCCAATTAATGCACCAATTGGCTCAACTATACCCGTTAGAGTTGCTATCCCAAAAGCTTTACGCCTAGAATAATTTTCTCTTACGAGTGGCATTGCTACAGCTGTTCCTTCAGGAATATTTTGTAAACCAATTGCAATAGCAACAATTAAACCAGTCGTCATTTCACCACTGCCAAAACTGACTCCAACTGCCAACCCTTCAGGAAAATTATGTATGGCAATCGCTATTACAAATAACCATGTTGCTGCTAATTTTTTTGAAACCATACCCTCAGTTTTCCCACTCAGGAAATGTTTATGTGGTGCCCATCTATCCATTAAATGAATAAAAAGAGCTCCAACTAAGAAACCTAGGGTGACAATTTCTATTCCGCCTCCTTTCTCTAATTCGAGAGCTGGAACTATTAAACTAAAATTTGATGCAGCAAGCATAACACCAGCTGCGAATCCTAATAGAATGTCCAATGTTTTATCACTAATTTCTTTTCTCCAAAATACTGGAAGTGCACCTAGGGAAGTGGTTAATCCAGCTAATAAAGAAGCTACTGTACCAATTAATATTAAACTCCAATTCATGATTAGAACATAAGCATCACTAGTATATTAATTTTAGACTTTGACAAAAAAATTATCTCTGTAATAGAAACTGGGTAACAGCCTACAATAATATTTGTGCAAGCTCAATATAAAATACACTATTTTTAATCTTCTTTTATTATATCTGTATATAGTTGAACTAAATACACTTCAATTACAGGGGTTTCATACGGATGAAGCTCTTTAATTTTACTTAAAACCTTTGATAAATCTGATTCTCTTACAGTAACTTCTAATTTTATTTCGGAATTTTTACTTATTTCATCTATCTGTCCATCGTAAGGATTAGCTCCTTCAAGCGGTCTCCATGTACCTTTAACTTTATAATAATTAAAAACATAATCATAATTATCATAGAGTGGTTTCATAGTCTGATTTATTCTATCCATGAGCTGCTCAAGAATCCTTTCAGGGACATGTACACATATTTTATAATGCTTCATACCAAAAAAGAATAGTACAACTTTTTATAGTTGTTGAAATGTTGGCTTTGCATATAACTTTTTAGGTGTTTAATAGACTTTATAATTACTTCTGCTAATATACTCTTGATTTCAATGAGATGTCCATATTGCGATTCAAAGCGTGTATTTCGTCGGAAAGACCTTTATGGTAGAATATATGCTTGTAGACGGTGTGCATATCAGTTTGAAGTCAGTTTAGTAAAAGAGATTGTTCATAAACTCTTCTTGATCCCTTGTAGTTCCATCATATATTATCCAATCATTATGGGCATTATATATTTACTTGCCATGTATACCTATGTAGAGAATGAAATTAAACGAAGTAGTTACGCAGTCTTTCTGATTTTTTTATCTGTGTTTATACTCCTCTTTTTTGGTTTCACTATAGTGGAAGAAAATCCTATATTCATAATGAGTAGACAAGGAAGTCAATGGGAGAGACTGAAGGAAGCGCATCCTTTATTCAAGCTAGCACTTTATCTTTTTATTTCTGCCTTCATTACCCCTTTTGTATTTAATTTCTTCATGCTCAATTAACATATCACTCTATACGTGATTTATACTTTGTCTTTTTCTTATTAAGAAAAACTATGAATACAGGAATGAGTGATAAAACCATAAATCCTCTTGACCATGTCAATAATTTAGTATCATCTGGTATGGAATTGGGGTCATTTGGGTCGGAACCTGCTTTTATTTCTTCGTAGTCGGTGTAACCATCGCCATCAGTATCTGGATTATTAGGGTCTGTACCATACATATGCTCCTCCAAATTAGTTAAACCGTCACCATCGGGATCCTCATTTGCATCAGCAGGGTTAGTAGGATCAAGATTATGTTTTGCTTCCCATCCGTCAGGCATACCATCTCCATCTGTATCTGGATTGTTGGGATCTGTATCCCAGATGTACTCCTCTAAGTTTGTTAGACCATCACCATCGGGATCCTCTCTTGCATCAGTTGGATCATTTGGATCTAGGACATCATTGTAGAATATCTCATAGCCATCAGGTATCCCATCTCCATCTGTATCTGGATTATTAGGATCTGTTTGATAAATTAGCGCCTCATCGCCGTCTGTTATTCCATCGAAGTCGGAGTCAGGGTTTAATGGATTTGTTTTATAAATGTCCACCTCTTTGATATTGGTTAATTCATCGCTGTCAGTATCCGTATCTGCATCCTTTTTTAATGGATTCAAAAAATATTGATTGACCTCTAACCCATCGCTTATCCCATCACCATCTGTATCTGGATTGTTGGGATCTGTACCCAATTTGATTTCTTCATAATCAAATAATCCATCTCCATCTGAATCAAGATCTGGTCTATGAAAAACTGATCCCGTCTTATAAATCCACGGTAAAAAGCCAAAATCTTCCGTTTCAAGGATGGATATCACTCCATCAGAACTAATATGTAGAATCTCTATCTGTCCGTCGTTATCTATATCAAATATTAATGGTTGAATCTGTCTTTGATATGTAGCTGAAATCTCTCTTCTTTCCTCTCTCATTTCGGTACCATTATTATCTAGCACCCTAAGTTGGGTTGGATAAGTAAAAATTAAATCGACAGAGTTGTCTCTATCTATATCAGCAATGGCTGGACCCACGGAAACACTTTCTACTGTATGCCTTAATGAAAACTTTACTTTGAACCCTTTGGTTGAATCAAAATTAAAAACAGCAATTCCTCCTGTTCCTGGTTGTATTATTTCATGAATACCGTCACGATTTAGATCATAAGCTGTTCCTTGTGATATCCCATATACTGACATATTTAGAGGGTAGCTCCATGTCTTGGAAATGGATGGATCTAATTTAATTCCATACAAGGTACCAAAAACGGATGCAGTAAACAACTCTTTAATTCCATCATTATCCGCATCAACAATAGTAGGCACCGCCCTAAAACCATCTGGTGCGGAAGTTTTTTCCATGTCAATTTTAAGAGGGTAACCTTCAAGTAAGGAACCATTCAAATGCCAAGCATAAATTTTACCTTGTTCGGAGTTGAGGATAATTTCCAATTCTCCATCATTAGTTATATCATCTAAAACGGGAGCAGTAGATAAACTGTCATTTACAATTATTTGTGGCCAGTTGTGAATTATTGAGCCATCAGTATCGATAATATATACATGACTTGAATTTGTATTACGTATATTTCCAGCTATGACAAACTCTTTATGAGAATCGTTATTAATATCTGTAAAAATTGTTTCAGATAAGAAAGCCCCTTCAATTGAAATTAGATGATTTTTAATAAAAGTCCCATTCTTTGCTAATGCACGGAAGTAGGTTGTGTTCTCCGAAAGGTTGTATGTTCTTATAATCAATGCTTGACCATGAACTGCATGATCCATTTTTCCTACAATTTCATCAACGGAAAACGGTACGTTTATTGGCCATCCTTGTAATATAACATTGTCCCTTAATAATGTTATTTGGTGACCTACTGTTTCATTTCTGTAAGTTGATAATGCTACATATTCAAATGAATTATCATTGTCAAAATCCACAACCACGGGTGCAGTTTCATATCTAAAACCGTTTCCAATATAGATTGTTCGATCTCTATCTGGGATATAATTAAAGTAGGGTTTTTTGTATATTCTAGCTGAGAAAGTATTATTAAGTTCTTCTTCTGTAGCCTGAGGAAGATTAATCATAAATGAAAAAGAGAATAATATGAAGACTGTAAGTAATATTGTTATAAGGGAGAACCTTTTGATCTTGATACAAAGGACTTGCATAAAAAACAGTATTTGTAAATACTTATTAATATATTTTTATAACAAAATGGTTGAACTATGCAAGCAATTAAGGATGTCTAAAAAACATACGAGACATCACTAGTTAGTTTGTATAATGTATAAAGTGGATTAAAGTGACAACAACAAAATTATAAAGATTTTATATTTATAATAATTAATGATTTTTGACACTTCTGCAAGCATATTTCACCCATTAGAAAAAACTCCTTTTTCATTAGAATCATGGTTAGATTATTGGTATCCTACAATATGCACTTATTTACAAATTGACTCCAAAAAAGATTATGGTGCGTTAAAATCAATAGTTAATGTTTATCCAAGTAAAATAACTGTAAACGAGCTTCATCACATATTAAAAGGTCGTTCATCTCATATTTTTGCCCCAGGACCCTCTTTATCTGAAAATATTCTTCATTTTAAAAAGTCTGACAAACAAATTATTATAGCTGTAGATGGAGCTACTACATTTTTATTGGAAAAAAACATCCTCCCTGATATTATTATCACGGATCTTGATGGAACTGTAGAAGATCAGATTACAGCTATGAAAGAAGGCGCATATTTATTAGTACATGTACATGGGGATAATAAATCTCGTCTAGAGCGTTTTTTACCCCATATTTATGGAACAAAATATATTTTAACAACCCAAACAAAACCATTGGACCATTCATATAATTTTTTTGGATTTACAGATGGGGATAGGGCAGTCTGCTTCAGCTGTAATATGAATTGTTCAGAAATCTGGTTATACGGTTTTACTTTTGGGAAAACAATTGGAAAATATTCTAAAAATAGATTAACAAAGAAGAAATATGATATGAAACTCAAAAAGTTCGATATCGCAAAATCAGTTATTAATTGGACAAATCAACTAAATATACCAATTAATCACTTGGAATGAGTTCACAAGTGACTCCTTGTCCTTCATACTCTGTTACGGTAATTGTTATCTTATCAATATTTTTGCGATAGATTGCATTATTTCCCTGTAACATCTTAATAAAATAATGGCTCATCTCTTCAACGGTTGTGTTTTCAATAGGCAAAATAATTACATCTTCTTTAGGAAATTCATACTCTTTATTTAATCTCGGAACTTTGAAGATTATTTGTTCTCCTTTTTCGATAATTTTTATATGTTTGTTACTAGCAGGTAAAAGAACATGGTGATCAAGTTCATCAACTATTGGCTTTACAACTTCCTTGATATCATGAAAATCTAACACCATATTATCAGTTCCTTGTTCACCAAAAACATTGACTTTAATCTTATAGTTATGACCATGAAGAGGTTCAAAGAAATTTTCACCTATCACGAAATGGGCACAAGCAAAAACAAAATAATCTCTTGATAAAAATAAATCATAACTCATGTGTAGAAACATTCTTGTTAGTATAAAACTCCTTTGTTTTGACTATTTCGTTTATGTAGAAATTTGTTTTAACAAGGAAAATATCTACGTATTATCAGCATTCAAGTAGGTTTTGAATAACTATTTTTAGGGATACCAGTATGAACAATTTGTCACATAATAGTATGAGAGGACATATGGCTGTTTCTCAAAAGAACGAATCAAATTCAATAGTGACAGTTTTTAAGGAAAAACCAACTATTAAGAAAGAACAAACTAACAATCAAGAGGAGCATAATAATATTGATATCGATGACTTGCTTTTCAAGGCATATAAACATATGCAAAAGAAAGACTATCACAAGGCATTAAATGTTTATAAAATTGTATTAACAAATAATGAATACAACATTGATGCATTATTAAATACTGGGAATTGCCATTTTAATCTAAAAAAATACAGAGATAGCGAGTTGTGTTATAGAAGGATATTACTCAAAAATCCCTCAAATATAGGCGCCCTGAACAATTTAAGTAGGATTTTAAGTTTAGAAGGAAAAAATGTTGAAGCATTAAAACTACTTGAAAAGGCTACTAAAATCGAAACCGATAATTATATATTGCTTTACAACTTGGGAACAATTTTAGCTGAACTGGGTAGAATTGAAGACGCTATTATTTATCTGAAAAAGTCTGAAAAAATTAAACCAACAGTTCTTACTTTATTGACTTTGGGAAAAGTATATGAGTCATATGGTTACTACTCGGAAGCCATGACGCGATATGAAAAAGCTTCAGTAAAAGATGGTAAAAATCCAATAATCTGGTTGAAAATAGGTAATTTAAACGTCAAGTTGAATCAAGATGAAAAAGCAATTGATAACTATATTACTGCTTTATCACTTAATTCGGTGCTAAAAACTGCTTGGGCAAACTTGGGTGCCATTTTTGCTAACAAAGGAAACAAAACAAAAGCCATAAAATGTTATAAAAAAGCTTTAGCTATTGATCCCAATTACAATATAGTTAAAGAAAATTTGAAGCATTTAGTGGGTTTTATAAATTCGTAGGGTTTAGGAACTTTGTTGAAGTTTCTCTAAACTCATTGATTCTATTTCTTGTATTCCCAAATCTATATCTACAAGGTAAACGAGGAAATCGGACAAGAGAGCTGCATATTCGTTTCTTAACTGTTTTCCAATATTTATCAGATCATCAAAACTGGTTAAATCATCAAGTCCCCAAGACAATACATCGCACAATTTCGCCATTTCATCATCAGCTAATCCTTTATCTTCTGATTTTCTCTCATACCTTAATTGGCTAATGATCTTTGCTGCACTTATAACTTCATCTTCAAAAACCGAAACAAGAGGATTGATACTTAATTCTAATAATTCGTGTAAAATCATTTGAATTTTATCTCCCAAATCTGCTGCTGAAAACGAGAGTTCTGTTGTTTTTTTCATTAATTTGCTTTGAGTGTTAATAAATTCATCATCAAGATTTTGTGGTTGAAATTTCATTATATATTCTTCATTTTTTTCAAGTACTAATTCTAAATCTTGGCGAATATTTTTTTCTGAAGAAGTCTCAGGAGAGATTTTGTAATATATTTCTTGCCATTTATTATTCAATTGCTCCTTTAGTTTTGTGAAATCATCTGATCTGTTAATTATTTGTTCAATTCTTTCAACAATGATTTGTCTTTCTTGGACCCCTTTCACAAAAGCTCTCTCTACCTCATTCTTGAAATCATTAACTGAATCCGATTCTCCATCACGTAAATGACCAACGATTGTTGTCTGGTAAAAAGTTCTAGATAGTAAAGAGAGATGTGAAAGAAGAGCAGAACGAAGAGAAGAAAGGTTTCCCTCTTCAGTACTAAGAAAACGATCTATTATCTGCAGTAAGTTGTTCATTTTTGTGTAAAGAGAACGGAGAGGTCGATAGTTTAATCTATCGAGGAATTTGCCAATCAAAGTTTGTCTCTCAAGAACAGCTTCATCGTTTTCTTGCATTGTATAAAATAAACACACACTTACATTAAAAACTTACCTTAATAATGAAAATAGAGTATGACACAAATTTATAAAGAAAGAAGAGAGAGAAAAATTTCAACTTAGTTCATACATAACCTTTGGCTTTCGCAGCTAACCAGCAAAAGATTGTTGCTCCATGGATGATTTCTCCAGTTTCTATTAGTCCATTAAAATCAGTAATGGTCATTGTTTTTATGACGATAAATTCATTATCATCAAGGATTTGATGTGTATGATCCTTAACTCGACTGAGAAAAAGATACCCCCAACCACTACCAAAACCTACTGGGTGATATTTTTTTCCTAACTGAATAATATGTTCGGTAATATATCCCGTTTCTTCTAAGATCTCTCTTTTAGCAGCTTCAATTGCTGTTTCATTTTTGTTAATTAAACCTGAAGGATTCTCCAAACTTATGGTATCCCAAGGATAGCGAAATTGCTTTACTAGGACAATTTCATTTTTAGTGTTTATACAAAGTGAGCAGATAAAATCTTTATGTTCAACTACAGCATATTCAACTTTCTTATTATCGGGACGTTTGGCTATATCATTTCTAATCGTAATAAATGGGTTCTCGAATATTTTCTTTTTTTCTACTTGTTCCCAGATTAGGCTTTTAGAAGTTTTTGACATAACTCATCAAAATAAAACCTATTTTAAAATTTAGTGTTTAAAGAAATGAAGTAGATCAAATATACTTTAATTGTAATTTTTTCTCTTCCTCATTTACAAAACCAAATTTACCTCTTTTTATGTCCTTAACTAATAAAACAAATGCTAAAAGGGTTGCTATTGCAGCAATAGAGAATAAATATAGAAAAGAAACTTCAAACGTGGTCTTGTCTAAAATCAACCCGAAAAGCCAAGGGAAGACACCCGCTATACTACTGGGGATTGCAAATAAGAACCCTAGTGCTGTAGACCTTGAATGTTTAGGAACACTTTCTGCTACATACTTTGTTGACGCTGCTGAAGAAAAATGTAAAAAAGCTACAAACAAAAAGAAAAGGCCAATTATCCAGAAACCGGGGAGTATACCCCCTAAAAGCCAAATAAATAAAATAGATACTGCACTACCCAATAATGAAATTACCATCGTCAAACTCGTTGGATATTTATCACTGAGGAACCCCCCACCAATAGCTGTTAAACCTCCTATTATTAACATAATTGAAGAAATCCATCCTGCTTGGAAAATATTATAATTCAAGTAATCAACAAAAATGATTGAAAGAAATTGCGTAATAATTTTGTATAAACCAGAGCGAAAAGAACTGTATAGCAAACAAATAACAACCAGTAAAGTTAAAATCATAATTAGTTCTGTTCTAAACCAATGACTGACCCTTTGACCATTTGTCATATCCTCTCTTTGTTCAACCAATTCATGTTCTTTCTTTGTAATTTTGTAATTGAAAAATCTATTGAAACAATAAAATAAAATAAGCGAGATTCCGACAGCTCCCAATCCAAAAAACAGGAAGAATTTCCGCCAGCCAATTAACCTATTAAATGTCCCAACTAATCCAGGTGTTAATGCTGTTCCAATCATTCCTAATGCCGCATTTAATGCCATTGAAATCCCCTTCTTGTCCTCATATAGCTCGGCTATCATTGAATAGGCAACAGGATGATAAAATGCAGATCCAAACCCTACAATAACCGCCACAAGAACGAGAGATACAAAACTTTGAGCATTAGCGGCAACTACAAGATGTAATGCCATTAAAAACACACCTAGCGGAACAAACAGCTTCTTACTCGGTACCCATTTATCCCCAATTATACCAACAGCAAAAGTGAACAAAGCAAATGTGCTCATCTGTATTGTAGCTAATAAACCAATTTGTTGATTACTCATAGCTATATCAGCCCGGATAACGAACATTGCAGCTCCAAAGACGTAAGCATAGAAATGATTCAAAAAGTGACCAAAAATAATGAACACTAAAGCTAATATGGGTGAAGAACTTCTAACACTTGGCATATTTTACTTTTTCTACTTTTCATTAATAAAGTTTTTTTTGTAACGAGCGATAAAAAATTCAACCGAAATATAAGTTAGATTGTTTATACAGATTGTTTATACATTTTTATAAGGATAAATGAGAAAAAAAGGATGTGTATGTATGTAGATCCTAGATTGCTACATATTATATGCAATATAAAATATGAAAAAGGAAGAAAAATTCAAAGCAATTAACCAAATTAACCTGCACCTATTGAAATCTCCCTTTTTTTTGGTAATTGCGTTTCAAAAATCTCTTCTAATTTTGTTTTATTGTCTTCTGGTACTAGCTTTTCATATCCATATTTTTGTCGCATATCTGTCCAAAATTGATTTACCTTTAGAATAACCTCATCCGATATATGATGCTTATTTGGTTTATACCCCTTTTGTGAATCAACATATTTCTGGAAATCTGTTTTATATTCTTCAAAATTATCTAAATTTAGTGTCTTGTATATTTTTTCAATTGTTTCCATTGGTTGTTCAACAAAATCTTCATACTTAACATGGACAATCCTGTTTTCAGGTATGAGAGATAAATCTCGTTCTAGGTGCTCATAAAGCAGCCTATAATTACGCAAAATATCTAATTCCATCTTATCTTTATCCCAAGGTTGTAAAGTATAGATAGCAAACACTTCATCAAAGAATTTAACTGTAGATTTGAAAACTTTATAGGGATTCCTGTAGGTATGTATGAATTTAGCCTCCGGAAACATATCGAGTATATGTCTTATTCGATAACTGTTTGTAGGGTTTTTAAAGATCATTTGCTTTCCTTCATATTTCAAGGTCATTTTCTGGACGAAATAATAATAAGCTTTTTTCCATTTTTTCAAATCCTTAGGCATTCCCTCGAAAGTTAAATATTTTGTATAAAGATCAAAATTTCTTGGAAAGATGAAACCAGTGTAATATCCATATTTCGTAAAAGCGCCTATTGAATACTCTTCTTCTGTTGGCTCCTCTGCACCCATTATCACATTATCCATTGGTCTCTGTTCTGGTAATGAAGCGTCAATTAACCATTTTGTAAATTTAGGAAATGCCAAAAAGAAATTAGGACAATATCCTTCAATATTAGAAACATATCCTTTAGACTTATCATGAGCTAAAAGTGTCATGAGATATGTAGTACCTGTTCTATAGTGACCAATAACAAAAACGGGATCTTGTTCAATTTCTGTCTTCTTTATTTTTCTATGGAATCTCAAGTATTCGACCAATCTAAGTGGCCAAGTTATAATACTCAATAAAAATGCATACAAAAATCTCAACCAGTATTTAGGGTAGACTTTAAACTTATTATCCCATAAGATCCTAAAAATATTTGTTAGAGTATATCCTGCCATAGGCTCTTCTTTTACAATTAGCCATGTTTTATCTTTCATTTTTATCATCCTACTATGCTCTAATTGGTGAACTTTGATAGCTTGTTTATAAAGATTCAACTGAAACAATGGTTATTATTGATGCAACGAACTAAAATAAGGGAAAAAATTCAGAGTAATACTATCAAAATAGTATAAAACACATTTGTATGTGTCTGAATCTCATCCTCTATCTGGTCCTGCAATACCAAGCATTCCTTCCCCTTGAATGATGTGCCTTCCCCGTTGCATTCTCGTAGAAAAGTGAGTAATTTTGAATCCGAATTGGTAACAAAGCTTATTGGCAAAAGGATTATTTTCTAAGACTCCAATTTTTGCTGAATTTATATCTTTAGGGAGAGAGAATAGCAATTTTTCTGGTGTTGTTTCTCTTGGATTTATTATATAAGGGCCAACAAAAATATGATCACCCCTTGGAATAGCCATAATATATCCTTGTAATTTACCGTCTTTTGTTTTCATTACTTTAGCATAATTGGGATGCTTCATTAATTGTTGCTTTAGTAAAAACAATCTATCTGTCCCAAAATGAATTCTATCTAGCTTATTTACATCTTCTAGATCTTTTAGTTTCATTAGCCGTATGTTACTGTCGTCAATGGGTATGTCGATTTTTCCTTGTAAACGCAAAGACTTACAAATAGCATTAAATCCGTATCTTCTATAGAAATTGAAAGCTTTTGGGACGCCATCAAGCATTATTGTTTTTACATTTTGTGCATCAAGTCTTTTTAACAGTTCTTTAAATAGGAATGTTCCAAACCCTCTCCCCCTATATTCTAAAAGTACAATGAAATTGCCAATAAAAGAAAAATCGGGGTAGCTAATGCAGAAGATCATCCCTATGCTCTTTGTATCTTTTTCTAAAATGTAGCTATTATTCCCTTTATAAATGATTAAATCTTCAAGTTGAGATTTGGTAGTAGTCCAATTCTCTCTTGAAATCAATTGAAAAGCAAAATCAATATCGTCGAGAGTTAAAGGGCGTAATTGTAGCATGAACCTAATCACCTTTGACTGTTAATGTGTTTACCTTAAAAATGAATAGTAAAAGGACTTTATATCTTTTTTTAGGAAATATAGATTAAAAATCAAATTAATAGTAACCCTTCCTCTCCTTGGTCAATTTTTTGGAATCCATAATTTTTATATAAATTTATAGCCTTTTTGTTCGCAAGTGTAACAGCCAATGAAATAGAGCGACAATTTCTTTCCTCAAAATATTTGACGATAACATTTTTTAATAATAGTGAACCAATACCAAAGCCTTGATAATCAGGATTAACATTTAAATCAATAATAAACCCTTTATCTTGTCTTATTTGCAGGCAGAGAACATAAGCAACAAGTTTTTTAGCGCTATTTACGATAGCAAAAGAGATGGTAAGGTCTATTGGATCATAAAAGTCTGAGAATAAATTGTTTATCATTGTTTGATTATATTCAAAAAATAAATTCGAAAGTATCTTTACATTATCATCGAATTTAACAGCAGAATAAGTTTTGTGTTGGAGATTAACAAATTTTTCTTTCGAAAGTGAAGGAATAGATTTAACATAAAATTTTTTTCCAGGTAATTTTTTAAGAGCGATTTCTTGATTAAATTCCAAAAAATCAATAGAACAAGGAGATAATTGGATATTTTTTTGTAAGATTATTTCCATATAATCTTCAAAAGATAAGTTCATAGCAATTCTTTTGAAAGTTAATAATTGATTTTTTAAAAGATCTAAGTTAATATTAATAAAGTTAATATCTTTGAAGGGAGAGTAAATGATCGCTCGAATTTTGTGTTTTTTGCACCATTGTTTCAAACTTTTAAAAATAATCCCTATAGATAGGGCATCAATTACAGCAAAAATACTCCAATGATGCTCCAAAATTGATTTGGAAAAATGTGAAAAAACAGTAGTACATAGCACCTTCTTATTGTTATCAAAACATGTTAAAATATGGGCATTTGATATTTTGGAGAATTTAGCTGTAAAATCTGAAAAAGATATATGAGTACTTTTTTTATAAAATTCTTTAAACGAATCTATATTTTTGCATTCTTTCCAAATCATCTTTATATCTGTCTTATCTATGTTCTATAAGAGTTTATTGCTCATTAAATAGGTTTCATATCAAACACAAGATGAAATTTTTCCTTTGATTCGGAAGGTTTATGTCTTTAATATACTTGCTTAGAATGATATGAATGAAAGTTAAAGAGGTAGGAACAAGGGGGCTGCTTGTAACTTTTGAAGATCCTTATTTTACAACTCTTTATGTGATAAAAGGTGTTCAGAATATCTTTTTTTGTGATACTTTTCTAGGACCTGATCCGATCAATGCACTATTAGAATACTTGGGACATGAAATAAATAACAAGAATATACTGATTTTCAATTCACATGCGGATTATGATCATATTTGGGGCAATTGTCATCCGTCTTTTAAAAAACAGTTGATAATCGCTCATAAACGCAGTATAGACCGATTAAATACTGAAGGAAAGGCGTTTTTAGAAAAATACGCTCAACATCAGCAAGGTAATGTTTACCTTGTTTACCCCACTTTATTATTTTCTGATTCATTGGTGTTTAGGGAAGAGGAGATAGAAATCCATTTTACTCCTGGGCATACTGAGGATTCTGCTTCGGTATATGACCGATTGGATAAAACTTTATTTGTTGGAGATAATATTGAATGTCCTTTGCCTTACATCAATTCTCTGAGACTAAATGAATATGCTGAAACACTCAAGAGCTATTTCAATTTCGATACCAAATATATAATTACTGGCCATACAGATTTATTGACGAATACCAAACTCTTAGAAGAGAATCTAGATTACGTTGAAAACTTTAAACGTTTGACAATAAAAGACAAACATATTGGAAGCATAGAAGCGAAAAAAACACATTTTACTAATTGTCAAGTCATAGCTAAGAAATTTCAAGATACAGGAAATTTGAAAAAAGCTGAACAATATTTTATCGAAAGCAAACATACATTAAACAAATTAAAAGCCACATTGAAAAAAGAGCTATATGAATCTCAATTAAAAACCATAAAACAAGCCTTAGAACAAATCAAAATAAATAAACCTTGAAAAATAATCTAATGTGATTTTAACCCCCTTTTATATATCTTTTTTAAGTGCAACTTGCTTTTTATAACAGCCTTTTTAAGAATGAGTTAAAATACCATCGACTAAAATACATTACTTACTTTAATTTGGAAAAACTGAAAGTTAATATTGACTTGTCTTATATTGATTAAACATAACTGATATTAAGATTATATTTAATGTTAGGTGATGATATCATGTCAAATACGTTAAAACATGTAGAATTAACTGATGTAAATATTTCTCTCACTCCCATTGGGTTGGGGGTATGGCAATTCTCTGGTGGTAGTGGAGGACTTGCGGGTTTTTATTGGCCAAGTCTTCCTATAAATACTATGCAAGAAATTGTTCGTACGGCGATTAAATCAGGAATAAATTGGTTTGACACAGCAGAAGCATATGGAGGAGGTAAGTCTGAAGAAAATTTAGCAAAAGCATTGAAAGCAACAAATGTTTCTGATAACGATGTCGTAATAGCAGATAAGTGGAACCCAGTATTTAGATTAGCAAGAAACATTCTAAAAACAATAGATGATAGATTAACCGCTTTAGATGGATATTCAATAGATATTCACCAGATTCATAATCCGCTATCCCTTTCGCCAATTAAAAATCAAATAGAAGCAATGGCAAAATTAGTAGAAGGAGGTAAAATACGCTCTGTTGGTGTAAGTAATTTTGGAGCAAAAAAAATGCGAAAAGCTTATGACGCATTACAAAACTTTGACCTCCCCTTAGTTACCAATCAGATGAAGTACTCTCTGTTAGATAGAAGAATAGAAAAAAATGGGGTCATGGAGATCGCAAGAGAATTAGGGATAAAAATAATTGCCTATTCACCATTAGAACAAGGTATACTAACAGGTAAATATCACAAAGATCCATCTTCCTTTGATGCTTTAAAATGGATAAGGAAAACATTTGTTGTTACCAAGAAAAAGATACAGAGAAGTAAAAAACTTATCAGTACTCTTGAACAAATTGCAGATAAATATAATGTAAGTATAGCTGCAGTCTCTTTAAATTGGTTGACGAGCTACCACGATGGTATCGTAGTTGCTATTCCAGGTGCGTCCAACCACTCTCATGTGGAAAAGAATGCAGAATCTTTAACATTCAATTTAACAAAATCGGAAAAAAACGAGATACACGAGGGATCTCTTCAATTCATGTAATGAATAATTTCCTCATTTTTTCTTTAAAACTGATTTATTGGAGATTGTGTTGAACATGCGCATCAATTGAGGTAATTCTATATTTCAGATAAAGTAAATCTTAAAACTATTCTGAGCGTAAGAGTTTATAATAATCTCATATTAGTTTTGAGTAATGAAGCCCGATTGGGAAAATATTAACGTCATCGGAATTAATAAAGAAAAAGGGCATATCTTTGCCATACCTTATGATGATCTAGTTTCTGTCTTGCATCAAAAAGAATCGCCCTATGTCCTTTCCTTAAACGGTAAATGGAAATTCAACTGGTCACCAAATCCTATGGATAGACCTGTGGATTTTTTCAAAGATGATTATCTCATAGGTGACTGGGATACAGTTCATGTTCCTGGAACATTTGAATTACAAGGTTATGGCATACCTTATTATTTAGCACATTTTTATCCCCCCGCTTTAAGAAAAAGAAGAGCACCCAACATAGATAAAAAAGACAATCCTGTTGGGTCTTACAAACGATTGTTTACAATACCCGATAAGTGGCGAAAGCGAACAGTATTCTTACATTTTGCTGGGGTGAAATCTGGATTTTATGTTTGGATTAATGGCAAAAAAATAGGATATAGTCAAGGATCAATGACACCAGCTGAGTTTAACATAACAGAATACCTAAGAAAAGGAAATAATACTTTATCGGTTGAAGTATACAAGTGGTCAGATGGATCATATCTTGAGGACCAAGACATGTGGTTTCTTGCTGGGATATTCAGAGATGTTTTCATTTACTCTGTGCCCCAAATTCATATTTGGGATTATTTCTTAAAATGCAAGTTTAATAAAAATTACAAAGATGCAGAATTAACAGTAAGGACACAAATAAGAAATTTTGGTTTAAATATAGCAAAAGATTATGCTTTAGAGCTATATCTATATAGCGATGAAAAAAAGCGAGTATCCAAAAATCCTATTTTCTCTAAAAACTATACTATAAATCCAAGTGAAACGCGTTTAGATGAAACGCGTGTAAATATACAAGAACCCAAAAAATGGTCAGCTGAAACACCTAATTTGTATACTGTTATTTTAGTCCTAAAGGATAATGCAGGATCTGTAGTGGAGTATTTATATACCAAATATGGGTTTAAACAAGTTGAAATTAGGAATAAACAAATTTACATTAATGGGCAATCTATTCAATTTAAAGGTGTTAATCATCATGATTTTGATCCCGTTCATGGTTATGCAATACCTTATGAGCGTATGGTGGAAGATATTCAAATCATGAAACGTAATAATATTAATGCCGTACGAACTAGTCATTATCCTACAGATCCCCGTTTTTATAATTTATGTGATAAATATGGTTTGTATGTTATGGACGAAGCTAACGTTGAAACTCATGGCTTTATGGGTAATTTCTATTTGCGTAAAAAACTAGCTGATAAATGGTCTAAATCAGCTGTTGATCGAATGGAACGAATGGTTGAAAGAGATAAAAATCATCCTTGTGTTTTTATGTGGTCTCTTGGCAATGAAGCCTGTTTTGGTTCTCCATTCTTTAAAATGAAACACGCAGCGAAAAAAATTGACGATACACGCCCATTTCATTATGAGAATGACCATGAATTATTAGTATCTGATGTTTTTAGTGCAATGTATTTTAGTCCAAGTAAAGGTGAACAAATAGGAAAATTGCAAAAAATAAAATATCGTTTTCCCAATGGTTCAATATCACCAGAGCAATATAAAGATAAGCCTTTTATTTTATGTGAATACGCTCACGCAATGGGAAATAGTTTGGGGAATTTTAAAGAATACATGGACTTATTTGAAAAATATGAAAATTGTGTGGGCGGCTTCATTTGGGATTTTGTTGATCAAGGCTTATTGAAAAAAAGTGAGGATGGACAAAATTATTGGGCTTATGGAGGCGATTTTGGAGATTCGCCTAATTCAAAAAATTTCTGTATTAATGGTATTGTAAGACCTGATAGATCACCCAATCCATCGTTATTTGAGGTCAAAAAGGTTTATCAAGATGTAACAGCGTTTCCAGAAGATTTAAAGAAAGGAAAAATTAAAATTTATAATAAAAACAGATTTAGAACATTGGACTATCTCATTATGGAATGGCAAGTCACAGAGAACGGGAATGTGATCCAACATGGTGAAAATGAGTTAAATAAAATAGAACCATTAGATAGCAAAATTATAAACCTAGACATGAAAAAAATAGCTGTAAAGAAAGGTTCAGAATATATTTTAACTACAAGGTATTTATTAAAAGAAGATTGTCTGTGGGCTAAAAAAGGGTATGAAGTGGGATGGGATCAGTTTATTGTACCTTATGAAGCAGAACAACTATCAAAAAATAATCAAATAAATAACCCGGATAAATTGCTAATAAAAGATAGCGTTTCTCATTTAAAAATATCCGCTGCCAATTTTTTATTAGAAATTAGTAAAAAGACTGGTTTAATTGATTCCTATAAAATAGATGGAAAAGAAATCCTATTGGAACCTCTTTCGCCAAATTTCTGGAGAGCTCCAATAGACAATGATGATCTTAAACGGACTTTATCCTATACTTATCCATTCTTGGCCAAATTCATTCGAGAGAGTCCTTGGAAGAATGCTACAAAGAAAATGAAAGTAAAAGATATATGTTATCAGCATTTAAACAAAAGAAGAATAGAGGTTAAAGTTGAAGTAAAAATAAGAAAAGTTAAAGATTTTCTAACGATCAAGTATTTGGTACAACCTAATGGCATAGTAGAAATTAGCATGATTTTAATACCTAAAAAAGAATTAATTAGAATGGGAATGCAAACAAAAATCCCCTCTAATTTTAATCAAATCGAATGGTACGGTCGTGGTCCCCACGAAACCTATGAAGATAGAAAAACTGGCGGATTAGTTGCTATTCATACTCTTAAAGTGGAGGATTTTATTCATAACTATGTATATCCTCAAGAAAATGCTAATCGGACCGATGTGCGGTGGGTAAAAATAGTTAATGAGGAAGGAAACGGAATAAAAATAACAGATACTACTGGCAATTTTGTTAATTTTAGTGTTTGGCCTTACAGTCAAGAAGACCTTGAAGAAGCGACGCATATTCATGAATTGCCAAAAAGAGACTTTGTAACCTTGAACATAGATTATAGACAAAGAGGTGTAGGAGGAGATTTTCCTGCTTTGCCAACTGTGCATGATAAATACAAATTAAAAAAAGGTAAAAAATACCATTATTCTTTCGAAATGGGACCAATATAATAGGGGTATCCTCATATGCAATGTATTCTCAGACTTCTATAATCCAATAGACCTTAAAGTTTCGTCCACTTTGCTGGAAAGTAGTAAAGTTGTAGTATCATTATATTTAATTTACTTTTCCACAACTTTGTTAAACTTTGCTAAGAAGTTAAACGCTTTAAAATCAATAGTTTGATACTGTTCTTTAATAGTATCTAATTCGTTAAAGGGTGGAAAGAACCAAGAATTTTGGTCATAAGGGATTAAATTGGATTCTAACACTAGATCCTCTCTCTCCTCTGCGAGTAAGACCTTTGTTATAGTGTCATATTTCTGTTCTAAGTGAGGTAGATATGAAGAAATGTGTTGTTCTTTCAGAGTCTGTAGTTCTTTCTTTAATGTTGAATTATCGATTTTCTGTAAAGTAATCTGTAGTAGATAATCTAATAACCCTAAAGTTAACCCCTCATAAAAACTAGTTAAATCCAGTTCTTTTCTGGCTGCAGCTATCGATTCTAGACACTGTTCTAATTGGATCATATTTCTTTCTTCAATGTATTTTGTGATTTGGAGAATGATTTTAGTAACAAAAAGACTGGGCTCTCTACCAAAAGGTACAGATGAGAATATAATGCCATATTTGTCCAAAATGTGTTCGATAGGGTCTGTACTTTTTTTACTAATCGTTAATAGGTAGTGTATAGATATCACTCTCTGAAATATTGCGAGATATGTTCCCCCATAGGGGGAGTTGATGATATTTACTTTAGATTTGAAAATGTTTTCTGCAGAATCTAAAAAATCTTCCCCAACTTGGATGATCTCAGTTAAATACCTCTCTAATATTCTAGGATCTCCCCTCTTTTGCTCAGAGAAGTATTTAGAGATGCAATGATTAAAGGTCTTAAGAAAAACAATAAATTTGTGCCCCAGTTTTGAAATTACGAAATTCATATTTTTTTCTGGATCATCGACAATTGGAATAATACCTTTTTTATAATCTTCTTCAGTCTTAGTAAGCCATTTCCGAATCTTTTTTTCAATAGCTGCTATAATAGTGTTAAAGTGTTCATCTACATTGTTACTAAAAAATTTTGTGAGGTTTGGATGGATATTTAGTTTATTGTAATACAATTCGACAATGTACTGGAGAACTGCTACAATGTTTAATAATGCCGAAATATTTATGTAAAGTGATAAATAAACTAGTTCAGCTTTTTTTGTATACTGATTAGTAAAGGTGTTCTTTTCAGCTATCATCTCATAGCTAAGATTTTTGATAAGAGAAAGATAATCTGCAGAAAAAGAAGTTGCTATCTCACTCCATAGAAGTAAATCTTTTTCTGAAATAGCAGGAACTGAATTGAATGCGTTTTGTATTAGGGTACATATAGATTGACAAAATCTTTGATATGCAGTAAATTTCTCTTTATTTGGTATTTTAAACTCATTAAAGATTTCTCTTTCTCCCAAAACAACACTATTAGTTATGAGTAATTCTGAAAGCAAAAGAGAAATAGTATTTAATTTTTCCACATCATTATCTGAAAAGTAAATCAAATTGTTAATTAAAAACATTGAAAGGGAGTAAATTGAAAGTACATTATTCATGGAACCTAATGAATCAAGTGGTAGAATATTAATGGCATCCTTAATTTTGTATGTGGCATCATTAATAACCTCATAGCATAAGGCGTGATCAAGCGATGAATCTTCGATGATAGTATTAACTGCTGTTCCCACTGATCCTATCCTGTTTGTGAGAATTATGTCCAGCCTTTTACCAGTTAGGTTATTCTTTTTTGTCCGCTTTGCTAGATTAAGTAATTCCTCTGTCTCATATATAAGATGCTGCAAAACCTTAGGATACCCTTTATCTTTCATACACTAAAAAGAAGAGTTGGGATAATAAAGTTATCTGACATGTTATTGTATCTTGTACTAAAACTAGATAGTCATAAGGAATGATCAAGTGATGCATCCTCGATAATATGGTTCATAGCTACCCCTACAGCTGTAATTCTGTTTGTAAAAAGTATGTCGAGTCTTGTTCCAGTTAAATTGTGTTTCTTTGTTCTATAGTCCAAATCTAACAATTCTTCGGTTTCATTTTTAAAGTTTTGCAAAACTTTAGGATATTTTTTTCCCTTCATGCTTTTGATGAATAGAAAAAGAGATATAAAGATATCTGAATTAAATTTTTTCTACTTGACTCGAAGCTTGTGTATTAAAAATGATAGAGCTTATATTAATCATGCTCTTAATGCTCTTCAACTATTTTATTTCTTTTTGGTAAAAAATTGAATGATTCAAAGTGAATATCTGGGTATCTTGTTTTTATTCTCTGGAGTTTTTGAAATGGTGGGAAAAACCAAGTATGATAATCATAAGGGATTATTTCATAATCCTTGATAATCTTGTTATTAGTTCGTCTGAATAATATATTTATTAGTTGATTATATTTTTCTTCTAAATGCGGTACAAATGTATTTAATAATTCTTTGTCCCTAACAATGTCTGAATTAAGTTCAGAATCATCATAAACTCCCTCATTTAGTCTTAAAACATATTCTAATGAACTTAAAGTCAAATGTTCAAAAACATGAATTGATGTAAGTTCCGATTTGGCTTTCTTAATCAATTTTACAATTTCCTGTAGATGCTTTTCATTTGCTTCTATTATGCTTACTGTTATATCAAGAATAATTCTTGTAATAAACAATTTAGGGAATTTTGATGTTGGTAGAATATTAAATACGGTGCCATATTTGTCTAAGATGTTTTGAATTGGTTGAGTATTGTTAATGTCTATAGCCAATAATTGAGATAGAGCAGCTATTTTCTGTAATATGGCAATATAAATACCTCCATAAGGTGTTTTAATAATATTTTCTTTAGATTGGAAAACTTTCTCGGAAAAAAACAAAAAATCTTCGCCGACTTGGATAAGCTCTGTTAAACAATGAATATTCCTAGATCGACTTTCTGATTCTACTGGTGAGAAACAAGCAAAAATCTGTTCGATATATTTTTTCATGAATAAAATGAGTTTATGGCCAAGTTTTGAAGTAACAAAATTTATGTCATTTTCTGGTTTATTTTCTTCTGGAATAACACCTTTTGTATAATCTTCTTCAATACCAGTAAGCCATTCATGAATCTTATTTTCAATATTTGCTATAAAGTGTATAAAATTTTGATGTACATTCTTTCCAAAAACGTGAATAAGTTTTGGTTGATTTGAGATTTTGAAATAATAAGCTTCAGCAATAGTTTGAATGAGTGTAACCATGTTAAGTAACGCTGAGACGTGTATATATATGGATAAGTAATTTTTTTGGACGTTTTTCTCGCAATAACCTGTAATCAAATCCTTTTCTGCTGCTATATCATAATTGACATCTTTGATAATCTTCCAGTAATCATTTATAACATCTGTGGCTATACTACACCACAAGATGAAATCTTCTTCCGCTATGGTCGGCGTTTTTAGTATAACATTTTCTATTAACAGGACAATTGATTCGCAAAATTGTTGATACACTATAAATTTGTTCCTTTTTATAGTTTTGAACTCATCAAGAAAGGTTCTATCTTCCACAAATAAACTGCTAGTCGTGAGTAATTCTGATAATAGAAGACAAATGGTATTGAAATGAGTTTTTTCATCAGCATAATAAAAAAGAGTATTAATTAAAAACATAGAAAGTGAAAAAATTGAAAGAATATTTATTTTTGATTCTAATGACTTTTGGGGAATTAAATTGATAGTCTGTTTAATTTTGTAAATGGTTTTATTAATTGCATTATAACACAATGAGTGATCTAATGTGGGGTCCTCAATAATGCTATTTGTAGAAATTCCAACATTGGTTATGGTCTGTTTGAGAAGAACGTTAAATTCTTTATCTTCCACAGTTAGATTTTTTGATTTATTAGCTAGTTCAAATAAATTTTGGGCCGCGTCAACTATTTTTTGAAGAGCTACTGGATAATTTTCTTTACTCATTAATAATATATAAAAACCAATGCAAATAAAAACATATTCTAGTTTATTCATCAGTTATTACCTTTTTTTGATCTCGGGGTGAGAATATAATCAGGAAGAAAATAGCAAAATTCCCTAAATGTTTTTGATACTTTTTACTTTAATATTTCATCGTTTTTATTTATTTGATACAAAGAACAGCTTCATATACCTATATATGTTTATTACAATTAACTGCTTTAATTGGTTGGAATATTTGAAGAAAGAGTGCAGATTACATAAAATACATGGAATAGGTCCGAAAAAAGCTCAATTACTAAAATGCGCTGGGTTTAGTACAGTATATGACATTGCAAGCGCTTCAATAGCTGATTTAACCGTTATAGGTGGTTTTAGCGATGTTTCTGCCAATAAACTCATAGTTAAAGCAAAAGCATTAATAGAACAAAGAATCATTCCATTAACAGTTGAGAAATCATTCCCCTCGAGAGAGCAACTGGTTTTGATAGATATTGAAACGGATTTACAAGCATCATTTGTGTGGGTTATCTGTGCTGTTCTATCTGATGGAACGGTAAAGCAGTGGTATGCTCCTACTAAAAAAGAAACAAAACATATTATTGATGAATTTAGTAAGTGGTTAAATGAGATCTACATGTATATCGATAAACCCGTTTTAGGGAGTTGGAGCAGCTTTGATTTTAGAGTGCTAGAAAAGATGGATGGGGGAATCCGTGAAACTTTAAAAAAATTTCAAATTGTTGATTGTCTATCTGAGGTTAGAAATTGTTATGCTTTTCCCATCTCTAGTCTGGGATTGAAAGATGTTTCAGCCTATCTGGGATATAAATATGATGAAAAGGATATTGATGGATTTTTAGCAGCTAGTTTATACATGCAATTTCAAAGGAGAGGGGGAATGTCTAAAGAACTTGAAGAAAAACTTCTACAATATAATATTGATGATGTACTTGCAATGTGGTTTGTATTGGATAAAACTTTTTACAATAAGAGTGAAAAAGAGTTAAATAAAACTGTTTGAGTTGTTTTTGAATATCTAATCTCGTTTTCTTGTTTTTTCCTTAAAATACCACGTTACTAATCCTGCTAATGGTACAAATACCAAACACCAGAGAATAAGCGCTAAACTACCAAAAAGTGCACTTTCTTCAACTGATGCTTCTAATGGCAATAAAGGAAAAACTATTGTGGGAACGAAAAAAATACCATGAAATACGAATATTCTTTTCAGCCATTTTTCTATGTTACTCTTTCCAAAAACAAAAGCTGTAAAAAGAGTAGAAAGAGTCATAAATCCATATCCTAGCATGTTAATCACAAACATCCACGAATTTGGTTTTTGATAATCTAATAGGTTGAGTATATCAGATGAAACACTGGGTGGATTAAAAAACAAAGCTAGCTGGGTGTAGTAGGTCAATGTGATAAAAACAACATATATACACGCAAAAACGATGCCAATACGGCTCCAAAGTTGTTTATATACCGGAGTAATGAAGTCGATACAGACAATCATAATTACAAAAGCAAGAGCAAGTATGAAACAAACAGTAAAGGAAATAATACTGGAGAGAGTAGGATAAAAAAAACCCAAAACCAAAGCAAAAGCAAAAATAATAGTCATAGACATCGCTATAAGAGAAGAAATCATACCAATAAGTTCAACATTCATTGTTTCCATTAATGCAATTATAGCGTATTAGATTTAAGTGTATCGCAAATTATACTATAGCTAATGATATTAGAAAAATGTGGGGAATAAAACATTTATCTCTTTCTTGTGGGTTCTTGTTCTGAATAATATTTAATTATTGCAATCAAAAGAAAGATCCACCCTAAAACAGAGAGAAACAAACAATTTAACACTATTACTACCATATCAAAATCTTGAAGAAATATGTTGCTAGCTAATTGAAAAGCATTGTATGGTAAAACCTTTTCTTGGATGAAAAAACTGCTTAAAGTTGTTATAAAGAATACAATTCCTATGGATATTCCTCCTGCCGATAATTGGGTTCGTGTAAATGTCGAAATTAACATACCCAGGCACACATAGGAGAACAAGGTGATCAATAGCAAAAAGATGGAGAGAAGAAAGGTGTTTAATGTAGGAACGTCTTTCATTATACTGATAACCAAATAAACTATAACAGAACTAATTATTGTTCCTATTGCAACAAGACTATATCTAATTAATGCTTTGACAATAATTATAGTCGATATTTTGATGGGTTTTGTTTGTATAAGCACTAAGGTGTTTTTTTCTCTTTCTCCTGCGATAGCATCAGCACATAAAATTACAGCAATGATGCTAAAAATAGAGTTACCATTACTAATGTTACTTTGCATCATCGCATCTCCATCAAACTCTGGAAAAATTTCGGGTGGCAAATCTACCAAGTAAGGGAGAGCTTCAAGCATAAGTACGGTAAAAATAGAAAAAAGTGAAAAACCAATAATAATCGGAACGATTTTAGTTTTAGCATATAACCATTCTTTGAATATTAAACCTTTCGTAGGAACTGAAATAAACTTACTCATTTACTCTCACCAACCTAACAAACAAATCGTCTAAATCAGGTATAAAAGGACCAAAGGCCTCAACATCATAGTGTTCAATCGTTTTAAGAAGCAGTTGCTTGAATGCTGATCGATCTTCAAGAGAAATAATAACTTTGTTTCCCTTTGTTTCAGTACTAAGAATTCCTGGTGATGAAGCCAAAAACTTTTCAATTTTTTCCACATTTTTTGGAACAGCAAAATAAAAAGCGTTTTCACTAAATTCCGAAACAATATTGTCCGGAGTATCAGCTTTAACTAATCGGCCTTTACTCAAAACAAATATTCTCTCACATAGACGCCAAATGTCTGAAAGAACATGGCTTGAGAAAAAGACTATTTTTTCAGAAGCAATCCTCTTCATAAGATAACTAATTTTGTCTCGATTGATAGGATCAAGACCATTTAAACTTTCATCAAGTATGATTATCTCAGGATCGTGTAATAAAACACTCGCAATCAGCAGCAAGCGACGTTGACCAGTAGAAAGAAATTTAATTATAGAATTCGGTGAGTAGGTGATACCTACATATTCGACCACCTCTTTAACTCTTTTTCCTCTTTTGTTTTTGTTTATGTCTGACATAGCCG
Source organism: uncultured archaeon (assembly GCA_964534625.1). Taxonomy (GTDB): domain Archaea; phylum Asgardarchaeota; class Heimdallarchaeia; order Heimdallarchaeales; family Heimdallarchaeaceae; genus CAZHRF01. The sequence continues at coordinate 18,540 of CAZHRF010000012.1, read as the reverse complement.
CAATAACATGAAGGAAATCCCTTGCGGTAAGTCTATCATATAAACCAGCATCTTCAGGAAGAAACCCAATTTTTAAACGATGAGATAAATGTTTAGGTTGAACTTCTTGATCATCAATTAAAACATGACCTTTAGTAGGGTTCAACAACCCCGTAATGCATTTGAAAAGGGTAGTCTTTCCTGCACCATTAGGACCAATTAAACCATAAAGTCCACTTTGATTTATCTCGATAGATATATCATGTAGGGCAGTAAAACCATTAAAACCCTTGCTCAAATGATTTACTTTAATCCCAAGAACCATTGTTCAAAACCTCTTTTCCAGAAATATCTCCAAATATTAAAAAAGCTAGAGCTCCAAACACATTAACAAACCAGATTATAAGTAGCCACCACCATTTAGATACAGAAGGATGAATTTTTTTTTGTATTTTCCATCTGTAAGTAGCGAAAATATTTAGACTTATTTGTAAAATTATAAGAGAAATAATTCCAAGTAATACTTTTTGATCATAATCAAACAAATTATATCGCAACCTAAAAAGAAATAATCAAATAAATAAATAAAGCTAACCATTTATTTTCTTGTTTGTTCGAAAAGAAAGACCTTTTGTAGATGCTCTTCCCATTCTCTTCTAGATATTTCTAAATGGAATGATATAATGATAACTATAGAACCATTGTCTCTAAAAACAATTGCTGGCCTTGTAGAAGTGGAAGTAGCTTCTGTCAAACAATGGTACGAGTATCACACTTTGGTTGAATGGGAGACAAAAGATTATTCAGAACTGAGTCATGAACAACGATGGTTCCATGGTGGTCCAACAATGGATAAAATACTCTTAGAACGGTATATTGAGGATCTTAAACGAGAAATATTTAATCCATTAGAATGGTATGTTGCAATGGAAAATGGTCGAGTAATAGGATATACAGCATTTATAATTGGTGATAGTCCGTTACTTGGGAAACACGGATACCTAGATCTTTTACTAGTACATCCTGAAAAAAGGAGAAAAGGTGTTGCTAAAAAACTACTTGCGCATGTAGAACAACTTGCTAAAAATAAAGGGTGTAAAAGTTTATTTGTTTATCCTGAAGAATTGGAGGGACCCTCAGGAAGGTTTTATCAACATATTGGATTTAAACAGTGGAAAGATAAATATGAACTAACTATAGATACTGCGAAAAGTTGTGAAGCATTTAATTGGCTTGCTTCTTCTAAAAAATTAGAAAACACTTGGGATTTAAAAATAGGCTGGATTGCATCGCCGAGTAAAAATTGGATTTTATTGCACACGACGTTTTTAAATGAATTTTTTGAACAAAAAAAAATTACCAAAAAAATTAAGGATGAAGAAGGCAATGAAGCGATTATTGGAGTTATAAATCATCACCCTATCTTTCATACTGGAATGGCGTTTATTTGGTTAACCAATTCAGGAAACAATACTTCTCCTGTTGTAACTGAAATGCATATCAAAGCTATAAGGCACTTAGGGCGTATAGCTGGATTGGAAAAAATTACGCTTGTTTTTTTTGAGGATCAGCTGAGGGTTATAAAGAAGTGGAAAATTGAGGCAGAAGCTAATCTTACCGTGCCATGGTTGAAAAAAAAAATCGAAAGGTAAAATTATCTACCAATTTTAATTCAGATATTTTGGTTTAAACATCCCTTTCATCATTAACCACATTTTTTTCATGATATTTAAATTTGGTATGGATACCAATCTTTCTTTTAAACTCATGGTAGGTGATTTAGAAACAATTCGAAACGGACAAGCTTTGTCCCATTCACAATTAATACAGTTTGATCTAAATCTTTCACCACTTTCTAGTAAACCTTCATCAGCTAAAGTTTGTTCAAATTCAGAAAAAGCACTTACCGGAAGAGATGGATCTTCAAGTGTTGAACTGTATTCCTGTTCAAAAAGTTCCGTGATTAATCGTAACCGATTTTTATAGATATCACTATCGTCAGAAGGATCAACCGACAAGACAGAGGTTATAGTTTCTTTAGGAAAACTAATTATTTTTGATTGTTGAAAATCAAATTCATGAAAAGTTAAGGGTTTAGCTTGGTCATAAGTTAATGTGGCACTAAAAAGAGCAGATTGTAAGACGGTTTCATCTTGCATCGTACTATCTTTGCTTAAATCGATACATTTCATGCCAATATGACACATTAAAGAACGACCAAATAAAGGTAAACCATTATCTCTGATTATTATTATATTTTGTATCATATGATTATTAAAATAAATTTGTTAATCAATCTTTTGTTTTTAAGGAATTTTTACCCTTTATGTCGCTCTAGCTGAACGTAAATATATCACAAAAATTCTTTTTGTAAGTATTACTTTTTGTAAGTGGCTCCTTATTAGAAGAGTGTAGATAAATTTCCACTGGAAAAATGTTTGATAACAGATCCAAAAGTTCAGCTGTATCTTAAAACGTTCTACATCAAAACCTGTAAGTATCCATTCTTTTTGTTCCTATGCACTAAGGAATTAATTTACTATGAAATACCTCTACTTAAAGAACTGGGTTTTCAAGTAGAAGATAATAAAATAATATTTCACTATCGCAGTTGTTATACTCGTTTTAATTTCATCTCCTTTAACTTTAAAATATGTTTATGAACACAAAAAGAGAATAAAGGAAATGATTATTGTTTTTTTAATAGGTGATAACAAATTAATGGTGAGACTATTAAGGATAGAAGAACAAAAATCCAAGTTTCCCCTCTCCAGAAGTAATAGGTTTCTAATATTTCTTGTGTCGTAAGTTTTCTGTAAAAATTCATTAAAGTTTCAAAAATTAATGTGAGGATTATCCATAATATACCCGCTAAAATTACATCTTTCTTTGTGAAATCTTCTTTTGTGTTTTTTAAAAACAGAAATATCGCGATAAAAAATAGCATTATAGCTGTTAAAGAACTAATTTGATGTGCCCAAACTCCAATATGTGGTTCTAATAGGGGTTTATATGTCACTTCTCTTATTATAGCATTAATAATGGCTATAATTAATAAAACAAACCAAAACAAAAACGATTGAACATGAAATTTTTTCATTTTTTTTCCACGCCTAAATCTTATCACAGATACGTATAAATACTTTTTTTATTCATTCTAAACTTGATAGCCATGGTTTGCAGCTATTATTCTCGTCACTTAATTGTACTTTAGCTATAAATCTTGATTTTAGAAATATTTAATAATATTCAAAATTCTTTTTTTTAGGTTGCATGCCTAAAAACAAATCCAAACCTATAGCGATTATTAGTGTTTATGATAAAACTGGAATAGTTGAATTTGCTAAAGAAATTTCCAGTATGTATGATATTGTCTGTTCTGGCGGTACTGCCACCTATCTTTCTAATGCCAATGTGGTAATCTCTTCAATTGAGGATATTACCCATTTTCCTGAAATTCTTGATGGTCGCGTGAAAACTCTCCATCCTAAAATTCATGGCGGAATATTAGCTCGTAATATTAAATCCCATCAAGATCAATTACAAGAACATTATATTCAACGTGTTGGATTAGTTGCTTGTAACTTATATCCTTTCTATACTGTTATCTCTAAAGATCACACTTTTGATGATGCAATAGAGAATATTGATATTGGTGGTAGTACTTTAATTCGAGCTGCTGCAAAGAATTTCCAAAATGTTATTGTTATTGTAGATCCTTCTGATTATTCCTTAGTTCTCAAACAACTTTCTGTTGGTGTGTCTTCTGATACTCGATTAAAACTTGCCCAAAAAGCCTTTGCAGTGTCAGCAAGTTATGATACCCATATTGGAAATTATCTTTTGGAGAAGACCGGGCAGTTCTTTGGTCCAAGATTTAATTTAACCGCCCATAAACCAGTAAGCCTAAGATATGGTGAAAATTGGCATCAACAAGGGGCTTACTATCTTCTTGAAGGTAAAGAACCTTTTTATGAGCAACTTCATGGACGTGAGGTGTCTTTTAATAATATTGTAGATTTAATGGCAGCTTTAAATATCCTCTCTGAACATTCTTCACACCCTACTGCTGCACTTATTAAACACACTTCTCCTTGTGGTGTGGCATCTGCTAATGATATTGAAACTGCCTTTGATCATGCATTTAACACTGATCAATTATCTGCCTTTGGTGCTGCAATGGGTTTCAATCGTCCAATCACTCTTGGCCTAGCAGAAAAATTACACGCTATGTTTGTTGATGTAATGATTGCTCCTGCTTATGAACCTGAAGCATTTGAAATCTTAACCCAAAAAGAACGAATTATGTTATTAAAATTAAATAAACGAACAACATTACCTGATCTCTCAGTTAGATTGGTAGCCAATGGTGTCTTGGTTCAAGATACAGATAAGAAGATACTGACAAAGGAGGATCTTGAATTTGTTTCAGATCGTAAACCTACAAAAGAAGAAATCAAGGACTTATTGTGGGCATGGAAAGTATTAAAATACGTGAAATCGAATTCTGCGGTTATATCAAAGGGCACAAGAACATTAGGAATCGGAATGGGACAAACCAGCCGAATAGGTGCTGTTAAATTAGCGGGAGAACGTGCTGGTGATAGAGCGAAAGGTGCTGTTCTCGGTTCTGATGCTTTTTTCCCCTTTGGAGATTGTGTTGAACATGCTGCAAATTTAGGGATAACAGCTATTATTGCCCCAGGAGGATCGATTAGAGATAATGAATCAATTAAAGAAGCAAATAAACACGATATTGCACTTGTATGGTCGGGGACAAGATGTTTTCTTCATTAGAGCATATTATCAAAAAGTGGGAAATAATTATCTTCATTAAAATCAAGAAAAATCCAAAAAACCACCAAAATAAAGTCAAGGAAGAAAACAAGCACAAAAATATGGGAATGATATCTATATTTCTTTTGCCTCCTTTTAAAACATAGACTTATGAATTATGCATCAGTATTACTAATAATTTTTATACAACTTTTGAAAGATATACATAATGATGTCAAAACCCACTAACAAATACAAGAAGATTGAGTATACTTGTAATTGTTGTGATTCTGAGAGACAAATGTTTTTACCTGACGTTGTTTCTCCTGAAATTGGATCAAGTGGATATGCAGAACTTGTTGATGTCCATATATGTTTAGATAGGGTATATAAAGCTAATATTCTTTATGTGGATCACAACTTAGTTGTACGGTCGCAGTATCCCGTTGAGCCTCTCTCAAAACAAACCGCTACTGCTAACTGTGAATCTCCCCTAGGTATTCCTATCCCTAAAAAAACTATTGAGTTGGTTACTCAACCTATTATTCCCAGTGAGCTTTTTGAGAAATCTTATTTATTCAGTCTAGAAATTAAAGATAAGTTACGTCAAACTGTCTTTAGTTTTCAAACTACTAAAGACAATGGAAATGAATTAAACGCTGTTTCATCCATGGGTTTTATCGAAATGGAGGCCAAAGTAACGCCTAATTTGACTAATTTGGAATATGTACAAAAATGGCTGATGAAAGCATCAGATTTATTAGAAAGTTGCGTTATTCTTGATGACGGTTTATTGAGTTATATTGTCGATTATCTATCTTATCGCATCAATGAGGAACCCACATTACAAAAAATAGCCGAACTAGGGATCCTAATTAATTCTAGTTATGCTCTCCCAACTTCAAAAAAGGAACAAGCAGATACAATTGTAAATAAGGACAAGTGGGATGAAATGATATCTGAATTATTGTACATGGATAGAATCATGTACAATCGAATTATGAAATTATCTCTGGAAAATACTAAATTAACAGTATTAAGCATATTTGTAGATATTATTGAGAAGGTAAACAATGAGTACACGCTCCCCGATTGTATGTCTGCTTTAGCAAATTTGGTTCTCAGAGGTTTCCTAGATGTAAAGAAACTAAGCTTTCAAGATGCTGAACCTTGATCACACTTTCTTATATGTAAAATGTGATATTTGGATTCTTTAGTATTAAGATTTTTAAGAAAAAAAGAGCCACTTAAATAACACACAAAAATATTTTTATCCTTTAAAAATAATTTTTTAAACAAGCTTGCTGGAAGAACACTCATGAATATAGAAAGTGAGGAGGAAATCAAAACCATCGAAGAAGAAGATATGGAAACAGCAGAAAATAACGTGAAAAAAAAGGGGAAAAAAATACTCAAATTAGCTGCTATTCCAAATAGTGCCGCCTTTAACTTCTACCACAATTTTGCCAATTTGTTAGTTATAGGGTTGGGTGCCACACCACTTATGCTTTCATTTATAACTTCTATAACTAACTTGGGGCAGTCAATACTTCAAGGATTATGGGGGCGAGTATCCGATCTTGTAGGGCGAAGGTTGATCCTTATAGGAAGCTTTCTTAGTATTAGTATAAGTGTATTTATACTAAGTACACTAAATTCGCTTATTTGCTATTTGGTGATCGTAGGTTTTCTGGCTCTTAGTTTTAGTGCAGCCATACCTGTATGGAACGCATTGCATGGTGATCTAAGTACAGAACATACGCGAACTAAATTTATTAGTCAAGTAGCTATGATAGGCTCTTTTTCGTCATCTGTTTTATTATTGATAGGAGGTGCTATTATAGACTTATTTTCAATCCCCAATCTACTAAAATACAGAATTGCTTTATTAATATCTTCAATACTCTTTGGTCTTACTTCATTAATATTCTTTTTCTTGAAAGAACCTCCAAAATTAAGTAAGCTATCTAAAGACAAATATAGTTTTTTTACCCCCTTCAAGGATAACGAATACAGAAAATTTGTCAAATCCACTATGATTTGGTGGCTTGTAATGAGTTTTCTTTGGCCCTTGTATCCCTATGTAGTATACGGAGTTGCCCCTACTACTCTCCAAATTGCCATATTATCTCTTTCCCATACTAGTGGTTTACTCCTCTCTCAATGGTTTGCTGGTTTAATAGCTGATAAGTTAGGCCGCAAATTTTCCCTCTTTTTTGGTTTTATGCTGATTTCATCTGTTCCAGCTATATTGGCATTGGTTACTAGTTGGCATATGATTATTGTAAGTAATACAATAGCTGGAATAGCCAATGGCTTTATAGGTATCTCTCTGAATTCAGAAATTTTACATTTGGCTCCCCGAGCAGATATGAGAGGTACCTATGCTGGTACATATAATATGCTTATGGGGATATGCACTTTTTCTGGTTCATTTATTAGTGGGTTTGTCTTTGAACAAATAACACCCATGCTAAGTTTTGAAATTGCTTTATCTTCATTTCTATTTATATTATGTGCAGCTAGGCTTCTAGCAAGTACACCAACTTTATTGCTCTCAATTAATGAGAAAAAATATTAAAGGGAAAGTACACTAACTAATTGCTTATGAAAATAAAAGAACAAAGAATAAATTTGATTGATACTCTCTTTCCTGATGGTATACCTAAACTGTGGTGTCCCCCTCTTACTCATTATAAATCAGATGGTTCAATTAATTTTACTCGGATGAAAGCGCATATTAAATACATGTATCCTTATATCAACTCTTATCTTATACCTGGTAGTACTGGTGATGGTTGGGAACTAACTTTTGATGAGTATAAAGCGTTGTTATCTTTTGTCTTCGAAGATATGAGCAAAGAATTAGATCTTAACATTTTAATTGGATTACTTAAAACGAAAACAACCGCGGTTAAAAAGCTTTTAGAGTATACTTGTGATTATTTAAGCCAATTAGGAATAGACATGAGGTTATCTCCTTCTACTGTCAGTCCATTCAAAGGTTTAGTTGTTTGTCCCCCAAAAGGGAGTGATCTTAATCAGGAAGAAATAAAACATGCTTTGAAGACAGTGTTAGATCTTAATTATCCTACCGTACTTTATCAATTACCACAGATTACAGAAAATGAGATGTCGCCTCAACTTATAGAAAAATTAAGCTCTACATACGCTAATTTCTATATGGTAAAAGACTCAAGCGGATACGATAAAATTATGCGTGCGTCTAATACATATGACTATAATAATCTAGTTTTATTGAGAGGAGCTGAAGGTGATTATATTAACTACATAGGGAAGGTAAAATATTATGGATATTTGCTTAGTACTGGTAATTCCTTTCCAAAACAATTACATCGTCTAGTAAAATTGTTCGAGCAAGGTAGTATAGATCAGGCCAGCAAGGTATCATCATCTTTAACTAATATAGCTAATGATGTATTTAAACTAGCTTCCACTATTAAAGAAGGAAATGTATTTACCAATTCCAATAAACTTATTGATCATATTAATGCGTATGGTAAAGCATGGGATATATATCCCTCACCATTTTTACATTCTGGTGTACAGCTTTCGCCAACTGATTTAAGGAAAGTTGAATCAATCTTGTTAAAGTATGAGATGATGCCTACCAAGGGATATTTAACCTAACTCTTTCTTGTTTCAAGATTTGTTAAAAGATTTGTTAATTCGAAAGAGTAAAGAAGAATATTATTATTGTTACTAAGTAAAGGTGAAAACCTATGGAAAGCAAAGACAAAATAGCCTTTTATGAGAAACAAAAGAAGTTAGAACAAGATATAATTGACGCTGCAGAAGCTTCAGTTAAAACGCTTAAGAACGAAATGGTTCAAGAGCTTATACGTGGTATAGCTATTGATTCACAAAAACATCAAATCTTACTGAAAGCCTTAATTACTCTTAATTCTGATGTCACGCCATTTATACAAGTTGAAGATCGTGATAAAATTAAAAAAGCCATAGAAGAGCATATAGAGCTAGAAAAACAAGCAATAGAAACATATGAATCTTTTATGGATGAGATAGAAGATGAAAAAGAGCAATTTGTAGTTAAGGCAATTTATGCAGATGAAAGAAAACACCATGCATTGTTAAAAAGAATCTATACTCTTGTTGTCGAAAAAGAGACAATAGACCCATGGGATGATGCGTGGGCAGATTTAATTGATGAAGTTACTCCCAAGTATTAATAATTTTTTATTTTTATCATTTTTTCTACTGACAATAATTCCTAGTTTAAATGTAAATAATCTTAATTCTAAAAATGGACTATTTGCCAGTTCATATCGTTGCAATGTATAGCTTACCTGTTAAAACGCCCTTAAAAGTGAGAAGTTCGTTGGTAAACTTTTGTACATCTTTTACTTTTCCTTTGAGTAATATTGTTTCCAAACACAATTCATGACTAACGTGGACATGCATAGTTGAAACAATCAAATCTTGATGGTTGTGTTGAATGCTTGTAAGTTCATAAGAACTATTATGGACATGATGATCAAAAATGTAGGATAATGTTCCAATGATTTGTTCATCTGGATTATGCTTAATTTTTTCTTCAGACAATTTTTGACGAACAATATACCTTAACGCCTCGCTGCGGTTTGGGAATCCCTCTTTTTTAAACCATGTATCAAATTCTTCTAGTAGTTTAGTGTCAAATGATATACCCGTTCTAACAACAAGCTCTTTATCTTCTTTAGCCATCTTATATTAAACTGTAATATTTGAGTTAATAAGTATTATTTTAAGAATATTTTTTCATAGAAAAATAAATCGTTTAAGATCCTGAATATATCGTTCTAAGCGCATTTTATTTAGGTATCATTATTTTTATAATAGTTCCTTTTGGTTTATTAGTTTTTACTACTATCTTGCCATTATACCTCTTTATTGTGCTTCGAACAATTAATAAGCCCAAACCAGAAGGTTTTTTTATTTTAACCTTATTTTCCCTTTTTTCTAGTTTTTGTCTTATGTTTTCGGGTAAACCTATCCCATAGTCCTTTATGGTGATTTCAGCTTGTTTTTTATTTTCAGAAAGTATGCACTCTATTTTTTTTGTTCCCGAATGCTTTACTGCATTATTTATTAAATTATCAATCACCGAAGCTAATGCGTGGTCTGCTAATATTGTTGCTTCACCGGAGATTTCTATTTCAACGTCATAATTTTTGTAAGTGTCAGCAATCTCATGACAAATGGATTTGAGATTGATTAATATATCTGGTTTATTTTGTAATTCTAGAAACTCTAGTTCGCGCATTCTATGGATTAATGTTTTAATTTTCTGAACCGATCTTAGCATAATTTGTATATACTCCCCTCTCTCTTCTTCGTTGTAAAGTTCAAGAGCACCTTCAATACTCATTACGATGTTTAAAATATCGTGCCTAAGAATGTTGTTAATATTTTTCAGTCCTTCATTCATGAATTTTATTTTTTCAGCATTAGTTTTTATTATGTCCAATTGTCTGCTGTTTTTCAAAGCTATGGCGCATAAATCACCAAATGATGCGACTGTTTTAGCATCTTCATCAGTAAAATCAGTTGGTTTATTAGCTAATCCAATCAATCCTTCTGCTTTTCCTTCAATAATTAGGGGGGCAAATAGAACATTTTTCATTGGAACATGCCCTTCAGGAAGAAATTTAGTCCATTGACTATTAAGAAACTCGTTATCGTAAACTACTTTTTTGTTTTTATATGCTTGTTCTCTAAGCCCTCTTATGGGCATGGGAAGGTTCTCGTCCACCGTACATACTAAATCCCCCGGATCTAAAAATAGTAATTCATTCTCCGATCCATCCTCATTCAATAAAGCCACATATCCAGAGATGGCACCCGTGAGTTCTTTACAGCTGTCAAAAATTAGTTTAGCTGTTTTGTCAAAGGAATCAAATTCTAGAACAGCTCTTGTGGCTTCAAGTATCCGGTTGAGTTTTTTAGTACTTTCAGTTTCCATGTTCGAAAATTAAACTAATTCTATATAAATTTGATTTTTCTGGGCATCTTACACATAGTAGCTTGTTTTTTTCTGTTATCTTTGATGAAACTGAACAGACTTTGGAACTAATTAAGAAGAACAAGTTTTTATTCTTTCAGTTGTTCGATTAATTTTGAATATTCTTCAATTTTACCTTCTTCGCTTGTACCCTCGAGCACTAGGATGAATTCGTCACATCCTCTTGCTCTTTCTCTTCGTTGTATCATATCATCTACTGATGATGTTATATCTAAATGTATCACGATGTCAGCTGCTGCCAAGTTTAGTCCTCTCCCCCCTACTGGTGTAAATACTAATATACTAGCGTCCCCTTGTTCAAATTCATTAATAATGATCCTTCTAGACTCTTCAGGCACTTTGCCTGACAGATACTTAACATTAGGAAAGTGCAATTTTTTTAATAAATTAGCTATTTGACTGCCCAAAGCTAAATATCTAGTGAATATCAATACTTGTGCTCCAACTGAAACATGCGAATAAATAATCTCAAGTGCTGTTATAATTTTAGGCTGTAAGAGTCCTCTTTTTATTGTGATCTCGGGATTGTCAAACAAAGGAAGTTCCACCCTATGCCTAATAAGATTAATACTTTCTTTTTGTAGAGTTTTGAATAACTCTATATTTTCCTCTTTTTCAATGTAATTGAGAAACTCCCCTATTGTTGATTCTAACAAAAGAAGTCGTGCGTGAGAAAGTTTGAAAAGACGAAGAAAGGCATTAATTAGTTCTTGTTTTTCTTCTTTGTTTTTAATTTCATGTTTACCTAATGAAGCAGGAAAGGTATTAACAGCATATAATCTGTCAACTATTCCACCGTAGGAATACTTCATAATATCTAGTCTTGAAAGATTAGGATCTAAAATATTTTGAATTGTTTCAATTGGTTTGTTTAATTGATTGGAAATGATCTGATCCATTTTTATAAAGTCTTGATTTTTTATTTTCTTAATCTCAGATCTAGTTTTATAAGGGACAAGATCAAATCTTCTCATAAGCAGAGTATTTTTCCCAAGTAAATTAACTACTGATTGAGTTTTTGTTTTATCACGAGAACCTGTTAACGCTAAAATTGGAAAGTGTTGACCTTTTGATCTTACTCTAAACAGTTCGTCAAAAAATTTACTTAATCTGAAACCCGACATATAACGAGCAACAATATCTGTCGCTTCATCTATGACAAATAAATCAATAGAATCCAAAATATCATATTTCATTCTCCTTTTGATTTGAAAGCGGTCATTCATCAATTTTGTAATAGGAGCAAAAATAGCCGTTGAAGCTTGATACATTTTAAGCTTCTGGCGCCAACTTAAACCTTTACCCTTTGGTTCATAGAGGTAACCCAATTCGTCCAGAAATCCAAACGTCTTTGCCATTTCTAGAGCTTGACGACAACGCAAGGCTGAAGCTTCTCTTGCGGAGGTAAAAACAAATTTTGCATTAGGATTGTTGAGTTTAAAACGTAAAAAAGTCAATAGCGTAACTACTGTCTTGCCAGTACCATAGGGATAATTCAATACTATTGAGTGATCAGATATGTTAGCAATTATCTCTTCTACCGCTTCTAATTGATAATCCCGGTGTTCAATAGAAAGACTAGAGATTTTATCAAGAAATTCAGGAGGTGAAGTCATGTTCTCAAATCTATAAATTTTTATTAGTACTAATTTATTTTTCGTTCTCTAATTGGGAAACTACACATAGTAGCTTGTTTTTTCTGTTATCTTCGAAGAAAAGCATTAATTAGTTCTTGTTTTTCTTCTTTGTTTTTAATTTCATGTTTTGCTATTTTAATATTAGGGTTTTGAAAAATTAACGATAGTTATATTGACCTAAATTTTAAATAAAAGAAAGATAGCACTATTTTAACTATAATGGGAGAAGACTCAAACATGTGCAAATGGTGTAGTGAACATAATGATAGTCCCTCAAAAAAGTGGTACTTAAACGCAAAAAATTATTCGAATGAGATAGTAGAGGAATATGATCTAAAGGAATTTTTATTGGAACAATACAAAAATTTCGAACAGATGCAAATCAGAAAAGTAGCAGGATTTAATGCTGTTGGTCTCGGATATAAATTACAGATCCCTATCATAGGTCGACTTGTAAAACATTTTGCTGAAAACATGTTACATAGTAAAAAAACTCCTACAAACCCCTTTAAAGCGGAAGGTCATTTCGGCCAAGTTGTTCCCCTTGATGATGCCATAGCTATTTTGGAACATTGTGCAGTTGAACCAATAATTCAAAAGTATTGTATGTGTAGATTCATGCATAAAGGAGTTAAAGATGCTTGTTGCATCAATTTTGGTGTTATGAGTGAAATAATTGAAAAACTGCCTCGTTTTATACCAGAGAATGATAAATTCCATCTCACACGTGAGGAAGCCATTGAACGCTTTAAGGAACATAATCGTAAAGGGTATATAGGTACAATATGGTATGGTCCTTATCCATATATTAACAATCTGTGCTCTTGTGAAACTCCAATCTGTGCTGGGATCAGACCGCGTACTGATTTTGGTATTAGATCTATATTTAAAGCTGAATACGTTGTTTCTATTACTCCTGATAATTGCCAAGGCTGTCGTCAATGTATGACGATGTGTCAATTTGGGGCTCTCAAATATAGTCCTAGCTTAAAAAGAGTTTTAGTTGATCAGTCTAAATGTTACGGTTGTGGTCTTTGTCTTCATGTTTGCAATCATGATGCTATTCAGTTGAAACCACGAGCTAGTGTTGTTGGTCTGGAAACAAATTATTAATGAAGGTGCCTAGATGGGTAAAATCAAGATATCAATAAACTACTCTATTTGTGGAGATGGTAATAAAATAGATCCTCGAGAGTGTGCTCTGTGTATGAAAGTCTGTGATCCAACTATTTTTCTTCTTCATCAAACTCAAAATGTAAATGAAGAAAACCCCTATGATCCCCAAATCTGGCGAATTACTCCGCTTTATCCTTCTCTATGCACTCTTTGCATGAAATGTGTTGAGAAATGTCCTGAAAGTGCCATATCAATTAATTACTGAAGTGAAAAACTATGAATGATCGGATTTTAAATAATGAATATTCCTATAAAGAATCACGTACTAATAAACCTTTAGCCACACCTTGGAAAAACGACAGTTTGGGTAAATGCCTTGTTATTGGAGGTGCAGGCATGTTAGGTCATGCCATTGTTGATCTTCTAAGAACTCAAAAACATGAAGTTAGAGTCCTTGATTTGGTACCTTTAGATTGTTCTGATGTTGATTCAATAGTAGGTGATATAAGAAACATTACTGATCTAGAAAAAGCTTTAGAAGGAATAGATGTTGTTTTTCATACTGCAGCAGCTGTGTGGAACCCACAATTTCCAAAATATATTTATCATGATGTGAATGTAGAAGGAACAAAAAATATTATAGATTGCTGTAAAAAGAAAAAAGTAAAAAAACTGATTTATACTTCAACTATGGATGTTGTCGTAAGAGGAAGAGACCCCAACATATATGATTGTGAAGCTGATTGTTCGTATCCTGATCCGCTACCTGATGACGAATACTCAAAAAGTAAAATCATTGCTGAAAAAGAGATACTAAAAGCAAATGAGACAAATGGATTATTAACTTGTTCTTTACGTCCTGTGGGTATATATGGCCCCAAGGATAAATATCATCTACCTTCAATCATAAAAGTCGCAAGAACGAAATTCAATATAAAAATGGGTGATGGTTCTGCAAAATTCAGCCATGTCTATTGTGAAAATGCAGCACATGCCCATATCTTAGCCGCCAAACACCTTAATCCAGGATCCCCTGTAGCTGGTGAATGTTATTTCATAACTGATCATCAACCGGCTGAAAACCTTTTTACTTTTATGGAACCATTCCTTGAAGAGCTGGGATTACCCAAACCTAAGATTTCAATTCCTTACCGTCTGGCATATATATTGGCATGGATATCTGAAAAAATAACTCGCAAATCCTTTTTTAATCGTTTTGCTGTGATTCAAACATGTGTTGATCATACTTTTGTAAGCGATAAAGCAAGAGAACATTTTGGCTATGAATCCATTATCTCAAAAGAAGAAGCTTTCAAAAAAACTGTTCAATGGCTGAAAAACTATGAAAATCTTGATGAACTAATAGAAAAAAGTGTGCAGAATATTAAAGACTATTGAAGATTCTTGTTATTTTTCTCTTATACAATAATTACTACTACTGTACTCGTTTTATTGTTGATTTCTTTTTGTAATAATTAACTAATTCATCGTTTTATTTTGTTCGATAGTAACAAATTAGTAAAATAGTAACAAATTCAGATAATGAATTGTGAAACACATAAAAATAGATTAACAGTACTACCCTATGAATAACTATGGGGAAATAATACAAAGTTTTGTAGAACTTCTAATAAAAACAGGATATACAATTAGTACAGCTGAATCTTGTACTGGTGGTTTTATTGCAAATGAACTAACCAATTATACTGGGAGTTCAGCATTTTTCAAAGCTTCATTTATATTGTACTCAAAACAAATCAAGAATGAAATCCTTAGTATCGCAGAAAGGGACATACAAAAGTATGGTGTCTATTCTTCACACGTTGCTGAACTAATGGCAAAGAGGGCAAAGGATCTTACTCACACCGATATTTGCTTATCAACTACAGGTATCGCACCACCTGGTGACAAAAGTACAAATATGGAGACGGGATTGGTATTTATTGGATTAGCAATCGGCTCTACTGTTAAATCCATTAAATATCTCTCCGATAAAAAAATTAGATCCGATTTTAAAAGAGATGTCGCTTTACATGGAATAAAAGCTCTCATTCATGAAATAGATAGAAAAAAATAGCGTGAAATAAGCATTTTTGAACTCAATAGGCATTTGCGGGCTTCTAATCTCATAAACCTTACTATGTTCTTTTTTCCAGTTGAGTTTTCAAGACATCAGAAAAACTGATGTATTTTCTATTTTTTTCTCTTTAATTTTCTTTGTTAGATATGGTGATTTTGAAAGGAGAATTACTTTAATTAGGGGGCTAAAAATTTTAAATATAATACGTTTCCAGCCTATTTTGTTCTTAAAATCATTAACAAAGTCTTCAAATGAGTGCTCTTGAAAACTCAATAATTCTTGAGCTTCTATTGTGTCTAACCAATCTAGATGAAACCAATCTTTATTGTTAGTTGGTACTTTAAATGCCCGATCAGGTAACATTCCAATTCCCATTGCATTAAGCATCTTTTCAATATACTCTTTTTGAAGCATCTGACAATCCTTTCCCCCACCAATAAGCAATGTTTTATTAGTAGTAGGTGCATTTATTGCATTGGTACAAGCCAATGCAACATCACGTGTATCGCAAATCTCTACTCTCTGATTAAGTGGAACTTCATAGAGTAAAGCTGGTATATTCCAGCTGATCTCAAATGGGGTTACTACTGCAAATCTTAATATTGTCCAGTTGAGATTACTTATTTTTAATTGTTCTTCGATTATCACCTTATGTTTTGCATAATTGTCATGTTTTAATGGTGAAGGATTCTCATTTATTGTCCTTGGAGGGGGGAGGTGCATTCTTGATCCAAAAACCGCAACTGAACTTGCAAAGATAAATTTAATGGGTTGATTTTGGATTTCTGCTGCTTTAATTAGGTTTCTTGAACCTTCGACATTCACTTTGTATGCTAATTTGGGCAATTCATCTGCTAATGGCGGAATGATGGCTGCAAGATGAATAATACAATCAATGTCCCTAATAATCTGATTGATTTTAGTTTCATCTCTAATGTCTCCCCAAACCGTTTCGAAGTCATATTTGGTACTTAAGTATTTTTGTACCTTTTCGTTATTTCGGTTTTTGAGGTCAAAACATCTTATTTTGTAATCTTGATTAGATTCGGACAATCGTTTTACTGTGTGCTGACCAACATTACCAAAAGCTCCAGTCAGTAATATGTTTTTCATGTGTACCTAGTATCATTTCAAATATATCAGAAATTTCATGCAAACTAATTAGTTTTTATAATAGATTTGCGTGAAACAAATCTTCTCTTTATATATGCATAGTGAAACCATAAGTGTTGATCTATGGTATTTAAAGTTGCTACCTATTAACACTCCTTTGAATCAACTCTAATGGATTCTTTAATTTCATTGAACCTGAAATATTTTTTCTATTTCATACATCATTGGATGCGGTTCTCTATAAATTATGGGGTGATTGGATTATTTTATCTGGTCTTTCCACATTTCGAAATATTTATATATGTTTGTGAGAGAATATTCTTGAATAATAAGAATAAGTGATTGGGGTGAAAGAAATGAATAACAAAGAAAGAAAAGAACTGGATAAATTAAAGAAACAACTAAAACGATCAGAACAAATAGCAAGAGCAATTGAATACAGACCAATACAATAGACAGTGATAATGATGACTAAAAACAATTACAAAAAAAGTCAGATAGAAGGGCAAGAAAAAAGAAAAGCCAAAAAACGTTCTGATGATATAGAATTAGACACAAATAATTCTATGTTAGCTTATTATATCTTTTAGGGCAATGGAATTAGAATCACCTATAAAACCCAAAGAGTGCAATAAGCAACTGGTTTGAGGAGAACCAGAAAAACTCTCCTCATGTCTCCTTTTTTTATAACTCACGTTACTTGAAATAACCCAAAATCTTTTTAAAACTCTCCTTTTGATCTCTGCTAGGTTTTAAATTAGTGTTATTTCTTAATTAAATAGAATTATAAATTAACTATCTAAAGGGCTTATTAAGTCAAGAAATTTAACAGTTAGATTATTTCAGTAAAAACAAACAGGAGTGCATTAAAAGATATTAGAAATCCTATGAAATATATTTATTCAATACACTTTTGCAGTTCTTTTTGGATATTCTCTTTTTTTGTTATAGCTATTAATATACCTAGCCAAGTTATAATTCTTCCTAGTTCTTTAAAATCACTATCTTCAATTAGTTTTATTGCCTCGTCACTAGAACTAAATAATCCCTGAATCTCTTCATCTTGGATATTAGCAATAGTTAGCATAAAGTCCTTTATACATAGTGTATCTAGTTGTTCTTTGTTTAAAATGAGTGCTAATAGTTTGGATATTTTTTCAATAATTTTGATGCCTTTTTCTGTATTCCATCGTTCAGGTGCATCAGATGGCATCAAAAATCCTACTGCCGTTCGTGAAAATAGTGTTTCTGTAGCTGTCTTACCAATAACGACTCTTTGACCAGCTGGAACTACTAATCCCGCTTCTTGTAATACTTTTAGATATCTATATATTGTTTTATCAGATTTTTTAGTATCCGCTATTGCATTATATTTTTTCTCAATATCTTTGACTGTTAATGGACCTTTTCTAAGAACTGCCAAAATAGGGTTATAACTTGAATCATTTAATAACTCAAGTGCTTGTTTATCTTTAATAACTTTGACAGGGTCTATTTCATCAATTGTAATTATATCTTGATATTCTACTTTTTCTTTCGATTGTATTTCTTCTTGGTCATTATTAAGTTTGTTCGACACATTTTCCACCTTGAATAAAATAATCTGTTCAATGGAATATAAAGACAAATCTTTATAAGGCTTTTTATGGGGTGATAATAAAGTCTCATATGTTGAGACTAAAGCATTTAGCAACACATACAAATTTCAATAATATTTTTTAATGATTAAACATTGTTTCCGTTTTTTTTCACTAGTTGTAAAAGTCACCTAGACTGAGGGGAGACAAGGTGAGGAC
>CAZHRF010000011.1:49473-75164 GCA_964534625.1 uncultured archaeon | reverse complement strand
CCTCAACTACTAACAGTGCGCTCCGGTTGTTGTATTTCTATCTCACCGCGATACTCCTTGCCTGTTATGTGTGCTTGCGTCTTGGCGTTTTTCCTCCTTGTTTACCCCGACACGACACCTTGGTGGTGTTTGTCCAGTCAGAATCCTCCCTCACGCTCTATTTCTTTAGAACGCGATTACGTTTGCTCATTCAACAAGGAGGTGGGAACTAAGCATTAATTCGGAAGTACTAGTAATCAAGTGTTTTTCACTTTAATATTCTTTTTTCGTCAATCTCCTCTTATTTGAGTTAATTTTATCTTGCTCTATTCGATGGTTTTTTAAACACTATCTCCAATTTTTCAAAGAATAATGAATGAATACCAACAAAGAGTATGTCTTCAAGACCATTTTAATTGGTGATGGGGCGGTAGGGAAAACATCCATACGCTTGAGATACATGGGATATGGATTTGAGAAACAGCATCTTATGACCATTGGTGCCGATTTTTCTGTTATTAGTAAAGAAATTGAACCAAGTGAACAATGGAAATTTCAAATTTGGGATTTAGCTGGGCAAGATATGTTTTCTCATGTTAGACCTCGCTTTTATCAAGGTGCACAAGGAGCTTTACTCGTTTTTGACATTACTCGCCCACAAACTTTTGAAAATCTTGCTAATTGGTTAAACGAATTGTATAGACATAATGGTAAAGGAGTCCTTCCTGTTATTCTTTTAGCTAATAAATATGATCTTAAAGATCGTAAAAGCGTTAAAATGAAACATGTTACTGCTTATATTGATGAACTCAATTCTCAAACAGCTCGTCATGGGGTAAAAAACTACTGTATGGAAACTTCAGCTAAAACAGGTCTAAATATCGATAAGGCTTTCGAGATATTAGGTAAAACTATCAGAGCAAGACAATCAACATAAACACAAACAAATAAATTGTCTCTAAAGAAACACTTTTGAAATATTTATAAATGAATTTACTTGAAGGGTTTTTTATGGTACTACAAACTTACAAAGTTTTAGTTTTGGGTGATGGTTCAGTCGGTAAAACCACTTTTTTTCAGAAAGTCTTTAAACAAGAAAAAGAAGTAGCAAAAAAACTTTCTGTTCGAGTTGAAGTTATAGAAATTAAACGTGTATATAAGGAACAAGAATATTCTATTGAACTTTATGATTTGCCAGCCGGTGAACTTTCAAGCAGAAGAAGCACCAAATGGTACTATGGTACCTCGGGAGCTATCATTCTCTTTGACATCACACGAGTTCAGACATTTAGGCATGTTAATTACTGGATTGATGAGCTCATCAACTATAATGGATATGGCAAATTACCCATAGTCCTTGTTGGTAATAAGACTGATCTCAAAGGTAATGCCCAGAGAGTAATTAATTCAATTGATCCTAAACAATTTATTTTCAGGTTAAACAGGACATCAAATCGTGAAAGTATAAAAAGTATTTATATGGAATGTTCAGCCAAAAATGACAATGTAACTCGAGTCATTAATGAAATGCTCAAACTGATAGTTAAGCATGAAGAAAAAGTTAAGTCTAAAACTGTAAAAGAGTAAATTTCAATTTTAACAGTGGTTAAAATCAGTAAGGATGAAAATTTTACTTTTATAAATATTTAGAAAAAAGGAGATAATCAATGTGTTTATAATTGCTCATTTTGGATATGCTTTGTTAATTGCAGAAATCTTAGCTCTCCTCTACTTCTACATTGTTTATATCAAAATTAAATCCCTTGAATTTTTAAATATCAAAGATTTTTTACTATCGTATTATGGAGCAAAAATATTTTCATTAATTCCTCTTTCTATTGGCGCTCTTGGTCCAGATATAGTTGATAAATTAATTGTACTGCCTTTAACTGGTTATGGAAGACATATTGGGCATTCTTTGCTTTTCAATGTAATAATTAGCGGTCTTGTCTTTGTCATATTCAGAGAAAAAAAGTATATTGCCTATAGTTTTATTTTTGGGTGGCAAACTCATTTGATTTTGGATCTTGGTGGCTATTTGCCTTTATTCTATCCTTTTGTCGCAATACCTTATCATCCTGAACCAATAAATCACTTACAACTATTATTGCACACTCCTTCCATGAATTTTTAGGCTTAGTCTCTTTGTTTGCATTGATCCTGTTATATCGCTTTAGAGGAATAACCATCTTTAGTATTGTAAAGCAAAATATACAGGACATTTTTAGTAGCCATCAATAATAAGGTAACCTTCAGTAATGATCTCAGTATTCTTTTACTCTTTGTTAAATCCTTTGAGATTTCTTTTTAATAATCGCTGTTCTATTAGACAAATTTTAAATACATACTGCCAATACATAAAAAGGACATAGTTAAAACGAGGAAATAAATATGGCAGTTCCAATTATATTATTAATATCACTTATTTCTGGAATTGTTGCTATTGGTGTGGCTATTTACTTTGCGATAATAGTTATGAAAGAAGACCGTGGCAACAATCAAATGATTCAAATTGCCCAATACATTGAAGAAGGAGCCAAACATTTTTTATGGTTACAATATAGTGTTCTTTCTGCTTTTGTTATACTACTTTTTGTTATCATTTTACTTTTCTTACCTTCTGCAATGACAGGGCGCATGGTACCTATTTCTGTAGGTAGATTAAATTGGGAACAAGCTTTAGCATATCTTATTGGTTCAACTGCTAGTATGGTTGCTGGATGGCTTGGTCTTACCGTTGGTGTTAAAACAAACTCCCGTACAGCACAAGGTATCACAAAAAGTATCAAAAAAGGGTTTGATATAGCCTTTTTCGGTGGTGCAGTAATGGGTTTAGCAGTCGTAGGCGTCGCACTTATTGGAGTATCAAGCATCTACTGGATATTTAGTTCAAGCGTAGGTGAAATGGTTGCTCCTCAAGTAGTATTAGGCTTTAGCTTTGGTGCCTCAACAATTGCTTTATTCATGAAATGTGGTGGCGGTATATTCACTAAAACAGCGGATGTTGGTGCTGATTTAGTTGGAAAAGCAGAATATAATTTGCCTGAAGACGATATACGAAATCCTGCTACTATTGCTGATAACGTTGGTGATAATGTGGGCGATATTGCGGGCATGGGTAGTGATCTTTTAGATTCTTATGTTGCCTCAATAGTAGCTGCAATGATATTAGCAACAACATTAGGTTTTGCTAACTATGAAGTACATTTCGTAATATTACCTATTGTCATTTCAGGGATAGGTGTCTTTGCATCTTTGATTGGCATTTTCTTGGTTAAATGGTTTGGAAAAGAAAATCCAGGTAAGGCTCTGAATATGGGTACATACCTTGCCACTTTTGTGTTTATTATTTTGGCAGCTCTAATAATTTTCCTAATGACTTTACCAGTTCCACCAGGAGCAAGACTCCAACTTTGGAAAGATTATGTTGCTGTAGTATTAGGACTTCTTTCTGGCATCATTATTGGATGGACTAGCGATTATTACACACGAGATGATAGAGCACCCACCCGTACAATTGCTAATTCAGCGAGAGAAGGTGATGCGGTAGTTATTCTTTCTGGATTTGCATATGGATTGTTGAGTGTTGCTCCTCCTGCTTTGGGCATAATTGTTGCTATGGCATTATCTTTTCTTTTAGATGGATATTTTGGGGTGGCAATGGCAGCTGTAGGTATGTTGGCAATTGTTGGTACTATTGTTTCAAATGATGCATATGGTCCAATTGTAGATAACTCTCGAGCAATTGCAGAACAAGGTGGGCTAGATGAAGAAATCATTAGACAAGCTGATACATTAGATTCTGCTGGAAATACTGCTAAAGCTATCACAAAAGGGTTTGCCATAGGTGCAGCCAACTTAGCAGTTATTGCTTTACTCTTTTCATTCACGATAGAAGCAAAAGAATTACTTGAAACAACAGAACCAATTGTTTTAGATATGTTAAATGTTAAAATATTATCTGGGGCATTCATTGGAGTGGTCGTACCTGCACTATTTTCAGCTTTGATTATTTTATCAGTTCAACGAAACGCTGCTAAAATGGTAAATGAGATACGTAGACAGTTTAAAGAAAACCCTAAAATATTAACAGGGGAAGAACCAGCGGATTTCAAAAAAACGATACAAATTGCTACCAAAGGGGCTCTGGTAGAACTTATTTTTCCCAGCATAATTTCAATGATGATACCATTACTAGTTGGAGTTGTATTTGGGATAGCAGCCTTAGGTTCATTCTTAGCCGGTGCTATTCTTTCAGGTTTTGTCTTTGCACTAATGATGGCTAATTCAGGTGGAGCATGGGATAATGCTAAAAAATGGATTGAAGAAGGGAATTTAGGAGGAAAAGGAACAGAGATTCATAAAGCGTCAATTACTGGAGATACAGTTGGTGATCCATTCAAGGATACAGCTGGACCAAGTATAAATACCTTACTTGTAGTTATGTCGCTTACTTCGTCTATATTTATGGGTTTATTAGTGAATATTGGAGAAGGAAAGGGTTTACTAAGGATTGATGAATATACTATTAATTCTGCAGAACAACTCATTCAAGTGATATTGATTATAAGTATAGTAATAGTAGCCACCATTGGAGTTATTTTCATTTTCAACAAAGTGGTTAAGAAAAAAATAACTAAAGAAGAGTTATAGTATAAATATACCTTTTTTTCTTATTTCTATTTTTACTCTTTATTGAAACAAAAAATAATTGACACACTGATTTTATACTGAAGGTTAGAATTGATTATATATTCTTTCTAGGTAATAACTATTCCCTCGGATTAATTTAGGAAGAAAAAATAAGTTTATTGATAAATAGATTAAAAAGATATATTAAACAACTTAGAAATTTTAGAGAAATTAGAGTTATTACTCGCTAGAAGCGGAGAGTTTAAATATTCCCATAGAAGAAGTTATATGGGAGATGCACCTTATTTTTTATGCGTCTCCCCTCCCTCCCTCAATTCTATTTTAGTTAATTATTCTTTTTCCTTATCATATATTTGATAAATAGGAACTCAAAGTAAGAAATAGTTATTCTTGAAGTTTAAAAAGTCAAGAAAAAACACGAACTTCAAAGTTCATCTCAGTAAACTTTTTTGCGATGGTTTAAGCATACTTAGCTGTCCATATATTTCTCAAGTGAGATGAACTCTAAGGTCTATGGAAAAAAAGAGAAAAAGACAAAGCATAGATAAGTAGACCTTGTATCCTCAAAAACTATTTCAGATATCATTTTTGAATATTTCTTTGTAGTTTTCTTTTAATATCTGTAATATTCTATCCCTTTGCATGTACATTTTATTGCGGTTGAACTGTATGATTTTTTTCTTAGAAAATAGTGGCTTTTTTACATCCATAACACCTATAGGAAGCAAATGCTCTAGGTTCTCTATACTGTAATCTGATTTAATGTTCAGTCTTTGTTTAAATTCTTTCGCTTTAATTCTCTCCTTGTCCACAATTTCAAAAATTTTATTCACATGCTTCTCAATTTGATCTAATTGCTTCTCTTCAAGATATTGCTCGTATTTTTCTCTTATTTTTTGCGAAAACCATTTGGGTTTTCTAATTCCATATAAAATAAATCCATATCGGGTCAATTTTCCGTCTAAGTGCCGTTTATGGATGAGTTGTTTAAGTGTGTAAATAACATTTTCTAAAGACAAACCTAAGTCTAATGCTAGTGGAGCTAAAGGTGTTTCTTTTTCATATTGTAAACTATCTATAATTAATTGAGCTTGTTTACGATTTATAACATATTTCCGTACGAAAACATGGTATAATAACCACAGAAATTGAATGCAGAATATGCCTGTTATTATTCCAATTATACCTGAAATAAAGTTGATCCTTTTCCATTCATTTTCAGCAGGAGAACCAGAAATTGGTCTCTGGAATAATAATCCATGAATACTTTTGTTTGTTGTTAATAAATAAGCTTTCAGACTAAAGTTTGAACCTAATGCGTAAAACAGAATAACAAAATAAGATATAGTAAAATAAGTTTCATCTAGAGAGCCCATAACAAGATACCAAGCAATGGCAGTAGTAATAAATATAAAACGAGTGAAAAATCCAACGATCCTCTCTTTTCTACTAAAAGTAAGAATATGAATATAATCATTGAAAAATACAAGTAAACCCATCACGATAAAGCTAACTCTTAGTATAGAAAAAATGTGGTTGTAATAGTTATTATATGAAGTATCGGGTACCCAAGTATTTCTATACCCCAATCGATGCCAGTTTAACAGATATAAAAAAACCACATTTAGTACTATAAAACAGCCTATTTCAGTAATAGCATAATACATATTCAATGGTTTTTCAAATATGCCTTCTTCTGTTGATTCTACTTCATCTAAAGTTTCTTTAAACTCTTTTTTTTCATATTTATCCATTTTAATTGCTTTCTCCGATGGTTGACTTTTAAAGGGCTCATCGTTCATAATTATATGATTATCTCATAATATTTAAACCTATATTAACGCATAAAAGGATAATATATGCAAAGGGATAAAAAAACGCTTTGCCATTATTAGCTTGGATTCCAGTGATGCTTTAGAATGTCAGTTTTTATTCGATTTATTAGTTGTTTATTGGGTCTCTCAATAATTTTTATGATACGTACCCTTTTCTCATCTAAGGCTAAACAGTGTAAAATTTGATCCATATTGTCTTCCCTTATTACCAGAACAAAAATACTTTTTGTTTGTTTGTCAATCAATTCTTTTGTCGCAGTATACAATCCTTCACAATTTGCTTCTAATTTACCAATTTCATCGATAAAGATTACTTCATCATATATACTTGTTTTAATTGCTTCTTTTGCAAAATTTAAAGCGTTAGTTGAGATTAAGAATTTACCTACTGAAACTGTTTTTGTATTATTATTTTTTTTATTATTAAAGAAGGGTATTTGTTTGTTATCCTTTATTGAGATGAAATGTCTTTCTTCTTGTCCTTTAGTTATTACTCCCCCTACTTTTAAATCTTCATTTACTAATTCTTTGCTGAGTTTTTCAACCAAAGTTGTTTTACCTACAGCTTTTCCTCCAGTAATAATAAATATCAATTTTTTTATCCTTCTTTAAATCTCTTTTTCTTTTTCTAACATTCTATCGCTTCTTTCTTTCCAATAGTTAATAATTGGTACCCAGAAATCGATTTTAGCAAGAACAGATCCAAACCTTATTTTCTTTGCAATCAACGCTATAATTGTGCTAATCACCACAGTAATTGCTGAAAATAAACAAAACTCACAAAAAGCTTCAATTAAAAATATTTGTACAATAGTTAAATATGTAGAGAAAATAACTCCCCAAATCATTGCTACTGGTAGATAAAAAGAAACTAAATACTCTTTTTCTATATTATTTATAGAAAAAATAATTATCCCTATACACACAAGATGATACAACATCCCCCAAAGAGAAACAGGCAACCATAAAAAGATTGCATATTCACTCAAATGCACGCTTGCGCAATCGAATAACCCTTGTTCGATCACACAATAAACATTTCCCGTGTAATAATTATAAGTCAAGTACAATGCATTTAAAAAATTGATTAACATTAGCACAATTTCTGTGTACAACAACTTGACATACATCTTATATTGCTTTACATTCATTTCATTATGCCATTAATAAGTATATTTTTAAATTGATTCGTGCATAATGTACTCTTAGGATAGGAGCTGAACATAGGTTATGAACATTAAAAATATTACATGTCCCTTTTGTCATAATGATTTTTATAAGAATATACCATCAACTATTAATTTGCATTTACAACCTGAAAAAAAAGAAGATGTAATTAACGGAGCATTCAATATTATTATTTGTCCTGATTGTAAACGCTATATTGTAGTTAAATCACCAGTTCTTATCACACAAAAACAACAGTGGGTATGGTTGCTTCCCTCTAGCTATAGACATCCCTCTTTTACACAGGAGGCTTTTTTTTCTCAATTAATGCCTGGTGCTGATTCTAGGCTAATCAAACAGGAAGTTCTCTTTATTGAATTCGGAAAACCAAATAAAGCCTTAGACTTTGTATTCTCTCAACGTAAACCCACCACAGCATCCGAATGGGTAACTTTAGGCCGATTATTTAAAGGTAACAAAGCTATCAAATGTTATAAAAAAGCATTAAAAATAGATGAAAAGACAATCTTAGCAAAAGAAATGCTTGATAAAGAATTAAAAGATATGAAAACTTACTCGAAGTATAGTTATTAATGATCTTAGTAACAAGAGCTACTAATAGGAATTGATAAGATTGGACATAAAACTATTATTACCTTATTTTCTCTTTCTGTACATCTCATCCTTCACTACTCTCCTTCTCGACATATCTTGCCTATTTAACCCGACACATATCTATATCTGGATAAATTTTTAAAAAATTAATCTATAACAAATTTAATCCCTCACCATTTTTCTCTTTCTCTCTAAGTATATAAAGCGTATTTACTGCTCTTCTTATTTCTGGTATGGTAATGGAACCTCCCACTACTAAGGCTACATTTAGTGCTTCTGCTATTTCATCGTCAGACCATCCTTCTTGTACAGATCTAATCATATGATAAGTTATACAGTCTTCACATCGTAAAACGGTACTAGTAACCAGTCCTAGTAGCTCTTTTGTTTTAACATCTAATGCTCCTTCACGATAGGTTCCCGCATCTATCGACATGAATCTTCGTATTTGTTTATTATCTAAAGCCAATAGTTTTTCATTCATCTCTTCTCTTTGTTTCTTGAAATTTTCCATGTTTTTCATGTTATCACAATACTCTTCTAATTGTTATAAAGATGTATAATGAATTTAAAAATTTGAAGGTAAAACAAGACCAAAAACAAAGAAAAATAACCATTCCAACCTAAAAAAATTTTAAGACTATTCAAATGACAAAGTATATGCAAGAATCGGATTTAGAGGAGAACTATAAAAAATCCATCAAATTTGAAACAAACAATGATTTATTCGATAAGAAAATCAATAATGTTCATTTCGGGGGGGGGGCGAATTCGCTTTAAGGTTGGTCGTCAAGTTCTATACCTCAGTTATTTCATACAAGAAAAAATGAAAAAAAGGTCTTTTCTTTCCAAAATCCGATCCAAACATCAAAAATTTCTATCTATGGCAAATCTATTTTATATATTCACAGAAACCCATTATTTGCCAAAAAGTCAAATATTTTAATATTAAGTCACCGTCGGAGAAAATTGATGGGAGATGGTAAATGGTGGGATATATACTCTGATTATTATCTTCCCTTTGACAATTATTCTTCTTTATCAATTGAAAATCATTTTTGGAATAAATTTTTGACCCCACCTAAAACTAAAAATCTTAAATATTTGACTTTTTACGATACTATACTAAATTTACAACGGATTTGGAAAAAACCTAAAATTAACCTTACCCACCAAGAACAAGACTTCTTAAAAGATTTGACTGAACAATTCTATTCATTATTTCAAATTCGGATTATGCTTGAAACATTGGTTAAAGCGATTCTTGTTCGCAGGGAGAGAATACTACCTATATATTTAAAACTTCAAAATAAAATACAACCGAAAGCTGTTCTCATTGTCGTCAGTTATTCACACTTTAACTTTATTGAAGCATGCAATACACTTAATATCCCTACTATTGAACTGCAACATGGTATTATCTCACGATATCACGTAGGCTATTCTTTCGAAAGTCCAAATACAAAAATTCAGACCTATCCAGATTACATGTTTACATTTGGCAAATATTGGAATAATTGTGAACTATCCTATCCCAAACGAAAATTTGGTTGCAATCGGTTTTCCCGAATTTGATAGAGAAAAGGAAAAATACAAACACCTTTCTAAAAAGAAACAAATTCTTTTCATATCCCAACCTATCGAGGACAATATTCAGTTGTCCAAAATCGCTTTGAAACTCAGTAAAGACGAGGAATTCAATTATGGCATTATTTTCAAACTCATCCTGTTGAAGATGATGTATGGGAAGAATGGTATCTGTGGCTAAAAGATGCAGATATAAACATAGTAGATAGCGAGAGGGATGATTTGTATACTCTTTTTGCCACATCGGAATATCTGGTTGCAATGCATTCAACAGCACTATATGAGGGGTTGGGATTTTGTCTTAAAATATTTCTTTTAGATTGTATTGTTACACCCTATATGTATAATTTAATTGAAACTGGAAAAGTTAAAGTTGTTTCGTCTGCTGATGAAATAAAGCGACTTATACCAGAGTTTAAAGGAAAAAAATAGATAAGGAATATTTCTTTAAAAGTAATCCCGTATCAAATTTGAAAAAAGAACTACAAAAAATAATACACAACAATAAATATAAAACTGAACGAAAACAGAAAAAATATTAAATTAAAAAATTTAAGGAAAAGTGCAAAATGAAAAGTATTCTCTTAATTACTGTTGATTGTTTGAGACCAGATCATATGAGTTGTTATGGTTATAACCGAAAGACGACACCCCTTTTAGATAAGCTATCTACTAACTTCAAGATTTTTGATAATGCTTTTTCAACAGGACCAAGTACACCCTATTCGTTTCCAGCCATATTTACATCCACACATCCTCTAGATTATAGTTCAATTCCTTCCTTAAAGCATAACAGAAGAACAAGTCTTACGTCTATTTTCAAAGAACATGGATACACTACTGCTGGCTTTCATTCTAATGTTTACGTGTCAGATCATTATGGTTATGAAAGGGGGTTTGATTTTTTCTTCGATCTTGGTGCTAGAAAAGGCAAATCTAAACTAAATACACAGGATAAAAGTAAAGTTAAACCGCCCAAGCATTCTTTTCTTAAAAGGAATATTAAGAAAGTACCCTTTCTACGTAAAATACTCCGGAAAATTATTTTGACTTTTAAAAGCGTATATAATCAGATATTTGTTGAAGATGAGATACCTTACGCTAGAGCTGATGTGACGACTGAGAAAGTTCTCGAATGGTTAGAAACACACCATACTGATCAACCTATTTTCTTATGGGTTCATTACATGGATCCTCATCACCCTTTTATTTACTCTGATTCTTTAAAAAAATGGAGAGATGAAGAAGTTTCCTTGAAAAAGTCATTTAAAATCGATAAAAAGATACGACATCCCGAAAACGTTTCTGAAGAATTAAAACAGCGCATAATCGATCTTTACGATGCAGAGATCCATTTTACTGACAAACATATTAACAAACTAATCAAAACATGGCAAGAAAAAATTGGAGCGTCAACTATTATTATAACTGCCGACCACGGTGAAGAATTCAAAGAACACGGCGATTTCAGTCATAAAGCCAAGTTATATGATGAATTAATTCATGTTCCCTTACTAATAAGTGACAATGATATCGACCTTCAAAGACATACTGATCTAATATCTTTAGTAGATTTAGCTCCAACAATTCTTGGATTATCAGGAATAAAAATACCTGAGTTATTTAAAGGTCAGTTCATTTTCGGAGATGGTTACAGAGAACGTCCTTATATCATTAGTGAGACTATGGAAGACAGGGGAAAAGTATCGATGAGTGGTACTGGGAATCAAATCGTTACGATAAGGGGAAAAAGGTGGAAGTATATTAAATATGATGACGGAACTAAACAATTATTTAACCTTACAGAAGATCCTATGGAACAAAATAATCAAATTGACAAAAAAGCAGAATTAGCCCAAGAATTAGAGAAGCTAATAGATATACATAAAAAGAAACAAAAATTATCTAAATAGGAGGAATATAAGTGATTATAATAGTTTCTGGATTACCTCGGTCTGGTACCTCAATGATGATGAGTGTGTTAGAAACTGCTGGTCTAGATACACTAACAGATGAAATACGAAAGGCAGATATGGACAATCCAAAGGGGTATTTTGAATTTGAAAGAGTTAAGAAATTACCAGAAAAAGATTATGGGTGGATGGAAGATGCCAATAAAGATAATAAAGTTGTCAAAATTATCTCATATCTTCTGAAATATCTACCTGATAACAACTATCAGTATAAAATATTATTTATGGAGAGAGATTTAAAAGAAATCTTAATGTCTCAAAAGAAGATGCTAATCCGACGAGATGAAGAGAACACTACTAGTGATAATGAAATGCAAATACATTTCGAAAAACACTTAGAGAAGATTAAAAGATGGTTGGCTATGAATGAAAATTTTGATGTTTTGTATGTTTCTTATAACAATATTTTAAGTAAACCAGAAGATTATATTGACAAACTTAGAACGTTTCTTGAACTTGATTTAGAATATCCCAAAATTGCTAATGTTGTCGATAAAAGACTTTATAGACAAAGAAATGAAGAAAGTAAAAATTGAAGTGATAAAATGAGTGAAAAAAGATACCAGATTGAGATATCTGAAGAAGTTTATAATAAATTAAAAGAATTGATAAAGAAAGAAGATCAATATGAAACAATAGATTCTTATGTTGAAGATATGCTTAAAGAAAAAATAGAAAATGCAGAAACGAAAGAAATTTTGGAAGAGGAAGAAAAAGAAGTAGAAGAAAGACTCAAAAAACTAGGCTACCTATGAGTATTTTCAATTCCATTATGAATTTCTAATAAACCATTATATTAGGTGTAAGATGTGTACAACGACAAAAAAATCTTAGCTATAATTCCCGCTAGAGGTGGATCAAAAGGTATACCTAGAAAAAATGTTCGCTTTTTACAGAATAAACCTTTAATTGCATACTGCATCAATACTGCACTTTCAAGTGATTATATTGATGACGTAATTGTTACAACAGATGACGAAGAAATTGCAAATATTAGCAGAATGTTTGGTATTAAATATATAGTTGATCGCCCCAAAAAATTAGCTGAAGATGCTACAACTCTAGACCCAGTTATTTATCACGCATATATTGAATATTCGGGACAAACAAGTGTGAGATATGATTGTGTTATAACTCTTCAACCGACTAGCCCATTATTACGAAGTACCTCCATTGATAGCGCTATTGAAAAGTTCTATAGGGAACATTATCATACAGTTTTATCAGTAGAACCTATCAAACATTTATTCTGGATCAAAAAAGAAGGAGAATTGCATCCTTTTTATCCAAAAAGATTGAATAGACAACAACTTGATGCTGTTTTTTTTGAAACTGGTGGATTCCTGATTACAAAAACAGAAAACTTGACAAGTCATTCTCGTATTTCAGAACCTATTGGAGTTTTTGAACTCCCTGAAGAGGAAGCTATTGATATTGATACTCAAAAAGATTGGTTCCTAACTGAACAAATACTCAACAGAAAGAAAATACTTTTGAGAGTTGATGGCGATCATAAAATAGGTATGGGGCACGTTTATAGAATGATAACTATAGCAAATGAACTTGTTATGCACGATATAACTTTTGTTATGAACGAAAAATCTAAATTGGGAGTTAATAAAGTTAAGTCTTATAATTACAACTTAGTTACCATCCCAGAAGAAAAATCTTTTTTCGATATTGTGGAAAACGAAAAGCCCGATATTATTATGGTCGATATTCTTGATACTGAATTACAATATATATCCAAACTAAAACAACATGGTGCATTAGTTGTTTCATTTGAGGATCTTGGAATGGGAGCAAAAGAAGCAGATATTGTTTTCAATGCCATTTATGAATATCCCAATTTTGATCAAGAAAACTTCTACAGTGGTCACCAGTATATTTGTCTACGAGAGGAATTTAGGTTAATCCCCACCAAAAAAATCAAGGAAAATATTGAAAATATCTTGATTACATTTGGTGGAACTGACCAAAATAATCTAACTTTTGAAGCACTTAAAGCCATCCAAGGTTTAGAAAAAAAAGATATAACAATTACTATAGTATTAGGCTTGGGATATAGATATAAAGATGCACTAAATGAATATGTTTCTAAATTACAATCTGAAGGTTATAATATAGAGGTTTTTCAAGATATCAAATTCATGTCTAAATTTATGTATAATGCTGATATAGCTATTACATCCAACGGTAGAACGGTGTTTGAAGTAGCATCTATTGGTGTTCCGACAATAGTTATTGCTCAAAATGAGAGAGAAACAAAACATACCTTTTCAAAAGATTCAAAGGGTATAGAATATTTAGGATTAGCAGATGAGAAAACCAAAAAAAAATTAAAGAAAACTATAACTAAACTGAGTACTAATACTAATCTAAGGAAGGAAATGAATAGAATATTAACTCGTTATGATTTAAAATATGGCATAAAAAGAATAATAAACAAAATATTCGAAAAGTATCATGAAAAATATCCTTCCACCAAATTGAACGTACAAATAGAGGTAGAATAAGATGAAAAAAATACAGATTAATGATAGAATCATTGATGAAAAGAGCACCCCATTTATTATTGCTGAAGCAGGAGTTAACCATGAAAATGACATGGACACAGCTAAAAAAATGATAAGAGAGGCTGCCAAGACTGGAGCTGATGCAATTAAATTCCAAACATATAAAGCGGAAAAAATAGCTGCAAAAGAATCTCCAGCGTATTGGGATACAAATATGACGCAACGGGATTTTTTCAAAAAACTTGATAAATTTGGGGAGAAGGAGTACAGAGAACTAGCTAAAGAAGCAGAAAAAAAGGGCATTATATTTATGTCCACCCCATTTGATAATGAAAGTGCAGACTTCTTAGATGAAATTATGCCAGTTTTCAAGATCTCTTCTTCAGATATAACTAACATACCATTTTTACGACATATTGCGAAGAAGAATAAACCAATTTTCTTATCAACTGGTGCCTCTACCATAGCAGAAATATACAATGCAGTGGAAACAATAAAAGAACAAGGGAATAATCAGATAGTTTTATTACATTGCGTATTAAGTTATCCAACAAAAAATAGCGATGCCAATCTCCGAATGATTAGACATCTTCAAGAGATTTTCCCTGAATATTTAATCGGTTATTCAGATCATACCTTACCTGATGAAAATATGATGATATTGGTAATTGCTTCGATGTTAGGTGCTACTATTATTGAAAAACATTATACATTAGATAAGACATTACCTGGAAACGACCACTATCATGCAATGGATCCAAACGATTTATCTAAACTTACTAACAATCTTCGTATAGTACAGGACGTGTTAGGAGAGGAAGTTAAAAGACCAGTTGAAGCAGAATTACCTGCAAGAAACTATGCCCGAAGAAGTATCGTCTTAGCTGAATCGATGAAAAAAGGTGAAGTTATTACTGAAGAGAAACTTACAACAAAGAGACCGGCTACTGGTATCAGTCCTATTCACTACGATTTGATTGTAGGAAAAAAAATCTTTGCTGACAAAGAAGAGGATGACATTTTAAAGTGGGAAGATTTAATGGAATAAGGATGTACATCTTATATCCATTTTCATATTTTACCAAATTTGAATTAAAGTGGTTTAAAGTACGTAAATACTCTATCTTATAGAAAAAAGCTTTTATAATTCTTATAGCCCATTAACTTGTGATGTTCAAGATGGTAGATATTATTGGGATTTTTCAATCCCTCATAATTGCCATTAAACGTAAATATTATACAGCTTTAGTAAAAAAGCAGGCAAAATCTTATGGTAATGATCTTACTGTAAATTTTAAATCTAAAGTAAACCCTAATACCATTCTTAAGAACAACGTAAATTTTAATGGTTTGACTATACGAGGAGATGGTCCAGTTACTATAGGAAATAATTTTCATTCAGGACCTGATATTTTACTCCTCACACGAAATCACAACTATGATAAAGGAACAAAAATTCCTTATGACCAAACATATATACGTAACCCCATAATTATCGAAGATAATGTATGGATTGGTGCACGTGTAATAATTCTAAGTGGGGTTACAGTGGGAGAGGGAGCTATTGTTCAAGCTGGTAGTGTTGTGGTTAAAGATGTACCTCCCTGTACAATAGTTGGAGGTCATCCTGCCAAAGTATTCAAATACAGAGACAGAGAACATTATTATAAATTAAAGAGTGAGAAAAAATTCCATTAAGACAAGGTTCAAAACTATTTTAAATAAGTTCCTATCTTCTAATAGAACTCAACTAATATAGTTTCAATCCAATTTAGCAGGTCCAAAAAATGGAGAGGTAAAGGATGAAAAAAACCGATGTTATTATTGTAGGTGCAATGAAAGCTGGCACATCCAGTCTGGCTTTTCATATGAATAACCATCCCTCAATTAGCATGCCACTCGAGGAAGTGCATTTTTTTGATTTAGAATCTAATTTTAACAAAGGCTATGAGTGGTATGAAAACATATTCAGTGAATATAATGAGGATAACTTAATAGGAGAAAAAACCCCGACTTACTGTTATTTAGAAAAAGTGCCACAGAGGATCTATGACTACAACCCAGAAGTAAAACTAATTTGGATATTCAGAAATCCAATTAACAGGGCGTATTCGAACTATTGGCATTCGGTAAAGCGTGGAAATGAAAAATTATCGTTTGAACAATCAGTAGAACAAGAAGAAACAAGAATAAAAGAAAATGTCTTCAAAGGCTATTTACAACGCGGTATTTATTACAAACAAATAAAAAATTATCTGAATTATTTTAGTCATGAACAAATGCACTATTTATTGTTTGAAAAATTTATCAAAAACCCCCTAAAAGAATTAGAACAAATATTTTCCTTCTTAGAAATTCCCAAATCAGATGATTATCAATATATAGAAGAAGTAAGGCATAAGACAATCATACCTCGACGTCCACGCTTATTAAAGAAAATCGGGGAAACTTTCGGAATTGATTCTTTCATATTTAGAGTGTTAAGTTCTCTTTGTTACAAAGGAAAAAAACCAGGATATCCAGAATTGTCGAGGCATACACGAAAAATGCTTAAGGAGTTTTTTAAAGAGCCTAATCAAAAATTAAAAGAACTCACAGGTTTAGAAACTGAAATTTGGGATTAATCTTCTTGAATATCTTTAAGTTTAGTTTCCTCATCATTTTCTAGTTTGGTTTTTTTCTTATCTTTTCTTTTTATTTTATCTATGTAACTCTGAAACATCTTTCTGAAAAATTTTAAGTCATCTTTGGTTATCTGTTTCGTCACTAAAATTAAGACTAAAAAGATAAGTATACTAATAGTAAAAGAAATCGTAATACTGTAAATTGCAATGTAACTAAACACTAATTTATTCAGTATAATGCCTATACCTATTGAGATTATTGTGGATCCTAGTATCAATAATAAGCTTTTAACATCATATTTTAGCTTGAGGTAAAATTGTGAGACTATAATCAATCCGAAAGAATATACAAATCTTATGACAAACAATGCCAATACTAATCCAACTAATCCATTTATTGGAATGATGAAATAGCCAGCTAGAGTTCCACATATGAATGCAATTGTAGCAGCAATAGCATTCCAATATTGCTTAAGATATAAGGAATGTCCATAGCCAATTATTCCTTGTAAATATTGCATGATTATAGTTCCTAAAATAATAGGTATAACAAAGATACTTTGCCTGTAAAAGGCATTTGTAAATATAACAATCAATATTGGTGAATATGCATAAAGTCCAATTGATATGGGGATAATTGTTACTAAGAACAATTTTAAGATTTTTTTAGTTACGCGTTGCATTCTTTCAAATCTCTTCTGCTCAAAAAGTCTAAAGACCACAGGTTTATAGACTAAACTAAACACATTACCTGCAATAAGAATGAGATTTGCTACAACCAATGCTCCATATCGGTACAAAGCAACGATCTCGGAACTATCAACTGGATAGAAGAATTCAACTAAGAAAAAGATTAATAAATCAAATCCTTTCCATAAATTTCCTACATAATAAGAAGGGAGAGAATATGTTGAGATCTTCTTAAGCTCAACAAGTGAAAACCTCCCTATGCCAATATCTCTAATAAGTATATATATACTATACAACGCCACACTTATTTCTGAAGTTGCTAATCCGAGGATTAAACCGAAGAGACCTAGATCAAAAAATATAACAAAAAGTATCCCAAAGGGTATTTGAAGTAATACGCGCATTATTACTACTATTGAATAATATTTACCATTTTGCACGGAAATTGCACTAACATAGACAACTACACTAAATACTTGAGATAAAACAATCAATGCTACTAAAAGTAAAGTTATTACATAATTTGATACTTGAAGAAACCAAGGTTTTTTTCGCGTAATAAAATATACCACATATAAACAGCATACAACAACTACCTCGGCTAAAATATATAGTAAAACACCAGTTGTGACAAAATCTTTTATCTTATTTATTTGTCTCGATGTTTTATATTTAATAATATATCTGTTTAGAGATCCAGTAAAACCAAAAGATGAAAATGCTATAACTAACATGATGGCAGAAGTTATAATGGAATAAGTCCCCATCTCATTTTCTGTCAAAGTATTGGTAAAAATTTTACTAAATGCTATGCCTAATAACTTTGCTAAAACAAAGGAAAGAAAGAACACAATAGCAAATTTCGAACTTCTTCCTAAATCTAATAAAGAGGTACTTTCTTTTTCAGGCATAGGTTTACTCCAATGAACAATGAAAGCAAGTATAATCTTTATTTAAAGTTATCTAAATTAATATTAAATAAGAAAGAGTGAGACTGAAAGATTATCCTTCAATAACTTTCTTTAATTCTCTTAGCATATTTTTTTTCGAATTTCTTTTAAAGAAATATTCTTTTTCTATTTTCTGGCTTTCCATTGTTCCTATATTGTTAATTATATCATCTGCAGAAGAGATCATTTTTACTGCCTTAGTATCTATTAAATCAGTGATATAAGGAGTAACCTTACAATCTAAAAGGAAAGTTTTCACTCCAAATCCTAAACCTTCATAGATAGCTGTAGAATGCATCCCAACAATAAATTCTGAAGTCGCAAAGAGTTTATACAAATCGTCTCCACTTCGATCAACAATTTCTACCGGACTATTATTTAACCACGGATACCACTCTTTCCACACATCATCCTCTGAAGGATGGAGTTTAAAGATGATCTTATATTCGATATTTTTACTTTTACTCAATTTTAAAGCTATTCGTGATAATTTGTTATTATCCTCAATTGGTTGGGATATGAAAAGAATTTGTTTCTTTTTAGAAAGGTGTTTGTATTTTTCTTTTTGTTCTTCAAATTCCGGAAAACCAATAGCTACAATATTCTCTTTAGATATAGGATATTCTACACATTCATTCCAGTATTTACCAAATGTAAACAAGTAATCAGGAAACGTTTCTTTCTTCGCTTTTTCACCTTCAAATGAATACCCTAGATGGTATCTTGAAATAATCCCGTGTTGCAGTTCAACTGTGGGAATGTCCAATATTTTACAAGCTTCAATAAAATTCGAATGTGAATAGCTTACTACTACTAAAACCACTTTTGGATTAATTTTCTTTAAGAATTTGATATACTTAGGTAATATTCTTTCACGCCTAATCAATATTAATCGCACTAATTTTACAAAATTAATGTCAACATCAAATAACTCATAATACTTTTTACTCATATTTTGTAGAAGATTAATCTCTTCTTCAGAGAAATTTATCTCTGTTTTTTTCCATAGTCTTTTAATGTTTATGAGTGTATTATAGAAAGTGAAATACTTCAAATTTTTAGTTTTTGCTGGTGTTAGAAAGGTATTACTGAAATGTGTTTCTATAGACAGACTAGAATAATCTTCTAAAGGCAGATAATGGTCAGTGTAGATATCCCACCATTTACCATCCTCTTTCTTTTTTCTCCTTGGGTGACTTAAGAATAATACATCATGTACTTTAGAAAAAACAGGATTTCTATGGACATAAAGTATGGATTTTAGATATTTTAAGATCTTTTTGCTCTTTGCTTTAAATTTTGAAAAAAGAGAAGATTTTTCTGTTTCCTTTAATTGAAAAAGTTGAGGATATAAGACTAATCTACCCGCGTTAAATCTTATTCGTTCCCAGAAATATACTCCATTAATTTTTTTTTCAAATAAATCAAACTTATCTTCAAATTGCAGAAATTTTTCATAGGCAGACGTTAAATCAAATGCTTCTTCACTTATCACTTTATTCATATTACCACTCTTTGACGAATATCAATTATATAAAATTCCACTCTTCCCAGTAATTTAGTATCTCATCTACTGCTTTAGAAGGACTATGGTATTTCATTACTATTTCACGTTTGACTTGTAATTTTCCTTTTAAAATATTAAGAATGGAATTTTTTAGACTTTTTATGCTTTTAGGCTCTAAAAACTCTACTACCTCTTTCATTTCCGGATAATCAATATATTCGGTTGAATAATAACTACCTACAGGTACCTCACATAATAGAGCTTCTATACTCAACACATTATATGTTTGACCTACCTTTGCATTTGCATGGTCTAACACCAAGTCACAAAAATTCATTGTTTCGGGTATTTTATCTTTTGGAACCGGTTTGTTAATAAAATGAATACTATATCCTGTTTCTTCTTGCAATAATTCTATTGCTTTATTTATCAGATCTGAACCTTTAATCTTAACAGATGGTGCAAAATGTCCTACAATAAAATCACACCCCTCCTCTTCTTTGAATTCCTCTTTCTCTTCTTTTATGTTTACCATTGGTCTAAAGATACTATGATCTGCACATCTAGGAATAAATACAGATTCCTCACTATAGTCCAAAAGTTCTCGTTGAGAAACAAAAGAAGGATATTTAGGTTCAACTGTTTTCAATCTTAAATCAGAACCGTGATAATGGTAACAAGTATTTGTGGCTCTCACAATGTTCTTGTAAGTTCCATTAATAACTTGAATAGGAAAACGTTTGAAAAACTTTCCAAAAGCCATCCAATAACCGGTCTTTACATAGTTAAATAAAAGATTTCCATACACATCCCCTAAACAGTAAAAATTTTCAGGTAAATCAGCATATTTGTTATTTTGAAGGAAATAGGTTATATTATATCCTCTTTTAGTTAATTCTTTACCAATAAGATAATATTGGCTTGCATAATCTCCTATAATAGCAACGCGCATTTATTCTCCCTTTAATCTTATAGATAACCTAATAAAAAGTTTTCATAGAAAATAATAAGTGAGATAAATTGTAAAATTTGCATTGTACAAGACGAGCTAATGAATCTTATATAGAAGAGCATAACAAGGGTTATTACGAAGAATATTGCTTTTTAAGGATATTTACAAGTTTTTTTGCTTGATTCCTTCGACTATATTTGGTTAATTTTTCTTCATTACAACCAAATTTCAATTCTTTTGTTTGCCATTTCTGATAAAGATCAGTTAATTTTTGTTTTATTTCTGATATATTTTGAGAGACTGAAGTATACTCTTGTTCTATATCATCACATAAAGTGACAATAGAACCTTTTTTACCTACAAGAATAATATGAGAATCACCTAAGAAATAATCATAGATTTTCGTATGGATCATATATTCGGTTCCCTCAGGCACTATATCCAATAATAGGTGAGATTTAGTTATTTCCTTCATAAGATCTTCCTTCTTTAGAAAACCCAAATCTACAAAATAATCGTTTATTTCAGCATCTCTCAACATTCGACTGAGAACCTTACGAGAAGTTTTACCTGCGTACTTAAATTGAATATCACTAGGTTTAAGTCCATTATTTTTGATCATTTTTCCTAAACCCACTAAAAAATCCGCTACAACTTGTTTTTGTATGAGATAAAAATTCCCAAAGAAAGAGATAGTAAAAACTTTTTCAAGTTTTTTTATGTCACGTTCTTTTTTATCCTTTGCAAAATATCCATTAAAGACAATATTGAACTCACTCGGATCTATATTTATATTATCAGCTATTAGTTCAGCATATTCATTTCCAACGGTTATCAACATATCTGCTTGTTCAATGATTCTTTTCTCATTCTTTTTGACTCTTTTTTCCAAAAAATTGAAAGAATAATCATCAAAAGGATTACCCAACCATGGATCTCGATAATCCAATATTAATGGAATATTGTATTTTTTGGATAGGTTATAACCTACTAGAAATGTACTAAATGGCGGTCCTGTTACCAGTATTGCATCGATTTTTTGCTTCTTCAAGATTTTTTTACCTAATTTAGTTGCTCGCCTTATCCATGGGAAATAGGGGTCTGGAAATAGGAATAATTTATCTAATTTTAGAAGTTCAAGAAGGGCTAAAATCTTTGTTTTATAACCTAGTTCTCTAAGATTGGTTTTTTTAGCACAATAAATATCCTTAACATTAAGATCGTCAATTATAGTATTCTTTTGGTTTTCTTCAATACTGGTAAGCACAGTTACATTAACATCAAAATCGGGTAACTGTTTGGCAAAACTGTAGGGGCGGTATCCCCCTACTCTTTGGTCAGGTGGAAAAAAATAGGATATTAATAGAATATTCATAGCAATTACCTTGTATATCTTACATAGATTATTATACTATTAAAATTTTTAGAGAATATTGATGTTTTAAACCTTGAAGAGTTTGGTTACCCAAAGATATCTTTAAAAAAGAACTAAGATTGATTTTATTATATCTAGCATTGAAGTTTATGACTACTACTCTCAAAAATACAAACCAAAATTAGAAATAGAACACTTTTAGATGCAGTAAAAATGAAATTTTTAGTGAAATTTATGTTACCTTAGATAGTAGTTATGAAAATTCAGTTTTACTTTTAGGGACATCAAGGAGTGGAACCACTTGGATTTCTAATTTGATAAACTATAAAAATGATTATAGGTATATGTTTGAACCTTTTTATCCAAAAAAGTGGAAAGCGTGAAAAGTTCTGGCCTAAGACAATATTTGAGACCAGAAAATTATAATCAAAAATATCTTGATGCTACAAAACAAATTCTTTCAGGTAACATTAGTGATCCGTGGATAGACAGATTCAACAAAAAACTTTTTTGTAAAGAACGTTTGATTAAAGACATAAGAATTAATATGTTGATAGATTGGATAACCACACATTTTCCAAAAACTAATATAATATAATATATGTTTTAAGACATCCTTGTGCTGTTGGTAATTCACGTATCAAATTAGGTTGGGACATTAATTTAGCAGTATTTTTAGAGCAACAAGAATTAATCGAAGATTATCTTTCACCATTCCTAAAACATATTAAAAAAGTAGAAGATTTATTCAAAAGGCAGATTTATTTATGGTGTATTGAAAATTATGTGGCGTTAAAACAAATAAACAAAAAGCGTATTCATGTGTGTTTTTATGAAAATTTTGTAACCCAGCCTCAAAAAGAAGTAGATAAACTCTTTCAATATTTAGGTAAAAATTATACTCAAAACGTATTTAAGAAAATGAAAATACCTTCAGCTGAAGTAAGAGAAAAAAGTGCCATTTTGACTGGAGATAATATTATTGAAAAATGGAAAAAAGAAGTTACAAGTAACCAAATTCAGCAAGCAATA
Organism: uncultured archaeon; assembly: GCA_964534625.1. Classification (GTDB taxonomy): domain Archaea; phylum Asgardarchaeota; class Heimdallarchaeia; order Heimdallarchaeales; family Heimdallarchaeaceae; genus CAZHRF01. The sequence goes on along the minus strand of CAZHRF010000011.1, from coordinate 51,709 downwards.
GATATTTTATCCATATTTGAACTTGATAAAATCTACTCGGAGGAGCCAGAACCGATAAAATGAACACCATATTTACTAAGAATTGAATAAACTTAATTATCCAAAAAAACATGAAAGTCAAAGTTTTAAAAAAAATAAATGATCAACAAAATGTTTTCATAGCAAAAGTTCCTTATTCGTTTTTCCAAACTCAATGAACACTATAGATCATTTAATTAAAGTTGACTTATCATAGGCAGAAACATCCCTAACGCTATATTTGTTTATAACGCCGTTATATTGGTTTATCTACAAAGAAAGTGGTAGATAAGTGTTATTTCTGAACCACAATGTTTTTAGCAACACTTATATACTAACTATGGACTATCAGTTATTTAAAGTGTTTACTGAAAAGGATTTTCCAATGACAGAAACCGATACAAATTATACTAAATCCAATAATCAGTTTATAAAACAAGCCGTTTGGACAAAAAGCGCCAAGAATAGAATCTACAGAAAAATAGGATTAAAGGGAACTAAGAGAACCTTGGAAGTTGGATGTGGAACAGGGATAATTACAAAGAAAATAAGAAAAAAAGAGACAGAGAGAGAACAGCCATTGATAAAGATCAATTACAAAAACCATATTGAGTATAGAAATAGTTATATTAATAAACGAAAAAAAGAAAAATAAATGGTGATATGTATGAAAAACAAAACCTTATTATTTATTTCGTTTTTAATTATCGTTAATTTGCTTATGAATAGTACATCTGTTGCGTCTATAAACAAAAAAAATGAAGAGAACCAACTGAAAATGGCGATAAAAGACTCATATAATAATGTAAAAAATAGTTTGTACAAAGAAGATCCTCACCAAATAGATTTTAAACAAAAAGAAACAGTAATACAGTCTACTGAAAAATCTTTGACCATTTCCTCTCAAACAGACCCACATAGCCATATAGAAACGGGAGATGCTTTGAGTTTATACTCTCTTGATGGACATTCCTGTGATCTCTTATCTTCAAACCTATCAATTAACTTTCAATTCATGTTTGGTTCCTATGGTTCAAATGAAGGGGAATTTTTAGATTATCCTAAAGCCGTTACAATTGCAGATAACAAAATCTTTGTAGGTGAATATCGAGGTTCTTCTACAGGAAGTGCATATGGAAGGGTGCAAGCTTTTGATCTATCAGGTAATTTTCTCTTTGAAGTGACCAACAATAGTGTATGGTTGTGGGATATGACTACTGACGGAGACTATATCTATGTATCTCAGCGATTTATTAGTAGTAGTTCTCCCTTTGGTATGGGGTACATAAATGTTTATGATACATCGGGGAACTATATAAAGAATATCACCGCTCCCTATGCGGATATGCGTGGAATAACCATCTATGACAATAAACTCTTTTGGGGTGCAGGTCTAGATAATGCTCCCTCTATTGTGGTATATGATTTATTAGAAGAAGAATTTATAGATGAATTTGGTATAGTCGGAGAAGAATCAGGAGAGTTTAACGGTGTCTTTGGTCTTTCCGTGTATAATGAGGAAATTTATGCTGTAGATAGAAATAACCATCGAATACAAGTGTTAGATCTAAAAGGCAATTATGTACGTGAATGGGGCATAGAGGGCACGGGTAATGGTGAATTTAATTATCCTTATGATATTCATGTAGATGCTCAATATGTATATGTAGCAGATCTTATGAATAATAGGGTACAAATCTTTGACCATCAAGGTAAGTATCTTTCTCAGTTTGGCACATTTGGTTCAGGAGAAGGAGAATTTGATCGAGTTTACGGTCTCAGTATTAAATATGAGCAAATTTATGTCGTAGATAGAAATAATCACCGTATCCAAGTCTTTAATATAGGATCAATAGATACAACAGATCCTGTTATTGAAAGTATAGACTATTCACCTGACCAGCCAAGTGATCAAGATGACATAACTATTACAACAACTGTTACTGATAGTGTGGAAGTAGCAGAGGTTATTCTCTCGTATCGTATAAATGAGGGAGCATGGACAAATACGACTATGACAGCACTAGGGAATGACAATTATAGTGTAACTATCGGTGCTTTTGACGCAACTGTTACCATAGAATTCACCATTTATGCGTATGATACATCAGATAATTTCACTAAAAGTGCTACCCATGCTTTTACTATTCTCGATAAAACTGCTCCTGTTATTGAAAGTATAGACTATTCACCTGACCAGCCAAGTGATCAAGATGAC
>CAZHRF010000011.1:0-49373 GCA_964534625.1 uncultured archaeon | reverse complement strand
TTACTATTCTCGATAAAACTGCTCCTGTTATTGAAAGTATAGACTATTCACCTGATCAGCCAACTGATCAAGATAACATAACTATTACAGCAACTGTTACTGATAATGTGAAAGTATCCAAAGTAGTTTTACATTACCGTATTGATCAAGGGAATTGGCATACGTCTAATATGATTTCCAGTAATTCTGTTTATTCTGCCACTATCGGTTTTTTTGATCTTGGTGTTACTATTACCTTTTACATTTGTGCTAGTGATGAAACGGGTAATAGTGTAGAAAGTGATCAAATGTCATTTACGGTCGAATCACCAGATGACCTTGATCCCAACCATGACCCCGAGGAGATTACAGTTATTGCAATCTTCTCCAACTTAAGTCATATTGTCTTTAGTTTGTTACTTGTTTCTATCATAAGTTTATTTATGTCTAAAAAAAGAGGGTCTTAGTTTTTATTTTTTTAATAACAGGTTTCTTTTTTCTTTTTTATTAGTACTTCCGAATTAAGGAAAAAGTTACGGAAATTTATAGTTATACCTCACTATTATTCACCCCATTCAAGAGATTATGGCATTTGAGTGCTATTTCGGAAGTACTATTTATGAACTTACTTAAAAAGATAACTGAGATTAATCTTTGAACTGATGTTTTTTGGTATTGTTTTAGATATTTTATCATCATTATTTATTGATTTGCTATTCTTTATTGTTTTAAATTACATTTTCGTGTTTTAATAAATTCATTAAGTGTATTATGTCATTCTAGATCAAAATTCGTGAATTTAATTCAAACATAATTTGAGGATATCACATCGTTCTATGAACTCCAATGAATAGCATTTAAAATTTGAGAAAGAAAAAATCTTTTTTACGTGTATTGTTAAAGTGTTTACTGAAAAGGGTTTCCAATGACAGAAACTGATACAAATTATACTAAAGCCAATAATCAATTTATAAAACAAGCAGTTTGGACAAAAAGCGCCAGGAATAGGATTTACAGAAAAATAGGATTAAAAGGAGCCAAGAGGATCTTAGAAGTAGGATGTGGTACGGGGGTAATTACAAAAGAGATACGAGCAAAAACAGCTGGTGAAATAATAGCTATAGATATCAATCATCAGTTTATTAAACAGAATAAGAAACACATTTCTGGTGTTAATTTTTTTCATGAAAATGCAGATAATCTCAGCATGAGAGATGAAACATTTGATATTGTTTTATGTAACTATTTTCTGCTTTGGCAAAAAGAAAAACTGATGCATGTAATAAGAGAAATGATAAGAGTATGCAAGAAAGGGGGATATGTAGCAGCACTCGCTGAACCTGATTATGGAGGATGGATAGAATATCCGTGTTTTGAACTAGGTAAGCTACATATTGAGTGTCTAGAAGAACAAGGAGCTGATCCGTATATGGGACGTAAATTACGTTTTATTTTCCAAAAGTTGGGTTTAGAGACGGAATTGAAGACCATTGCACAAGTGTGGGAGCAAGAATCGCTACTTAATAATATTAAACAAGAATGGGAATTAGTCTTAGATGCGGGGAAAATAGAACATGATACATATAAGCAAATAATAAAAAAAGAGATGGAATGTATTAAAAAAAATCATAGAATGATATTTATGCCTGTTTTCTTAATCACAGGAAAAAAGTGAAACATAATAGTCTGCTTAATGACGTTTTTCAATTATAGCAATAATATCATTGCTTTCTTTAATATTAAAGTTAGATTTAAAGTAATCACCATAAAAAACAGCCGAAGCTCCCTTTGTTTGAAATATATTAAAGTCATTTTTCATTAAAGCAACAAAGCTTGTTTTTTTTGTTTCTAGATTAAACTTTTCACTTTTTACCTCGTCTTGGGTAAGCTTTTGGACATACATTGTTACTTCTTCTTTATTATCATCTGGCCACTCCATCATACGAAGATAAAAAATCAGCTTATTTTCTTCATCTCTTTTCAAACTTGGACTATAAAACCATTCCGTTTCTTTATCGTGAACATGATAGTTGACCACTTGTAAGAAAATTATTCCTCCAGATTTAGTTACATGCAAAATATTTTGCAGAATTTTATTTCTTTCGTCTTCATTAAATGTTGCTAAACTATTGCCGATACACATGACAAAATCAAATTCATCTTCAGGAAAAACCTTATCTAAATCTCTCATATCGCTATTTTTGAAGGTGATATTTTCTTCTAAATTGTCCAAATGGTGTAATTTGGTTCTTTTACGAGCTATATTTAGATTCTCTTCATTTGTGTCTATACCAACACCTATGATATTTCGCCACTTTGCAAATAATCTCAAATGTTCACCCGTGCCACAACCAATATCCAATACTCGAATAGGCTCATTTTTAATAGAATTAAGTAATTCTCTAAATAACGGTGATTCTCGTTCTAGTCTTTGTTCCCACTTGACCATCTTAGAGTATTCAGAAGTTCCTTGTTCTTTGGTATTATTTTCCATATAGCGAAAGTAAAGACTATCTATTTTATTTTTTCTTTCGGAGTGATTGATTCTCTTCCATATACAATTCTAAAAGAGATCTAGAGTTATCCTCTCCCCCATAAATCACATTAAATACTAAATTATAGCTGCAGAAGACTATTTAGAAATACTATATTATAGTAAGTTATAGTAAGAGTTTTATCCATTTAAAACAAATTTTAGATTGTTCTATCACAAAGAGTATACTATTAGAGCACTATTTTGGAAGTACTTGGTTAGAAAAAAATTTAAAGAGAATAAAAAATATTGAAATGATTAGTATAATGAAATTGAAACATCAAAAAGACATAAAAAAACAACGCGTTCAAGCATATGGAAGCACCAAGACAACAATACAATGGCTATGGAACAAAGAGAATGATAAAATGCCAAATTTCGCTATGAGACGATTCGAGATAGAAAAAGGAGGGAACATAGGTATGCATGAGCATCCTTGGGAGCATGAGATTTATGTACTATCAGGCAAGGGAAAAGTATTCACACCAGAGGAGGAAATAATAGCACAAGCGGATGATGCATTATATATGCCTCCAAACATACCACATGGGTATTCTAACGAGTATAAAGAACCTTTTATTTTTTTATGCATGATACCCAATACTGAAAAGTAAATCAGAAAAACTCTTTTGAGTATTGGAATCTCATTGATAAAACAAGCAAGAAAAACAGATATAAAAATAAAAAAATCCACCCTTTTTTAAATCTTTAAATAAGATAAAAAATGGCTTAAATATAAAAAAAAATTATTGGGAGTGTGTATCGTTCATGAAAAAGAATTGGTACAAACATGTTCACTCTGAGTATAATTAAGCGGACATCCACCACCACATAATTCTCGTTCAGGACAGTTTTGACATTCTTCATTGAGATACGCATTAGAGCGTAGATACTTTGCTGTTTTATGGTTCCATATTTTTTTCCATTTGGTTTCAAGAATATTACCCAAAGGTTCAAAATAACTTTGACAAGGTATTACTTGTCCATCTGGTTCAATTGCCATTGCAATATGGGCAGCTGTACACTTTTTCATACCCAATCCTTTTTCTATAGGATTAAACTCACAATATTTTGTAGGGGTATACCACAAGAATTCCATTTTCTTTTTTTCAATCTGGTTCATAAGACGAGTAAGGGTTTTATCCATTTCATCCAGTGAAAGAGACAGATCTGGCTTCTTACCCCCACCCGCATATATAATTCCATTAGCAGCCATTTTTTCGACCCCAATAGAAGCGAGAAAATCTACTGTTTTTTCAATCTCTGCAATGTTGTATGGAGTTAATGTAGTATTAGTCATAAAGAAAACAGGAGTGGGGGCTATGTTTTTAATGCCTTGTACTGTTTCTTCCCAAGCGCCTTTTACCCCAACCATTTTGTCATGAATTTTAGGATCATGGGACTCAATGGTTATCTGAAAATGGTCTATCCCTGCTACAACAAGCTCTTCAACCAACTGTTTATCTTTTAGCCTTCTACCATTTGAGTTGATACCAGTTATGATCCCTAGATCTTCAGCATATTCAACTAATTGAGGTAAATCATCGAAAAGAGTTGGTTCTCCACCCGTAAAAACCACATGAGGAATACCTTCATCCCAGAGCGTATCTAGAACTTGTTTCCATTGGGCAGTTGATAAAGGAGTCATTCCTACTCTTTCTTCTCCCTCAACATAACACTTGGAACATCTATTATTACAATCATATGTCAAAGCCAAATCCATGCGTAAAGGAGCAGAAAATTTGACTTCATCTAGGCTACTAATATCTTGGGACAAGCGTTGAACAGGATCAACATCTGGTTGTTTAACGATATCTATGATTGAGTTTTTGATACCTGTTAAATCCTCACGAAGTACAGCTTCGTCAGCACGGAATTTGTTCCCTATTTCTTTAACTATTTGATCATCATCTTTCCCTTCAAGGATTCTAGAAACGAACTCAACAGCTGTTTGATTAAGATGAAAAATTCTAGTAGCATTGACAACAAGGATACCTGTGCCGTTCTTTTCTTTACGTAAATGCATTCTAGAAAATGACTCATCGTCTCTAAAATGAAACATATGTGGCATCTTTATCTTCCTCCTCCAGCACAAGCACATGCACATGCGCAAGCACAACTACTCCCGCCACCAGAGCGCCCACTGCTAGTACTAGCTGGTCTGGTCACTTTTTGAACTGCACGTAAAAAGGATTTTTTAGAAGTTATTGACCGCCTTGATGCTACAATAATAGGTGCAATGACTGATTTACCAGACTTTGGTTGGATACGGTGATAATTTCCTTGCTGAGTTCTGTTTGTATTATCATAATATCTTCCATATCTATGGCCTGAATACCAATAATAATTATGTGCATACCATGAAGGATAATAATAATCAGTATACTCTTCTTCTAGTGTTTCTTCATAATTTTCTTGAGTCAGCGCCCATAAAAATGCATTAGCCAATTGAGGTTTCTCATATTTGATTTGTTCTTGAGCGTAATCTACCATATCTTTATAATAATTACGAGTTTTACGCACAGAATATCCTTTCATTTTGGTGGACGTCTTTTTTATGTGTTTAGTCAACGCTTTCGTCAGTTCATCTTGATCTATTGATTCTTCACTTAATCGATTATTAGGATATCTTTGTAACCACTGTTTATCTTGTTTTTGTTTTTTATTAATACCCTTAATAATTGCTTTTTGAGATTCAGATAAGGTTTTCATAGTTGATGTGGTAGCATTCACTTTAAATCTTAATGGGGTATCTTGTTGAATTGATATATGTCCGTCTTTCATTAATTCAAATATCATTAACATGGCTACTTGTTCCAAAGGTCTCTCTAAAACGGTAGCTGCTTCGGAAGGTGTAAGATCTTGTCTTGGTCCTGCTCCTAGAGTGGATATGACAGGAGGGAAATATTTCTTTTTCTGTTTTTGTGAGAAAAAGATAGACAACCCAATGATGCCGCCAATAAATGCAAAAAACAAAGTAACAGGTAATAATTCTATAATGGTTATTCGCCAGAATTGATTATACACGCGAGTTAACTCAGCAGGAAAACGTACTCCAACCTCATAACCGACAGAAGGGGAACCAAGATAAGCAAATTGAGAATAGAATTGACCATTTTCTTCTACTTCTGTGTAAGTACCATATCTTATTGAACCATCTTTAATGCGTTCGGAAACATCATCTAAACTTTCCAGCCCTTCAGGATAGAAGAACCTTACAGTTCGTTGGGTTGCACCATATGTAAATGAAGATGCAAACCATGTCTGGGTAAATAAACATGAAGCAAATCCTTCCTCACTATCCTTAAACACCATAATTGGATTATTAATGAAAACTTTCATATTGGCAGTTTCACCTGGTTTGATGAAACCTACCCCATTTAACCAGATTTCAACAGCATTATCCACATATTCACTCTCTCCAATATAACTAGAGTCGATTTCAACACCATCTTTCCATGCTCTGACACTATCTAAATCATAGTGAAAATTAGGTGCTCCTATATCGAACACATCAATACTTTGAGTGCTAGTAGAATCATAACATGTAGCAGTAAAATCGTAAAGGATGTCAATAGAACCGTCTTCTTTAAGTGTAATATTAGTTGTCATTTCAGGGACTTCAAAATAATAATTGTAATCAGTACTATGCGGAGGATCCAAAGATGTACTTTGTTCTTCTCCTGATACAGTATATGTAAATGCTAACAAGTTAGTAAGTATAAAAGTTATCCAAATTAAATTATATAATACGCATTTCCGTCTAATCTTATGTGTATTCATGTTTATTTCTCCTCTATTTTTTCTTCTAATTGTTCTTTAATGTGGCTATCCTCTTTTACAACATGATTTTCTCGGTGACAATGAGGGCAAATAATGATTAAGATATCCCCATCAATATTTTTTACAGCGTCTTCAAGAGATAGACCACAATGATCGCAGAAATCTTTTACTGGAAAACTCGGCAAATCCTTTAAAAGTGCCACATCCGCTTTTTTTGCTCGTATCTCAGAATAAAAAAAGACTATATTCCATACAACCAATAAAGCTGTAACAACAATAGCAATCGAAAGAATACCAGTATTTTTGGTTAAGAAGCCAATAAGATAACCAGGGATTATAACAATTGCAAAAGCACACATAATCCAAATATACTCTTCTCTATCTATTGACTCAAACCAATCTAAGAGTGTCATGTGTAAATATTGTTAAAACTAGTATTAAAGATTATCCTATTAAATTGTAACGATATAATCATGATGATACATAAAACAATTTACGCTTTCGATTAATTAAGAATTTTTCGCACTAATCGATGGGGTCAAGATAGAAAACACATAGGGGGGATTTTCATCCTTATTTAATATTAGGATTAGATTATATTGTTTTTTTCGTCTTCTTTTTGGTGTTCAGTTACTTTTTTAATGTTATTTAATGTATATATTGTATGACATACTTAGGAATTCAAATCGAACCTCAATTTGGCTATACTTTTGAGGATATTAAGACAATAGTTCAAACTGCAGAAGAAAAAGGTTTTACTCATGCTTGGTTTTCAGATCATTTTATGCTCAATGCTGAAGCCACCGATAAAATTTCTTACGAGTGTTTTACTAGTATGATGGCTGCAGCATCTTATACTAAGACTTTACGCGTAGGTAGTTTGGTTTTTTGTAATAACTATCGTTATCCTCCCGTTTTGGCTAAACAAATTGTGGGTTTAGACCACTATTCGAAAGGCAGAGTTGAATTTGGTTTTGGTGCTGGGTGGAAAGAACTAGAATATAATGCGTATGGGATTGACTATCCTTCAGCTGGAAAACGTTTAGAAATGATGGCTGAAGCAATAGAAGTTATAAGAAAACTATGGACAGAAGAAAAACCCTCTTTCTCTGGTACCCATTATTCTCTAAAAAAAGCAATTGCTTTTCCTAAACCTTATCAAGATCCTCACCCAACAATATGGGTTGGAACCATGTATGCAAAAAAGAAAATGCTTAATCTTTCTGTTAAACATGGAGATGGAATTAATATGGCTTGGTCGTATAGCCCTAAAGTTTTCGAGGAAAAGATGCAGAAAATTGATCAATTATGTGAAAAATATGGCAAAGAACCAGCTGAATTTAAGCGAAGTTACGGTGTTTGGACACGTGTTTATGAAGATGAAGATCAGAAATCTCAAGCCATTAAAAAAATGGCAGAACAAAGGAACACTACCGTTGAAGAGATTGAAAAACGGTTAGAAGGAGCTTTTCATGGTACTCCTGATGAAATCGCTCACTGGATTAAGGATTATCGTAAACTGGGCGTTTCACACTTCATTTTTATGTTTCCTGGTGGCCAAGAAATCGAATCTATAGAAAAATTTTCTGATTTGGTTATCCCAAACATATAGTTCATTAATCGTTTTAATGCCATATAGTTCATTAAATCCACAGATAATCTGCAGAATATTTTTCCACCTATTATCTTTCTTTCAGGTTCTGGTGTTGCAGCTGGTATTGACTGGACTTTATCAACCAACCTAAGTATTTTCAAGCCATTTACTCAATTTTGTTCTTGATTTGTTCCCTCTTATGACGACAAGCAAAATTATACGTTTCAAGAAATGTGACCATAGTCTAAAAACGCATAAAAACAGCTTCGGAAAGCTCATCTGCTTGTTGTTTTATTTGTTCTTTTGCTAGTTCAACAGGTTTTTTCCTCAGTATTTCATCAAAATTTGAGTGATAACGCTTTAAGAAATCGACAAGTTTAGCTCGAGCATTAAAACTATCCTTTTCACACGCTAAAATTGCACTATGATTTTCATAATTCTCTATTAATAGTTTATTTCCTTCATAATCTATACCGCGTAATCCTTGCCCAAATGAGCTAGTTGACATGGTTTTCATCACTGTTATAAGCCCATTAATCAAAACATCAGTAATAAGGCTATCTTCATCAAAAACTATTGAATAAGATACTTCAGCCTTACTAGTGAAAACTATTAGAAACTTTAAATCAGGAATTTTTTCTGTTCGTTTTACATACGAATATTTCGCTAATTTTCTGATCATTTCTGTTATTTCATTGATTATTTTTGTTGTTTTAATTAATGCTGGATTGCCAATTATTATAAGATAATCGCCTATTTTACTTGTAATGTCTATTCCCAATTTTTCTACAGCTATTTTTTCTGCTTGCTCTAAGAAGTTTTCAGCATCGGCATATTCATCAAGAATCATTAATATTAATCCTTGAATAAAAAGTACATTTGGCAAAATATTTAGATCTTGCTCATGACAAATTGTTATAACATTAGCCATATAATTTTTTGTTTCATTTAAATCATTTTCTAGTTGGGAAATCTTGAATCGGTGCAAATAAGCTTCTGCTAAATAAAGTTGAGATAACATTGCATATTGAAACGCTGTATTGATAGATAGTGAATAACATTTTTCGAAACTATAAATTGAAGAGGATAAATCATAGTTTTCTAATTGAGATACGCCCCTTAGATAATAATAAACCGTTAAATGTCTAAAGTTATTGCTTTTTTCACTTAAAGCACGACCTTTTTCTAGTAATTCTACGCCTTTATTGAAATTATCCTTTCCTGGAACCTTCGTTAATGCGTAACCTTGTAACAATTTAACAATGGGAGAAACAGGTTTAGTGATAATTTCCGCTTTTCTAAGATATTCAATTGCTTCAGAATATTTCTCTTGTTTAATAAGAATATCTGCAATATTAATAAAAATGCTTGATTTGGAAGAGTCTAGACTTGTACTGCGTAAAGCTTCTTTGCTCAACTCTAGAGATTTACCAAGATTTCCACTCGCGCTTTCTAATTCAGCAATCTCTGTTGAAAGTGTTGTCTGGTAACGTTTTGTACCTATCTTCTTGGCGATATCCATTGCTTTATCATAATATTCACGTGCATCTTGGAAGTATCCCTTATATTGGTATAATCCAGCTATCATTGAATAACAATCAAGTCTTTTTGTATCCATATTAAATGCTTCAGCTAACTCCTTGTACATTTCTAACCAGCCAATAAAATCAGGGTCACCTGTTCTGAGTTCTCTATAAGCTAAATCACTCACAACTTGGATAGTTACAAGCGAATAGCCTTTTAGAAGACTATGTTGAAAAAGACTATGTTTAAAATTTCTTGCATGTTTTTTAATCCCTTTAAGATCTGAATTCATTGAAGCTAACTCTAAAGAAATAATATTGTTACAGAGGTTATAACTTTCATTATCGGATTTTTTCATTTCAGCGACAGATTGAATCAAGGTTGAAAAAAACTCTTTGGATTGGGCATTGTTTAAGTATACAGCGGCTTTAAATAGAAAATAAAGCGGTCGAAAATTCCTGGAACTGATCTTAAATTTTAAAACTCTCTCGTATTGAGATAACAAAAAATACCCGATGAGAGCAATTTCAGAATAGATTTCTTGGAAATCTATGGATGGTACAGGTAGTTGGTCTGCAAGTTCTTCACTCGCAAAAACTATCGCTTTAAAAAGTGTGTTGCCATCTTGAAGATATTTTGTCAAAAGAGGATTGAATGTGTCCTTGTTCTCTTTAATGAAGGGCTCATAGATGGTAAATTCAGCGGGTAAGTCAAAGTCACTAAGATTCAACGTTTATCTATTCTTTACTACGTATAATTCTCTTTTAAGTATTTTCAAAAAAAGGTACTAGTAGTGATAGAAAAACAAAAAAATATGTAAAATTGTTGCTGTTTAGGGTCAATCACATGCTTCCAATTAATAAACGAAAAAAGCAAAAAAGGAAAAACGCTTTTCTCTTAACAATAGCCATTATTTTCATTTTTAATGCTTCTTTACATGCTATGGCCAATAATGGTTTTGATTTTTATAATTACAACTTAGAGGAGGACAATATAATCAACTATGAAGGAATTAAGTGTGTTTTTGTTTATGCTATCGATTGTCCAGCCTGCAAAACCTATCTTGAAACGGTTAAACAGCTAGATGAAAATTACTCTAATTACTCGATAACTTTCTTTGCTATGGATGCAAATAATACAGAACCAGAAAACAATCAATCCTTAATCGACTACAAGCAAATAGCAAACTTGCCAGACGATTGGGTTCAAGGATATGCGAAAATAGGATCATTGTATGAATACAATATTCAAGTTGTCCCCTTTACGATTATTTATGATAAACATAATAACATAGTAGCTGTCATTTCTGGGTCTGCAAATTATGATTATTTAGAAAAAAGATTAGAATATGCGATAAATGAAGAAACAGAAAAATATGAGACAAAACCAAGTCAAGATGCAACAGATTTCATTAAAGTGGTGTTTATATTTTTTGGAATTGTTGCAGTGTTTATAACAGGATATTTCTTGTATCAATCAAACAAAAAAACTAGCTCTATTGCAAGTATTATTGCAGCACAACATCAATTAAAAACGGAAGAACAAGATAATGAATCCCAGGATCAAAGTTCTGATGATCCCAAACACTGATTTTAACCTTGTAGTTGTTTTTGTATTTGCCACTTATCATCCTCAGGAGCAACAGAGTGATATTTTTTCTGTTTTTCTAGTCTGTTCTCCTTTCTTCACGTGTGATATTAAGTAAAGTGATATACTTACAGAGACATTTCTCTAAATTTCTCTAAAAGAACTTATTGCACTTAGTGTAATACTTTTATGTTATGAATATATTTTTTTATTGAGGGTATAGCACTATTTAAATATAAGCAGTTAAAGGTATGAATATTCATAGGTGAAATTTCTTGAGTCAATCAGTATATAAAATTGCATTACTAGGCGAAGGCGCTGTAGGTAAAACAAGTTTAAGAAAAAGATTCATGGGAGAGGGCTTTAAAGAAGGCGACTATTTAATGACTATTGGGGCTGACTTTGCTGTCAAAAAAATCAAAGCTGATTTGCGTGATGTTACATTACAGATATGGGATCTCGCGGGACAACAACGTTTCTCAACAGTACGAGAAGTGTATTATCGAGGAGCAGCTGGAGCTCTATTACTCTTTGATATAACAAGACCAGAAACATATGAGCTGATACCTAATTGGATTAATGAGCTGGTACGCAATAATAAAAATAAAATTGTTCCTATGGTGCTAATAGGCAATAAGGTAGATCTACGAGATAAAGTATCCAAAAGCGTGCCTAAAGAATATGCTCAACAGTATGCCCAAAATCTTTCTCAATGGTCAACATTTGATGTGCCTTACATTGAAACTTCTGCTAAGACGGGCGTAAATGTTCAATATGCATTCGAATCTCTCGCCACACAAATTATAGCTCAATATGATAATATGAACACTTAATTTTGTTTATATCCTTTTTACAAATATGACGGAAGATTGAAGTGAAGATTTCCATTATTGTTTTTGGTCAGATTAGACAAATCACAGGTACTAATAAAATCCAGTTGGAAGTCCCCTATGGTATTACAATAGAACAATCATTGCATTTATTAGAAAAAAAACATGAACCTAAACTTAATAATATTCTTTTTTCAAATGAAAGACTTAGTAGTTTTTATTCAATTCTGATCAATGGCAAAAGTTGTCCTATTTCCGATTTAAAAACAAAAGAAGTGAAAGAAGGAGACAAAATATCACTCGTGCCGTATATTGCAGGAGGATAATATATCATAGCAAAGATAATATATCATAGCAAATTTTGGTTTTATTTTAGTCAATTAGGAAAGTTAGATTGGAAAAACTAATGAAGAAAGAGAGAAAAGTCTTGCAGACGATTTAATAGGTCAAGATGATTTAACTCTTATATTGACGAAATGTTTTTATTGCTTTTCTTTAATTTTTAATTATTAAGCCCTATATAACGTTTATATGAAAAGAAGTGACACTATGGAAAATACTGGAGAATTAATCATTAAAATCGTTCAAATGAGCATAATTCTCCTAATTCTCTTATTGTTTCTTTATAGATGGAAGAAGAAAGGAATCAGGGGTTATTCTCTTTTATCTTTTGCTTTAATTTGTGCTTTGTTACAAGGGTGCTTAGAAACATATTTCTATTTTCTTACTATTTATACCAATTTTGATCAGAATAATAACACTTTAGCAAAAATTGAATACATTCCATATGGTTTGATTTTTCTTTTCTTAATATTACATTTTGAGTACTTCACCGGATGGAAGTACTTCTCTATAATTGCAATCTGTTTCATTGTTTCTTTTCTTACTGCAATGATGTTAGATTTTGGCTATAACTTATCACCGGTTGTAATTAATCCTAATACTCCACCTAATTATATGAATGATAAACCGTTCATGCTTATATTTGATTTATACCAAATTTATGCTGTTGCCTTTTGTTTTACAGCAAGTATTTATACCTACATCAAAACCAAAGCATCTACTGTTGGAAAAAACACCTTTGCATTCATTATTTCATTTTTTATTGCTTTAGTAGTGGCATTTTTAGAGTTTCTTGAACATATCTTTGCTTTTGAGATTTATGGAGCTATAGGCTTTGGTATTTCAATAATTATAATATTACTAGTGTATCTCATTTCCACTGATTTTGTGTATTTAACCCCTGTAACTGTCTATAGACTGATTATTATACACTCATCTGCAGACCCGATTTTTTCCGTCCGTAATAAACTTGTACAGCATAAACAGAAAGATTTTGTAGTGGGAGGCATTTTCAGTGCCTTTTCTAGTTTCATATCTGAG
Organism: uncultured archaeon; assembly: GCA_964534625.1. Classification (GTDB taxonomy): domain Archaea; phylum Asgardarchaeota; class Heimdallarchaeia; order Heimdallarchaeales; family Heimdallarchaeaceae; genus CAZHRF01. The sequence continues at coordinate 36,160 of CAZHRF010000011.1, read as the reverse complement.
ATTAGTGGTTCTCATGGTAAATCTCTTACAAATATAAAATTAGAAGATAAACAACTTCTAATCAAAAATCATGGTTCAATTACTGGATTGTTAATTACAGATAAAATCATTAAAGTTTTTGACTATTCATTGCGATCATTTTTAGCTGATTTTTGTAAGACCTATTCTGTCGACATTGTCAATTATGTGGGAGATGTATCAGTATTTGATCAAGCGTTATGTTTGCTGCAAAGATCCTTTCCTTATCTTGAAAAAGAAAATTTGGTGGTTTCAGAATAAAAAAGAGAAAAACAAGAGTCTTTTTAGTTATTCTAGAAAAGCATTTTGAGACAATAAATTTTATATTTTAAAAAAATAATAATTAATCATGCCATCAATATTTAGTTATCCGATTACCTTTCTACCAACAGATGATCTTGAGAAAACCAAAGAGTTCTATGGGCAAGTTCTAAATATGCCAATTGCTTTAGATCAAGGACAGTGTGTTATCTTTAGAGTAGGTGAATATGGTTACTGGGGGTTTTGTGAGAAGGAAGATATAGGTATTCTTAATCCTGATGCGATTTGTTTAACTTTAGTAGTCGAAACACCAGAAGAAGTAGACGACTGGCATGAGTACCTTGTTGAGTCTAATATCCAAGTTAAGCGTGAACCACAACATACACCCCAATATAGAATATATAATGGGTTCTATTTAGATCCCATGGGATATACTATTGAAATTCAAGCATTTGAAAATGAGAGTAGACCAGTTGGAGCAGAACAGTTTGTTTAAACCACTTGTTTGGTCATAACCTTCGTTATTCTTTTGAGGTTGCTTCTATGAAGAATCAGGAAAAACCATCCTTTAGAGTGGAATAGTTCATGCAAAAGAAACAAAAATAATTAATGACAAATTTATTGAAAACACATATAAGTAAATAATAAAAATTTATTCTGTATGTTTGATGCTATTGAATATATAAAAATTCAAGATAATCCTGAAATAAAAATTAGGCTCCTCAGATTACCTTGTACAAGTGAAAATTACACACACAATAATATACTCTTCATACCTGGTTGGGCAAGTCAGATTGAGACATATGAAGATTTGTTACAAGCATTACAATACTACGGAAATATAACAGTTTATGAACCAAAAGGTTTTGGTAAATCTTTTGCTCCCCGAAAAAGAGGAATTTTTTCAATTGAAGCCTATAATGACGAGATAGCCTCTATATTAGACATATTAAACTATGAAGATGGCAAATATGTTTTTTATGGGAGTTGTACAGGGTCTGCAATGGTTTTTAATTATTTTCTTGATGGAACTGGTGCGAAACCCATGGCAATTATTGCTAACAGTCCTCAGGTAAGATATAATACTCCCTTTTGGTACAAATGGTTAAGTAAAATTCCAGATATTTTCATGGCTGGCTTTCAAAAGATAGCAGTGTTTTTAGTAAAATGTTATGTTAGAATGTTTAAACCAGCAGAGATGGCCAATGTGAAACGAGCAGAACAACAATTACAAGAAAATGATGCCTTTGGCCAGAGACGGTTTACTTTAGAGTATATAGCATATTATAATATAAAAGAACGTTTACAAGAATTAACTGTGCCTATTTTAACATTTATAGGTGAAGAAGATTTCTTTACTAATCCAGAAAAATCCAAACAATTTTTGGTTCATCCTCAATCAGAGGTTATTCAATTAAAAGCTAAACTCCATAGAGCACATAAAGGCAATGAAGAGAAAATAGCTTCTGAGATAGGTAGATTCTTAGAAAAAATTAGAAAGACTGCTTAATAAAGGAACGCTTAAACTGAGTTATAGGTCTAAGGAAGGCAAAGAAGAGATAACTATTGCTTCAGGACCCGCATACGTGCCAATAATAGGACTACAATCGGTTGTATAAATATTCGTGATGTTTCCAATATTTTTCATCTCAGATACAATTCTTTCCATACCTTCAATGTTGTTTACATGAGAGATCATTATACTATACTGCTTTTGAGTATTCAACTTTCTTTTTGTTAATTTTACAAGACGTCTCTCCATTGATATATTTGAAAAAAATCCCGGAAATCTTGATTTGGGTATTCCTGGTCTTTCAATTACAAAAATTGGTTTTACTCCGATGAACCTAGTTAAATACAATACAAATTTAGAAGTGAGTCTACCGCTTTTATATGCATTAGTTAATGTTGTGAGACCACCTATACAAAAACTATCGGGTATTAATGCTTCAATGTGTTCAAGAATATCTTTAATTGAATAGCTTTTTTCAATTAACCTAACAGCAGCTAAAGCTAATAAACCCTGTACGCCAGAAGCTGATTGAGTGTCTATTACATCAACTTTGGTTTCAAATTTTTTTGCTGCTACACGAGCATTGTTATATGTTGAGCTTAGAGGTGAAGCTATAGAAAAATAAAGAACGTGATCATAGTGATCATTATTTAGGGAGGTATCAAAAATTTTCACAAAGTCATAAACATTAGGAGCTGAAGAAGAAGGTATTGTATCTGTTGATTCTAGTTTTTTGTAGTACTCTTGAACTGAAATATCCTCACCTAACTTGAGTTCTTCACCATCTTCAAAGATTACTTTTTGAGGAACTCGCTTGATTTTATACTTGTTGAAATATTCCTTTGGTAAATCTGCCGCTGAGTCTACCAATACTTTAATCTTCATACCAAATTTTGAAAACTGATCTTTATAAAATATTTGTCTTTGTCTTTGTTTTATATCTGCTTAATTTTTTCTGTATCGGCTTAATTTTTTTTTGAGATCAATTTTTTTGACGCATCTACAATTTTTTTGACGCATCTACATATCGAGTAGAAAATCTTAAAACTATTCACAGCAAAATTTACTTATTACAAATTTTGGTGAAACAGAGGATGAATAAACTTTTAGACTTCAAATACAAAATTCCTGAGTTAAAAAAAGGATATGCCAATCAAGCACTTATTCTTGATTTAGAGAGATTAGAGATCAATATAGAACCAATTAGTGAAGAGATTAAAGAAAAGTTTACTGGTGGAAGAGGATTTGATTTATGGCTCATGTACAAACATCTCCCCAAAGAGAAAATACAGTGGGATGATCCTCGTAATGTATTGGTAATATCAGCTGGTCCACTTGCAGGTACAACCATTTTTCCTGGATCTGGGAAATCCATAGTCACAGCAATTTCTCCTTTAACAGGTATTATCATAGATTCTAATGTTGGTGGGTATTTTGGGCCCTTTCTCAAATATTCTGGTTTCGATGCACTTGCGATAAAAGGAAAGTCAGATAAAGAAATAATCGTCTATATAGATGGTGATAAAGGTAAAATATCCATTGAAGAAGCAGAGGATCTACCAAGTGAGACCTATAAACTTGGTAAGTTATTAACCACAAAATATGCCAAGAATGAAAGTGATAAGAGAAATGTTTCGGTTGTTTCCTCAGGACCTGGTGCAGAACATAATTTCATGGGATGTCTTAATTTCAGCTGGTTCGACACACGTAGAGATTATGTAAGATATAAACAAGCGGGAAGAGGCGGAACAGGTACCGTTTTTAGAGCTAAAAAGATTAAAGCTCTGGTTGTTAAAAAAGAAAAAGTCGTGACGAAAGATAATAATCCAGCTGAGGATGAAGTTTTAAAAGAGGTAGGAAAAAAACACACCAAAGAAATAATTGAACTTGACCCAAAACAAAATGATATGCGAAACTTAGGAACAGCCCATCTCGTTCCCATAATGCACAGATATGATCTTTTACCCACAAAAAATTTCAAATTTGGTAAATTTGATGAACATGAAAAAATAGGCCCAGCTGCGTGGTATAAACGATTCGAAAAAGGTCCAGACCCATGTTGGAAAGGATGTACAGTTGGATGCTCCCATGGTACAAAAAATCATATTTGCACAACTGGCCCTTACAAAGGAGAAACCGTATCAGTAGATGGACCTGAATATGAAACACTCGGTGGTTGTGGCTCATTATGGTATCAATCGGATCCTGATGGTATTCTAGAAGTTAACTTTTATTGTGACACATATGGACTTGATACTATTAGTGTAGGAACTGCTATGGCATTTTGTATGGAGCTTTATGAATATGACATACTCAATAAAGAGCGTACTGGGGGAATAGTTCTTGAATGGGGAAATAATAATGCTGCCTTAGAAGTTATTCATCAAATGGCACGTGGCGAAGGATTCGGTAAAATAGTTGGACAAGGTATTAAAAAGATGAAGGAGCACTTTGCTAAAGAATTTAATTTAACTGATGACCAGATACAATTAATGCAAGATATCGGGATGGAGAGCAAAGGGCTTGAATTTAGCGAATATATGACGAAAGAAAGTCTAGCTCAGCAAGGAGGGTATGGTTTAACGCTAAAAGGTCCTCAACATGATGAAGCATGGCTTATATTTGAAGACCAAGTAAGAAACAATATGCCCTCTTTCGAACAAAAAGCACAAGCGCTACACTGGTTTCCTATGTGGCGAACATCATTCGGGCTATTAGGTTTGTGCAAACTTCCATGGAATGATATAGTGCCAGAAGATAATCGTGAAGTAGCAGAAAAAAGGATTACATCAGATGGAATGGAAGTACCCGATGACTTGGCTGATCCAGCAAAAATTCCTGAACATGTATTAAATTATGTACGATACTTCAACTCTGTTACAGGTAAATCAATTAACTCTGCAGAATATATTAAAATGAGTGAAAAAGCATATAATTTCCAGAGATCGCTTAATATCCGTTATCTTCCCGAAGGAATTACACCTAGAGACTTTGATCGCATTCCTTATCGTGCAGTCGGTCCAGTAACAGAAGAAGAATTTGACAGTCGTTACGAGAGATACTATGAAAAAGAGCTCCGTGAGGATATAGGGGTTGATCCAGATACAATGACCAAAGAAGAACAAATGACAGCTATACGTGAATATAGAGAACAAAGATATGAAAAACTAAAAGATGCAGTATATAATATTCGCGGATGGTCTGTACAAGGTGCCCCTACTCCAGAAAAACTAAAAGAACTTGGCATGGACTTTCCTGATATAATTGAATTGGTAAAACAATATCAATAATCTCTTTTCATTTTTCTTAAATTTTTTCAAAAAAGTACTATCTGGCAATAATATTTTTTTCTCTTTTAATAAATCCAAATCTTAATATTTTTCATTTGTTCTTACTATTTTAATGGTGAAATTATGGAAGAACAAATAGCTCATATTCCAGTTGAAAAATTGCATGCCTTCATGAAAGCTTGTTTTCAAGCGTATGGGTATCCTGAATCTCATGCAACAGTTAGCGCTGATGTACTGATAGAAAGCGACATACGCGGAATTACAAGTCACGGTGTTCAACGTTTGAAATATTATTATGACCGAGTAGAAACAGGTAGACATCCTACTGACACTAATTTTGAAGTAGTGAAAGACAAAGATGCCACGGCGGTTATTGATGCCCACCATTGCAATGGTCATTGGGTGGCTAAAAACGCCATGCAAATCGCTATAGATAAAGCTAAAAAATACGGACTAGGTATGACTGCTGTACGTAATAGTACTCATTATGGTATAGCGGGTTATTATAGCTTAATGGCAACTAAACAAGGATGTATAGGGATAACAGGTACAAATGCCAGACCAGCTGTTACTCCAACATTCGGAGCTGAAGGAATGTTCGGTACAAATCCTTTAACGTATGGTATTCCTACTGATGAAGAATTTAATTTTATTTTAGATTGCGCGACGTCAATTATACAACGAGGTAAAGTGGAAGAATATGCTAGAAAGGAAGATCCAACGCTCCCAGATAACTGTGTTATTGATGGTGAAACAGGAGAAATAAGAAGAGATGCCCCAAAACTACTTGAAGACTTTGTAAAAGGTAAAGCAGCCTTATTGCCCTTGGGTGGTAAAGGTGAAGAAACAGCTGGATATAAGGGGTATGGATATGCTATGGTTGTTGAATTACTTTCAGCTGCATTACAAGATGGCAAATTTTTAAAAGATCTTTCGGGGTTCACAGAAGAAGGTAAACCCACAAACTATCGTGTAGGACATTTCTTCATTGCCATAGATGTTGAACATTTCATTGAACTAAATACATTCAAAAAAATAGCAGGAAGAATATGCAGAGAAGTAAGACGAGCAAAAAAGGTACCTGGTGAGGAAAGGATTTACACAGCAGGAGAAAAAGAATATATAGCGCAACAAAAAGTCATGAAAGAAGGTGTACCAATTAACAAAAGTTTACAGAAAGAATTGATTTTCCTTAGAGACAAATTTCAATTGAAAGAATTTGAATTTAATTTCGAATAAATAATCCATTCAAAAAGACCATCAAAAAGTAAATCAAAAGTAAGAAGAGAGCAAATTCTTTTCTTCTTTTAGTATTTTTCAATAATCGGTAGGCGCAAATATGGAAATTTGTGCCCTATAAGTCGTGGTACATCGTCGTAATATTTTGATTCAGTAAAGTCTAATTTAAGTTCGTCTTTATACTTTTCTTCAACTGCTTGAAGTAAATCTTTCATTGATCTTTTCAAAAAATAACTCGATTGAGTGGATATTATGGCTACTGAAGCGTTCTTAGATTGTTTGATTATAACTAGCTTATCTCCTGTTATTATTTTTTCTAGTGGTTTTTTTGAGCCAGTTGTCTCTGCCATAAAAGTGCTAAAGGCATTAATTGCAGCAGTTATCAAATCTATAGGTATACTTTCTTTTTCTATGTTCTCATCTTCAATTAGATAATCAGTAATCCTATATTTACCCGCGTAAATTAGCATACCAAGTCGATTAAAAAGCAAAATTGAATCTATTTCGAAAGGTAACCGAAAAATGTATTCGAAGTTAAACATGTAAAAGCCTACAAAAATGAATAAACCCACGAGCTTAAAGATATCCCCAACCAGTAAAGAATTTGCAAAAATACCATTTACACTAAAGAATCCTTGAATGACTATACCTACCCCGCCTAATTCTTTAACTAAATCACCCATAAAAGCCCAAAAAAACCCAAAAGCGATTAAACCAAGAGCTGAAAATAAAAGTAGACCCACTTTTTCATTTGTTTTCTTATAAATCCTGAAATGGACGTAAGCTCCATAAGCAAAAACTAAAATGCCCAAAGCATCGTAGCAAAAATCCCATAACAAGGTGATAACATGCTCGAAATTATCTGTGTAATAAGGTAGTGTGTTCAACCACCCAAACACAATCTCACCCAAGAAAAAAGTTAGTCCAAAACCAAAAACAACTGGATTAATGCTCTCTGAATTAAGCTGCATGAAAAAAAACATGGTGATAAAGTACATTAAACTCCATGTTGAAAGACTTATTGTTAACACCGCAGATGTTTTCAAGGATAAATCCAATCCTAAACGTAAAGTTTCAACGAGAGAAGCCACCATTCCAATGAAGATGGCTATAGTCAGAGAGTATGCTTTTCTTTTCTTTACAACGGATTGAATAACAAAGATGATACCAATAATTAACATTAAACCAGTAATTAGTAAAGTTATAACAAAATCTATATCGAGAGCCATGAGTAAATGAACAATTAATGTCCCTTTATATATAATTTTCGAGGCTTATCAATCAAAATTAGCACAAAAATCAAAAACATCAGTATATTGCTCTTAAATACATGAAAATAAAAAAAATAAACAAGGTATAAAATATACTTAAGTATCTTCTATATCATCTCTTATTTCTTGTGGAGGTACAAAAGGAAATACTCTTCTAACTATCTCTGTTGTGCCATCAAATATACTGACTGTGCCATCGTATTTTTCTAGATATCTTTTATATTTAGTACAGAATTCGTGTGTAAAGTGTCTGGCAGCTTCAACGAGAATGAAAGAGTCACTATCACTAACGATTACCACATCAACATTTTGTTCTTTATTCTCTATTATTAACATGTTTTTGTCTTTATAAGCAATGTGCTCTAATGCAGACTTTGAACCCGTAACTTCCTTTAGAACTTGCTTAAGAGCAGATATTGTGCCAGTAAATAACACATCATTAGTTATATCACTCTTATGTGAATCACCTACACGCACAGAATAAAGGAGATCACCATTCCTTGAGGTGACAACGATTTTATGGATTTTATCAGGTAGTAGATAGACATAATATGGATTAAGTATAAATTGTACAGCCATTATACCAAAAAATATTCCAAAAGGTATTGCGCCATAAATCTCCCAAGGTGTCCAGTATTCAAATATTTTCGCAAAAGAAAACAGAAATGCAACTGATAAGGCTATAGCGATAATTCTACTAATCTTTTTAAGTTTCTTATTTTCAATGACTACTGCATTTTTAATAAAAATGTATAATCCTTCGCCAAGTACTACAAATTGAAATACATTGAAGATTGTTCTATACAATCTGTATTTAGCTGGAACACTAGGTTGAATGCTACCTGGATTTATGAGATTGAAAGATAGTATAACGAAATAAGACGTAAGATATGCACCAAATAAGAGACTTACCATGATCAATAGATTAGTTTTTGGTCTAGAATGCATTGATAACTCGCAAAAGAGAAAGAACACAAATAAAGCCAAAGCATAGGGTATAATATGTATCTCTTTTAAATCAGCATGTACTGTATAATCAAGAATCTCAACCTTAAAGAGAAAGAAAAGAATAATCTCAATAATTGACTGTGTTAAAGCTGAAGCCATAATAATTATAAACCAAATAAAACCACCAATTTTGTTAATATACTTTCTATATAAAAAATAAGTTAATATAAGTATAATAATCAAGATTTGTATTATCTTTACATAAAGCTCGAACATATTTTCTGCCATGTATTAACCCCTAAGTAATTTTGTTATCTATATGTATATTAGTTCTTCATACATTTAATATTTGTCTACAATCATTCAACACTTTTTTATGATATATTTTGAGAAGGCTTTATTAGAGAGTTAAAAAAAATAATCAAATATAAACCAGATAGTGATAAATTAAATACAAAATAAGAGATTATAGAATGAAGAACAAAAACCCCTCTTTTTGATTTTACTTTATTTTAGACTGTCTATTAAATTTTCATAGAACAGGGCTTTATCTGCTCGCCATTCGTGTTTAAGGGGGTTATAACACCCGATATTAAACGGAAAGCTTCGCCCCTCTGGACCAAAATAATCAGCTGAATAAATCTCATAATCTGGATAATTGATCCATATACATTCGGCTATCTTAGCGTCAAATAGTGGAACGACTGTAAAAGTTAGAAAAACACCGTTTTGCAAAATGTCCATACCTACCTTAAAGCCAGGATGATTATATTTAAACAAATTATATAATTTAGCCTGTTCTTCTTGTTTAATTCCTTGAATATAATAGACTCTTGTAATTCTCTGCTCAAAAAGAAATGAATCTATACTCCAGCGGATACCGCCTAGTAAATTTTCTTGAACTTCATTGAACTTTCTATGAAAATCCATTTTTATGGCTGATTCACTTCTATCTGCAAAAAATTCCTGAATATACGGAAGATACTCTTTTAAAACTTGTTCTTCTTCTTTGTAAGAATCGACAAAAGTGCCATTTGAAGCAAATTCCTTATATTTCCCTCTTAGCTCTTTTTGTTTGTATTTTGCATTAATATTCAAACTTCTTAGGAGCAAGAATTGAATAGGATCCAATTTCTCAAACAAGCTTGATGGAGAATGATTTTCGAAGTAATCTTCTTGATCAACCAATTTATTGAAATAATTCTGAATATCGGATCGATGAAGTTCGACGTATAAAGGATCTGTATGATCGAACCTGATACCTGTTGATTTGTCAACTGTATAACTTTGGAAAATACCCATTTTATTAAATTTTTCTAGACTTTTTACAAATATATCATATGTGTTTTTGGGGATGTCAAATTTAGCATAATATCCAAAATTTTCACCATATATTCTATTATATGCCCGGGTATATATATGCTCATTTAATAATTTAAATGTTGAACTAAATTGTTCTTTCGATTTTACTTTTGTGAATAAATGAACTCGTTCTTGATCTATTCGCTCTGGAATAGGATTGGAAATAACTGTTTTAAGAATGTCAGAGTCTTCCATCGATTTAATATGTCTAATAATAGTCTGAGGACTTACTTTAATTTGTTTAGCTACATCGGAAGCGGGAGCTAAAGGGTCATTTTGTAAAGCAATAATTATTTTTTTATCTAGTTCTTTTAACATATTCTAACCTCAATGCTGACACACAATATATTATTTTATTCGTTTAACAGTAATAAATAGAAAAGTTCCAGGCCATTCGAATTTGGTGAGAGAACGAGTGACATTCAGATATGAACCTGGAACTTTTTTTTGGTCTTTTCTGACGATTTATGTCAGCGTAATGTTTTTTTGATACACTTTGTTTGAATTTTATGGAGAAACTTCGCCTGTTGGCGGTTCATCGTCTTGTCCGCCCGGAGGGTTCATTATTGTATATCCGTGATCTATTCCGTCCTTACTATCTGTTAGATCAAATATATTAGTTCTACCCCGTGAATTAGATAAACCACTCACAAGTGCATCATTTGATTCGACAATAACTATTTCTCTGTTTTCACTCATACTAATTTCACATGAACTTGTTTCAGTTTCAGATGAAATTGCATTCGCATTAAAGGCAATTAAGCCTATTAAAGTTATTAAAATGGTAATCCCAATAACTATTTTTTTAGATGTCATAATTTGTTATTTTTTTCCATATATTATAATTTTTTGGAATATAATAACAAGATACTATTAGCGTATCATCTATTATGATGAATAAAACACTAGTTTATTCAGAGTGGATTGAACTAAAACACAGATTACAATATTCCTGCATATTTGAGCAAACAGAACAAAAAAATCCACTTAGTGCTAATTTTTATATAAATCTCTCTCTTTATGTTTAGTAAGTAATGTCATCACCAGAGAGATTAGATTTATGTGTTATTTGCAAAACAAGCAGACATTTATGTGGAAAACAGCCTTGTCCTTTACTTAGTAAATGGTATGGATCAGTAAATATCCCCAAACCACTTATTACACGATTAGATGAAACCTTTGCCCCTCCTGCTTTCTTTGTGGGCTATTCTGGTTATCCTAAAGTTAATGCTGGACCCATGTTAACTCCTGAAAGACTAGGAAGCGAGGTTATTGATTATTCAGAAAGATGGCATACAAAAACTCAAGATGACATTGTGAAAATGCGTTTATCCCTCCTTCGAACAAAATCATTAGTGAGTGTTAAAAAACCGTTAGATAACAAGATAATCGAAACAAGTCATGAGATGTTGTTGGGCATAAAACCAGTTGATGTAGAAGTCGAACTAGATAAGAAAATTCGTCCCCGAATATATCTAAATGAACGATCACCCCCTCATGGTCCGTCTTCAACCATTAAGAAATTAGATATAACAGAAAATCAGACTCCTTTAACTGGCGTTGAAAAAGCCTATTATGATACAGATCTAAATGCATCTAGAGCAGTAAAAATATTAGGAACAGGAAAAATTGATATCAATACCATTACTCGCGTTTTTAGCGCGGGAATGCTCGGGGAAGAGAAAAATCGTCGTTTAGTTCCTACGAGATGGTCAATAACAGCTGTTGATGATATCTTATCTAAACAGAAAATCAAACAAATCAAAAATTTTCAAATTCTGGGGGAATATAGAGTTTTTACTTTTTATCTCTTTGGTAATCGTTTTGTTATTGTCCTTATTCCAGATGTATGGCAATATGAAATGATCGAGGTATGGTTTCAAGGAGCATATCTTAATGTTAGTGATAAAAATATTGGCGTTAGTGATTATGAAGGATATAAAGGGCGGACCACTTATGCTGACAAGATTACTGGAGCCTATTATGCAGCTAGACTGGCTACTACCGAATATCTCATAAAAGAGCAAAGACAAGCTCAAGTCTTAGTTTTAAGAGAAATAGACGACTCTTACAAGTTTCCTTTAGGCGTATGGGTAATAAGACAAGGCGTTAGACAAGCAATGAATAATGAATACAAAAAAGGAGATACAATTGATAATGCGCTAAACCAGGCAGTTAAAGTTCTGAGGCTCCCTAAAAAATACTGGAAAAATAAATCCAAAATATATAAGATGATTAAAGAACAACCTAAACTTGATTTCTTCTTTTCTACTTTAAGAAAATAAGGGAATAATGGGAAAAACAATTTGCTTTTTTAATAATTTAGCGTTTTTATCGACTATTTTCTATGTTCGTTTTTCTTATTTATCTAAAATCAATCATGTAATTACATCACAATAAAATGGCATATAATGAGTTCTTCTTTGATTATTAAAAATAATTTGAGAATGTTTATTAACATCAAAAATCCGTCCTTATTATGGAACAAGACAAACTTGTTGAATTATTAGCTGTAGGTGATAAATTTGGGGCTGATTATAGTGAGATCAGGTATCAAAACAAGTACTTAGCTAATATTCAGTTTAGAGATGGCGAAATGAATAATAGTTTAGGCTCAAGAGAAGGAATAGGAGTTAGAGTTCTAAGTAATGGTAGTTGGGGCTTTGCTTCCACTAATCTCTTAAAAAAAGGGATAATGGAACAGACAGTAAAAAATGCCATTAAACTTGCAGAGGGATCCGCTAAAACAAAGAAGAAGCTAGTTAAATTGGCAGACACAAAAATTATACAAGAGCGACATATTTCACCTAGAAAGCAAATGATTACAGATGTTTCTATTGATGAAAAAATAGCCAGAATTCTTGAAGCTAGTAAAGTGAGAGAAGATTTTCCTTTAGTTAAGAGTTTATCTGTCAACTATACAGAATTTATTGATCATCGAATTATAGTTACTAATGAAGGTTCACGTGTTGAGCGCGAGGATATAAAACCCACCATCATAGCGTATGCTGTTGCTATTGAAGAAGGTAAAATGGCATCTGGTTTTCAATCATGGTGTCACACCATGGGCGCAGAATTTTTAGATCTACACCCTTTTGATGAAGTGGTTAAAACAGCTGCCAATACAGCAGAAAAATTAGTTCATGCCCCACTCCCTCCTGGAGGTACCCACAATTTGCTATTAGATCCTCAGTTAGTTGGTGTCTTAGCACATGAAGCTGTTGGTCATACTGCTGAAGCTGATTTAGTATTAGCTGGTTCGTTTACTCAAGGAAAAATAGGTGAAAAAGTCTGCGACGATAGAATCACTTTAGTTGATGCCCCCGACAAAGACGGCTCTAAATGGAATGGCTCTGGTTGGCTTCCTGTTGATGATGAAGGGGTCAAAGGTCGAGTAGCTAACATCATTACCAATGGAGTAATGACGGATTATATGACTAATAGGGAATTAGCGACTGAATTAGACATTGAACCTACAGGCAATGCCCGTGCATATACTTTCAAAGATGAGCCCATCGTTCGTATGAGAAACACGTATATTGAACCAGGGAGTATGTCTTTTGAAGAGTTGTGTGAAGCTGTAGGTGAAGGATATATGCTTAAATCGCTACAAAATGGTCAAGCTGATAGTTCTGGTGAATTTATGTTTGGCGTTGTTGAAGCATACAAAATCATTAATGGTGAAGTATCTGATGAACTCTATCAAGGTCCTGTTCTTTCTGGTAATGCTTTTGAAGTTCTTAGCAGTATTTTGGGTGTTGGCAACAAATTTGACATCAATTTAGGCGCAGGTTTTTGTGGTAAAGAGCAACCAGCAAAAGTTGACGCTGGGGGCCCCTATCTTGCTGTTAGAGCCAATTTAGCTGGAGGTAAACAATAATGTCAGAGTATACTATAGATTCAAACCAATTATTATCATTATCTAACAAAGTTATAAACGAAATAGATGATAAACACGATTTAGATGCAATTGAAGTGTTTTTCACTCTTGAGAAATCGCTGCAAGTAACGTTTGCTGGACAGTCAATTTCAAGTGAACGAGATACGACTGAGCTTGGGTTTGCTGTTAGAGTAATAAAGGATGAAGTTGAGGGCTTTTCGTATACTAATAAATATGATTTGGATTCACTTCTCCTTTCAGCTAACGAAGCCATAAAAATGGCTAATGTTTCAGTTAAAAAACCCGGGATTAGTCTTCCTTCTCGACAGTCTTATCCAACTGTAGATGGCCTCTATTCAAATGATGTGAGAGATCTTACTGTTGATGATTTGATTGACCATGCTAATACATTTTTACAAGAATTAAAACATCCTTCTGTTAAAATCAATACTGATTTAAGTCGTTTATATGTTTCTGAAAGCTGGACAGGTATCGTTAATTCCAATGGCGTGGAAGGTTTTCAAAAAGGTAACGCGTTACAAGGAAACTTTTTCTGCGTTCCTCGAGAAGGAACTAAAGTTGGTTCATTCATATCAGAAATTATGTTTACGCGCGATCCTCGTTCTCTTGATCTTGTTCAAACAGGACAAGACATACGTAAAAAAGCTATTCGAAATTTAGATGTTAAAACCCTTTCTTCGATTGATTCTGATATAGTTATATTCTCTCCTGAATCAATTACATCTCCAATTGGAGTCGTAATAGCTATGGCTGTAGCTGCAGACCAAGTTCAACAAAATCGTTCAATGTGGAAAGATCGTTTGGCAGATCAAGTAGCCGTAGAAGAGTTTAACTTTATTGATGAACCGCATAATCCAGAATCAGGAATGGCTGCGAAAGTTTTTGATGATGAAGGAACTAAAACGCAAGATACTCATATAATCAAGAATGGGGTATTAGAACATTTCTTATTCGATGAGTTCAGAGCATCAAAAGCGGGAACAAAATCTACAGGAAACTCATGGCGATCATTAAACACTTCAAGGTTCACAAAACCGCCATCATCAATATTTCCTAATGGACCACTAATTCAAGCTGGAGATTTATCTTTTGATGAACTAATAGAAGATGTTAAAAAAGGAATCGTAATTGAAAGGTTTGCTGGTTCTCAACGCACAGAAAATGGTATTTTTAGTGGTTTAGCTAAAGGTACTCAACTAATTGAGAATGGCGAAATAGGATCCCCATTAACCAATATTTCTGTAGCAGGGAATGTATTTGATGTTCTCAATAATATAACGGGATTAGGCAAAGAGATAAAATTAGCTGATGGCATATTTAGAGGCCCACATATAAAAGCTAAAGGAATTAACATTACAACTCAAAAATCCTAACATTCATTTTCTTTTTTTTTCTAATTCTTGATCAAAATTTATAATAACAATCTTTTTAGGAATATAACTTTTTAAATGGAAAACTCTATAAAATTTCTAGAGATTCACAAAGTCTTAATAATAGCTAAGAGTGTGACTATGTGTGCAGTTTACATCAGAAATAGAGATACTTAAGATGGGAAAATATTCTGAAATAGAAAGTGTTCTAAGGGACAAATTCTCAGAAAAACGAAAAGTAATATTGGCTATTCCAAAAACCTATCAATTAAGTGATGGGCTTGTTCTTTCTAACACAGAAGGATATTTCCTTGCCTTATTAGCATACAAAATGAGCAAATCAGCTACTAATGAAAAAAAAAGTATACTGGTTAACTTTGCTATCGCACTAGCTATTCAACAATCTATTAAAGAAGCCTACAATTTACAAGCATGGATTAAATGGCCCTATGAGTTGGTAATTGGTGAAAAACTTATTGGAAGCTTAAAAATTGAGAATGTTCAACATGATTTGCCTAATTTACTCATTAGGATCCTCACATACATTAATAATGTATTACCATATACAGGAAAAAAAGTCAATAGTACGTGTATAAAAGAAATTTTAGGCTATGAAGTGTCTAAAGAATTATTTTTGGAAAATCTTTCTAAACATCTCAACGATTATTTATCGCTTATTGATAAAAATCAACATAATTCAATTATAGAACAGTACAACGAAAACTGCGTTTATAACGATACTATTGTCATAGTAGATAAGAACAAAGAATATACGTGTAAAGGTATATCAATAGATGGTTCTCTAGAGCTATACAGTTTACGCGATCACCTTTCCTTATCGATTAGTGATTCCAATAGATTACAAGGCATTATGACTTCTTTCCCTTTTTAATCTTGTTTTTTTCTTTTAATTATATGTTTCATCCCTATATAATAAAAAAGAGTTTATATAATTCTGCTGAACTCAAAACAATTATGATTCAAACAGTACTTATAGCAAATCGTGGCGAAATAGCCGTTCGCATTATCCGTGCTTGTAAATTATTAAACATGAAAACAATTGCTCTTTTTCACAAAGAAGATTCATATTCTCAGCATGTAAAAATCGCTGATGAGGCCTACTATTTAGGAAGTGGATCTGTTGATGCTACTTATCTTAATCAACAAAAAATTATTGATATAGCCCTCAAGGCTGAAGTTGATGCTATTCATCCAGGTTATGGTTTTCTTTCTGAAAATGCTGACTTTGCTCGTAAAGTACTAAATAACGGTTTAATTTTTATTGGTCCTTCTCCCCATGTTTTGACTTCTTTAGGAGACAAAACACAAGCCAGAAAGATAGCTAAACGGGTAGGTTTACCCATAGTTGAAGGTTCTGAAGGATATATTACAACTCTTGAAGAAGCAAAGGAAGTAATTGAAAGAATAGGATTTCCTATCATAATTAAAGCTGCCTTCGGTGGTGGAGGTCGTGGAATGGAAATTGTCCGAAGTGAGGAATCTCTTGAAGTAGCGTTGATGGGCTGTCAGACGATTTCTGAACGTTTTTTTGGCAGACGAGAAGTTTTTATTGAAAGATATATCCCTTCGCCTAGACATGTTGAAATCCAATTTATTGCAGACCAATATGGTAATACCATCCATCTATATGATCGTGAGTGTTCAATTCAAAGATCACATCAAAAAGTAATAGAGGAAGCCCCCTCATTTTTATCTGATAGTGAAAGAAAAAGTTTAGGTGAAAAGGTTTGTGCTTTAGCCAAAGAGTTATCATATGTTAATGCTGGTACTGCAGAATTTTTATGGTATAATGGCGAATTATTCTTTGGTGAAGTAAATCCTAGACTCCAGGTAGAACATCCAGTTACAGAAATGATCACTGGAGTTGATATAGTTTTAGAACAATTAAAAATAGCACGCGGTGATAAATTATCTTATTCTCAAAAAGATATTTCAATTAATGGTCATGCTATTGAATATAGAATAAACGCAGAAGACCCTTTAAATTCATATTTACCTCAAAAAGGCAGCGTTAACCAATTATTAGTACCTGGTGGTAAAAACGTCCGATTTGATACATTCATTTATCCATCTTTTAAAGTTTCAAATGTTTTTGATTCACTTTTGGGAAAACTCATTGTTTGGGGTACAGATCGGAAAGAAGCAATTAGTAGGGCTAAAGTGGCTCTGAAGGAATTAACTATTTCAGGAATTAAAAACAACATTGGACTTCACAGAGCTATACTGGAGACAAAAGACTATCAACAATGGACAATTGATACCGCATATCTCGCACATAGCAATATTAAATCCATTCTTGAAGAACATGAAAAGAAGAAATTAGCTGCTGTCTATACTGTTTTCAACAAAGTTAAACAGGAAAATCAAAAACTTCCATCCCGAGAAGAAGAAAACATATCACCTCGTAATAGATGGAAAGAGTTCAGTAAGCTTGAACAACATAGACATTTTCTATAACGATTAGACAAAGAAGAAGAAGAAGAAGAAGAAGAAGAAAGGGATAGCTTATGAAGAAAAAAGTGAAATTCCAAGCTCGTGAGTATATTATTGAATTGAATGAAGATGGTTCGTTGTTAATTGATGATGAAAAGTTTGAACCAACCATTTCCAATGATGGACTGATAAATTTTTATAGAGTAACAGTTGATAATGAACATTTTACAATTGAAATACAAGGTGAGAAAATACTAGTAGACGGAGAAGAAGTTACTTTAACATCCAAACCCTATTTAGATACACTTATGAACCAAAAAGGATCTAATGTCAAAAAAGAGATGAGCATTAAAGCTCCTATACCTGGTAAAATTCTTCAAATATTAGTCAAAAAAGAGCAAGAAGTACAAAAGGATCAAGAACTAATCATATTAGAAGCGATGAAAATGCGGAATAGAATTCTTGCTCCTAGAGATGGAAAAGTAAAAAAAATATTAGTAAAAGAAAATGATTCTGTGAATCAAGATCAACAAATGGTTATACTCGAATGATTAACTGCTTTTTGTTTATAACAACACGCCTCGATAAAACTCACCTATTCTTTCTTTTAATATCTCAAAATGATTTTTATTTGTAAAATTATGATCAGCTCCTTGAATTATTTCGTAACCTTTGGCTGATTCAGCTGGAATTTTATCATATAGTTCCTTGAATCCGTCATCTGGCAATATTTCATCCTTGGAACCGCCCATAACAAAGACAGGAATTGATAAATTGTCTACCAGGTTCATAGGGTTATATTGTATAGATTCTTGTTTGAACAGCTCACGTAGATTTCCATTTTTAGGTATCCGCATTTGATTATTTCTTCTCCAAATATGTGCTAATTCTTCAAATATATCTAGATTAACCACATAGTTTGTATCAAATACTGGAGAACGTAAAAAAAGGCAACGTATTCTAGGATCCCTACAGGCTGTACAAATTCCCATAGCACCACCAAAACTTTCAGCATATAGTCCTATTTTATTTGGAATGATATTAGGTTGTTGTACTAATTCAGTTATAACAGCGTCTATTGTTTCTTGTGCTAATAAGTAAGAAAAAGTTCCTGTACTCTTTCTTACACCAATATAATCAAAAGAAAAAAAAGCTATGCCCTCATTAGTTAATATGGGAGCCAATCGATTTTTTTCTTTTTCTGGTGCAAAACCAGGCATACCATTTAAATGGATGACTAACGGATATTCGTTATTTTCATTTGGGAGATATAGGATCCCATGTACTGTTTCTTGTCTAAATTCGATTTTTATAGGTCGTTGTATCATCTAATTTTCCTCCTTTGTGATTTCACAAAAAGTGAGCACATAGTTATTTGTATTATGTGAATTGATTTTAATCTCGTTATCGGATATTTTGTGGGTCTGTTTAATTTTTGGAGCTAAAGTGACTCTATAATTGTCTTTATATGCATCAACTTGTATATTTTTGAGATTAAGATGTAATCCTTCACCTAGTGCTTTTGAAATTGCTTCTTTAATTGTCCAATACTGTGTGCCTTTTTTATTATTATACGAAATCAATGTTTGTTCTTTATCTGTAAATGCTTCTCTGTAGAAGGCCTCAGCTCTTTCTTCAATCTTTTCAAGATCCAACCCAACGGGTTTGTCACTCACCATAGCCACAGCTAGTCCATTAGAATGACTTATAGAAAGATGCATAGGCAGTCTCTTTTTGGATTTTAAATCATATACATATGGTCTTCCCTTTTGTTCTTTTCTTATTTCAAAATCTAAGAAAGTTCTTCCTTTCTTTTCTCTACATAGGAGTTCTTTTGCAGCAATTATTCCTGAAAGATAGTCTAGTTTCCTTTTTTCACTTTTGATTGCTTTATATTGTTCTTGTTCTCTTTGACTTAAAATAGTCTGAAAATAATCTTTAGAGTTCATCAAGTTTTCTTTAATACTAGTAGTTGGAAGCACTTTATAGCTTCGATCATTGAATATAGAATTCAATCTTGTCTGTTCTTGAATACTTTCGAATAAATCTTTGAAATCATTTGTATTAGGTATAGGTATTGTTGTATGAATAAGGGCAAAATTTTCTAATTCTACAATACATTGGTTATTTTCATTGAATACTTCTACATCATAGTAACTATGCCTATCTTCAATCTTCTTTAACCTAGCTATGGCATAAGAAGGTTTTAATGAGGTATTATCTTGGGAGTAAAGAGTTAATTTAGCTATCTTAGACGGTAAGGAAAATTTCTCATTCATTAGTAAGTCATAAAGACCAGCTGTTTGAAAAGCAGCTTCAATGATTAGAGGAAACAATAACATACTTTGTGATTTTAAACGAATTCTTTGATCAATTCTCACTTTTGTTATTATTTCATTTTGTTTGATGGTATTGAGAGCATCAAGTACTTGGAACGTAGGTCCATGGAAAAACAACGAATATATCTCTTTTTGATTCATAATATTTACATGGCTTAATTCTATATCTTTCATCGAATATACTGGTCGATCGATTTTTGAAGGGATATCAGTTACAAAGTGCTTTGTTTCATCATTCTCTCTTACAGATAACAATTTCATTTTATTCTTTAGTAAGTGTGTTGAAACCATTATCTTTTGTGTTTTATCCTTTTCTATTCTTAAAGCAGATTTAAAATCGACATTAGTGATAGAATTAGCTGATTCACCAGTTATCTCTTTATATGCCTCGAAAAAGGCTTCTATCCCCATAACACCAGGAAATACAGGTACGTCTTGAATTTGATGATCAATTAGATAACGGTGCGATTTAGTTGAGATACTACCTGTGGCGATATAATTTTTCTTATTACAATGTATATTATCAAATATAGGTTGAGTGCTTTGGTATTCTTTACTTTCTGTTTGTTTAAGAATGGCCCCAAGTTCACCAGCCACAACAACTTCTGGTTGATTTTTTTCTCCATGTAACAGTAGATTGACAAAGGTTTCAACTCCGTATTTTGTGGGTATCGCAGTTATTCCTTGCATTTCTAGGATGTCAAGAATATTACCTTTTGTTGCCATTCCTATATCTTTCCATGCAGACCAATCAATTGCTAAACTTCTAATATTGCGTTGATTAAGCGTCCATGAAAGTCTAGATAAGTAACCGTTAGCGAAAGCATAATCAACTTGCCCTCTATTACCAAATCTACCTGCTATGGAAGCAAAACTAGCTATATATTTTATTTGGTTTTTGGGGAGAGATCTAAGAATTTCATCAATGGTATCTACTTTTATTTGAACAATTTTTGATGAAAATTCTAACTTCTTTTGTTTGAATTGTTTTGATTCTTCTATTCCTGCTCCATGGATTATCACAGATATTTTCTTTTTGAAATCTTGTTCGATCTCTTCTAACAATGTTGATATCTTTTTTGTATTAAGAAGATCAAAGGAATAATATTTAACGGGAATATTCTTTTCTTGTAATTTTTGAATGTTTTCTGCTAGTTCCTTTTTCTTTAGTAACCTTTCCCATTCCTTCTTTATCATTATGGGTGTAACCTTATCTTGTTTTTCTTTCAATTCTTTGCTTATTTTTTGTTTTTCTTTTTCTAAATCCTCTTCTGTCATAGATAGAAGCATATCATAGTCTTCAGGTAATTTTGTTCGCCCTACTAATGCCACACTAGGAGAAGATTGAACACTAAGCAATAACTGATATGTAGATTCAAAAGTAATTCCTCGACCACCACCAGTAACAAGAACAATATCATTTTCGCTTAATTCAATGTTCTTATCTTCAGCTTTTACCGTTGTTTTAATCAATCCTAAGGTATATCTCTGTCCATCTTTGTAAGCTATTTCAGTATATTCGTCCCATGTTTGTAGTTCTTCGATTATTTTGTTAGTTTCTCCCGGACTTATGTAAAGATGTTTAGCATCAAGAGTGAATTCTTGCGCTAATGTTTGAACAAATGCATTGACGGCACCTGATTTCGCACAAGAATGATTTTCAACACCAAAAAAGGCTTCAGCTGAGATAACCATTATTTTTTCATGTTTTTTAATTGGTATCGATTGATAAAAGTGAAATAGTTTTTGGAACAAGCTTGTGGGTTTGATATATCTGTTAGAAGGAACAAAAACAACGGAAATTCGAGGTTTATTGGTTATGGTTGTATCTTTACGCATTTCTTTGTAGAGAATGGTAGAAACATTCGCTTTGAGATTTTTAAGTCTCTCTTCAATTTGTGTAATCTCACTCTGTTTCTGTGCAATTATAGTTATATCTTTACCTGTTAAGTCTAAAAGGTTTGTACCAGAGGTTAATGGAACTACAATTGGCTTTATATCAAAAACATTGATTGATTCTTCTTTTGTTACTTTGTTATCTTGCTCGTTTGTCGAGATATAATCGACGATATCTTTAATCGTCCTAAAATCAGCTAAGTTGAAATCTTGTGATGTTGCTAAATTAAAGTTTGAACGTATATCACCAAAGATTTCAGCTATTTTAATCGTGTCTACACCCAAATCGCTCTCTAAGTTATATTCATCTAATATCTCTTCTAAATCGTATCCAGTGTGTTTAGAAATGATAGTTTTTACTTCTACTGATAAATCGCGGGTGGATTCATCTTTTGGGTTTTTTTCTATTCCATTGTTTTGTGCGTTTTTCTCTATAAATTCTGCTATTTTATTTACCGTTTCAAATGATGCTAAACTAACGGATTCATCTTGGCTGAATGGCCATCTTTCTCGGATGATACCAAATAATTCTGCTTGTTTCACGGTATCTATACCTAAATCAGCTTCCAAGTTCATTTCTGGTTCAATCATCTCTACATCATAACCAGTTTTTTCTGCGATTATTCCGATAACCTCTTGTAAGATTGAACCACGTTGTACTTGAGTATAACTAGATACAGTTATTTCATCTGTTGATTGTTGTTCAATTTTCATCTTCAAGACTCTTCCATCTTTATAGAGCTCTTTTCGTGATCCACCAAGATTTATTAACCAATCATTGTAACCAGCTAATACCCTATTCTTTGCTGTGTTCAATCTTAAGAGTGTAAAAGCCACTTGTGAACCAAAACCAGCTGCAAGTCTGAGAGCATACTCTTTTTGTTCTTTTTCACCTCTTGAAAATTTAAACTTTGAAAATGCTGGATCTATCTTATCTAGATTATAAATTGGAGGCAGCTTGCCTTTTTCCATTGCTTTTATTGCCAAACATTCTTCGAGTCCAGCTCCCATGGCATGACCTGTATATCCTTTTGTATTCATTATTGTCATATGAATGGCATGTTCTCGAAAAACTCGTTCTATCGATTCGATTTCAGCTTCAGCAGAACCACCTCTAGCGGGAGTATATGTTTCATGAGAAACAAATAACCCTTTTTTCGCTATTTCTTCTCTTTTTACGCCATGTTTTCTTTCTGTAGATGCAATAAAAGCATCCAGTTCTTCTGCAATATGATTTACATCTAGTCTGGAACCATGAAAAGCACTATTACTGGTATGAGTACCTAAAAGATCAACGATAGGCTTAATTCCTCTAGTTTCATATGCTTCTTTGCTTTCCAATATCATACTCGCAGCTAATGATCCAATGATCAATCCATGTCTATTCTTTCCAAAAGGAAGTGCAGCTTTTTCTACATCTTCTTCAGTAGTTACCCCACCAGCAGCTAAGAACCCCGAACCTATCCATGGTAATAAGTTTTCACTCGCTGCATTTTCACCAGCTATAATGATAACTCTTTTGCATCTCCCAGTTCTAATCCAGTCTTCTGCTATGGCTATGGCTTGAGTTGTAGAAGCGCAAGCAGCGTTGACTTGAGTGTTAGGTCCTCTTGCCTTAATCAATTGAGCAAATTGAGAATGACCCATTGAAAGAATTCTAAATAAGAAAAACCGACTAAATCTTTCAAGCTCTTGTTTCTGTTTTGTTAAACTGTGTTTATTGTCTTCATACCACTTTTTAATATTTTTTTTAGACTGCTCATCTGAAATACTTGCAATCATCACTTCAAACAGTTCTTCTATCTCTGCTATATTCTGTTTTTGGAATTTAGCTGCCAGCCGAGTAGTAACTTCTTCAATGAGTTTATCATATCCAGGAAATGCAGATGCAAAGATAATCCCTGTTTCACCTCTTAGTGATGTTGGTAGTGTCCATTCGGAGTTAATTATTTTACCAGTAGATGATTCTTGATTAGCATTAACCAAAGGAATTTTAGAATCATTCAACGCTTCCAATCCTGCACAAATTGCTAATGCAAAACTTGAATCTAATGCTTTGAGTAATTTTCTATCTATACCAAAATCTTTCTCTGGATCAAAATCACCTATTTGACCTGCCAATTGTATAACTTGTGAGATATCATCTAAATGCTGAAATTCTGCATTACCATTAGCTGATTTAACCAGCCGTTGGATATTCTGATCTAATTGATCTTTCTTAACTTTATAATCTAAGGTATCAATAAGACTTGTTCCATTGAGTAACAAATCCACATTTTTATCGTCAAAAACTGCATATTTCTTTCCAGGTATTCCCATACCTACGCCAGTAATACCAATGTTTTCTAGATTGAAGTTATAAGATTCATATTTTGAATACAGATCTAATGCTTTTCTGTATTTGTTTTCGTATAGATTGAATCCTTGTAGTAAAAAGGTTTTTAGAATTTCTTTATTCTCTTTCAAATACTCATTAAAATATTTTTTATTGATTATTGGTTTTAAATCTGTATCTTGTTCGAGGATAGTAAAAGCTGATGAAGACATTAGTTGATGTTGTATTGGAATGTGGTCCTTTCTTCTTTCTTCCTTTCTAATCGTTTTATATATTTCATCTACTGTATCAAGAAACTTTTTGTTTTCACTTTCATTGGGAGATAGAGTTGAAAATATCTTTACATCAGTCTCGTCTTTCAATATATCTTTAGCAAATGAAGCCAAAGCTCTTTTTGGTCCTACTTCAACAAATATTCTTGCTCCATCAGCATACATATTTTTTATCTCTTCGACCCACCTAACAGGGGAATATATCTGTTTAAGCAGTAATTCTTTTATTTTTACTACTTCATTTGGGAAACACTTTCCTAGCGTATTGCTATATACTTTAATCTTAGGCAGATTAAATGTACATGTCGACAATACATGTTTCATCTCTTCTTTGGCATCTTCTACTATTTTTGAATGGAAAGCGGTAGAAACTTTCAATTTAACTGCTCTTAATCCCCTCTTTTCAGCTTTTTTAATAGCCAAATCTATTCCTTCTTCTTCTCCACTGATAACAATTTGTTCCGAAGAATTATAATTTGCAAGGATAACGTAATGATCTTTTATTTCATCAACAATTTCTTGAACCACTTGTTCGGGAGCTAAAACAGCAGCCATAGATCCTTTTGTGCTTTGAGATACAGTATGCATAGCCTTCCCCCTCGTAATTACTGCTTTCAATCCATTCTCAAAACTTAAGACACCAGCAGCTACCAGAGCAGAATACTCACCTAGGCTATGTCCTGCTACCATGGAAGGAAGTATGTTTTTTTCTAGATATAATCGATATAATGCTATTTCTATTACAAACAAAGCTGGTTGAGTATATTGGGTAAGAGCTAATATCCGTTCATTTTCTTTGTTATTAGATGTATCTTTTCCAAAAAGTACTTCTTTTAAAGAAAATTCGCCATGACTGTGACAAATAGACTCAGCTTGTTCAATTGTTTTTGCAACTACTTCATACCTTTGAGCAAGTTCCTTTGCCATTCCCACATATTGGCTTCCTTGACCTGTAAAAAGAAAAGCCAAATCAACTTTTTTTGAATAATTTTCTTCTACTAGATCAGTAAATATATACTGAGCAGTCTCTGGAGCGTATTCTTCCATTATCACATGATAATTTGTTCCCCCAAAGCCAAAAGCTGATACTCCAGCTATTCTTCTATTTATACTGTTTATTGACCATTTTTTGGCTTCAGTATTTACATAGAAAGGTAAATTAGTCCAATTGACTTTTGGATTAGGATTTTCAAAATTGACTGAAGGAGGAATTATCTTATTTTGTATTGCCAATGTTGTTTTAATTATTGAAGCTATACCTGCAGCACTTTTTAAATGACCTATTTGACTCTTTACCGAGCCTACAGCAATCTTTTCTTTGCTTTGTCTGGATTTAAATACCTCAGTAAGAACTTCCAATTCTGCTGGATCACCCACACTAGTTGACGTTCCATGTGCTTCAATATACTGAATATCTTCTAGATTTACATCTGCTGCATGTAGCGCTTTTCTTATAGATTCTTTTTGACCCACCGGATTTGGAGCTGTAATTCCCTTACCTTTTCCATCAGATGTCGCTCCAATAGCACTAATTATTGCATAAATCTTATCTTCATTTTTAATTGCCTCTTCTAATCTCTTAAGGAGTACAAAACCTGCTCCTTCACCCATTACAAAACCATTTGCTCTCTCATCAAAAGGGGCAGATATGTCTGGAGATAAAGCACCTATTTTACAGAACTTGACATAAGTAGTTGGATCCATTGATCTATCTGCTCCTCCTACCAGTACTGTATCATAATCTCCTACTAATAATCCCTTAACTGCTGTATCCAGAGAAGCTAAAGATGAAGCACACGCAGCATCTGTCGTCATCGATTTACCTGTAAGATTAAATACGTTAGCTATTCTACCCGCTATTATATTTGACAGTTCTCCAGGCATGGTGTCTTCATTAATTTCTGGATATTTGCTCAAGTAATTGTTAGAAAATTGTTTAATTAGTTCTTTTTGTGTAATAGGATCAAGTTCTTGGAAAATACTTGAGTTGTATATATCTTGAATTATCGACGGATATTCAATTCTACGATTACTCTCTCGTTGATTTTGTCCGCCAAGTGAGTTACCGACAATTATTGCAATAGGTAACCGCTCTTTTCCATCTATAGGTATGTTTGCATCCATAAGTGCTTGTTCAGCTGCAACTAATGCCCATTTTTGCACATCATCCATTTTTTGAGAAATAGTTGGAGGAATACGGTATTTTATCGTTTTAAACTTAAAATTATTAATGAAACCCCCTATCTTTGTATAGGTTTTATCAGGTGTTTCCGGATTGGAATCATAATACAACTCTGGATCCCATCTGTTTTTTGGTACCTCGATAATAGAATAGCGTTTGTTTAAGATATTCTCCCAGTATTGGTCTTTATTTAAGGCATCAGGAAATATACACCCTACACCTACTATAGCCACTTTATTTTTTGCATTAATAATGGGAATGGCTTCTTTCTGTTCAAGAGCAATAAGTTGTTCCCTTTCAAAGATAGAGGTAAAATTCTGTAAATCGATAAAATTCTTACCTGCATTTACTATATCTTGATGAAAGCTTTTCAGAGTGGTAATGGCTCTTTTTTTGCTAGTGATTTCTCCAGCCATAAAACAGCCTTTCTGATATTGATCTTCTTCGTCTATACCAATAAATCGAGTTGTACCCGATCCTGCAACATGACCATGGTTCCATATTTCTCCTCTTGAGGCTATTCTTAATGCCCCTAAATTGTCTTTCTCATATAACTCTTTTCTTTCCTTCAATGGAATATTTTCATGTATTCTTTTAATCTCATTATCAATAATGACTTGTACAAAGGGTGTTTCTATAGTTCTTATCCTAGTATTTACGGTTGTTCCAATAACTCTCGTGTTACGGGAGTTTAATACTAACTCTTGATATTTCTTTTTTAGTGCACCAGTGGAAACAATTTCTTCGGTTAATAAATAACCACTCCCCATCTGGATGCCGGGTGAAATAATATCTAAATGCTTACCCAACATTAAGGCGAGCATTGCAGAGCCAATTTTATCAGCTATTCCTCCAGCAAAAATAATTGGGATCTTTTTATTTCTGTCTTGCTTAACTTCGTCTAAATAATGAAGTACTTTTTCCCATAGGATAAAAGAGGAGGTAGTACCAATATGTCCTCCACATTCAGCTCCTTCTAAAATAGGATAACCGATATCCTTTTCGACAGCCTCTCTAAATAAAGCTAATGCGGGAGTATGTAATAGTACATTAAATCCCATCGCTTTTACTTCCTCTCCCAAGCCTATTCTACCAGCTGCTATAAGTATGTGAGCTGGTTTGAGCTCCTTCAATAATTCAAGATGCTCTTCTCTGCGTTTTTTAACAGCATCTAAACCTATTATTCCACAACCATAGGATTGATTTTTTAAGGT
Source organism: uncultured archaeon (assembly GCA_964534625.1). Taxonomy (GTDB): domain Archaea; phylum Asgardarchaeota; class Heimdallarchaeia; order Heimdallarchaeales; family Heimdallarchaeaceae; genus CAZHRF01. The sequence continues at coordinate 8,295 of CAZHRF010000011.1, read as the reverse complement.
TGATTTTTTAAGCTCCTTAAATAATTCTTCTGTCTCATTCCGCATCAATCCACCTAAAGCTATAATGGGTAAAGCCCCATGTTGTGCAACTTTGGTTGCAAATTGCACATTATCACTAATATTAGCCATAGGACCTTGAATAATAGGCAATGTTATATTTAGAGAGTTAGCGAGATCAGATTCTTGAACAAAAGGCCAATTTTTTATAACGTTTTGCCTTTGCGATTGGATAATCTGGTTAATTCCATCTAGAAAGTGCTTAAGAGTTTTGAATCGTTCTTTTATTATAGTAGAAAAAGTGACATCTACGCCCATAGGTAAGAAAGCATGTTTTATCTCTTCGTCTTTAAAAAACAGACCATTGTTTGCCATGTCTTCTATTACGTCATTTTTCTCTTCTTCACCATATTGAGAGAATTCTTCTGCTGTTCTTTTCTTTATTTCTCTGATGTGTCTATTTGCCAACTTCCCAGCTAATCTATATCTATATTTTGAGCTTTCATTGGCGACATATGTATCATTTTCTTGTAGTGAACCGATATATCTCTTGACATCAAGGTCTAAAGAGCAATCATCTAGCTGGTATAATTGCCCATCAAAAACAACACCAAGAGCATTGGCTAAAAACGCTGTTCCAACATTGTAAATACCAAATCCACCTTGAGCGATAAATGGTAAACCTGATTCATAAAATTCTTGTAATAAGATAAAACTTGTTTTTGTTCCTACTTTCCCTCCTGACTCGTTTCCTTTAACAAGAAAGAAATCCACCCATGGAGCACATTGGTAAGCTTCGTCGAGATAGAGTACTTCACCAATTATCCATTCTGATATTTTATTTACTAATTTAATGTCTTCTGTAGAAATTTTATTCGCATATGTTGATGATAGTATAATAATAGGGATCTTATCAATATATTTTAGATCCTGCAGTTGATTTGAACTTGTTATCCTTACTCCCCAATACTTGTCTTCTGGTATCTCTTTTTCCATAATATTAAACACGTTTTCGAGACTAGAGGTGGTCTTATACCCTTGTAAATCAATTATTCCTACTCCACCTAATTTTGTTAATTCTATTGCTATTTTAGGGTAATCAATTCCTAAGGGAGCTATACCCCAATATGGATAAGTAGTAATCAACTTATTCTTAATATATTCTCTTGTTTTCATTCATTTTCACCCTCTTTAAACTGGAAACACTCCATGTTTCCTTTTTGGAATATTTTCTCTTTTCTGTTTGAGCATATCCAAGGCTCGAATAAGTTCATGTCTTGTTTCTTCGGGAAGAATAACTTTGTCTACATAACCTTTCTCAGTTGCTTGATACGGATTAGCAAACTCTTTTTTGTATTGATTTGTAAACTCCTCTAACAGGTCATCAGGATTTTCTGATTCTTTAATTTTTTTCCTGTAAAGTATTTTACATGCACCTTCTGCTCCCATAACTGCTATTTCTGCATTTGGCCATGCATAATTTATATCAGCGCCTAAATGTTTGGAACTCATCACAATATATGCTCCCCCATATGCTTTTCTCACTATCACAGAGATTTTAGGTACTGTTGCCTCTGAATATGCAAATAACATTTTAGCTCCATGTCTTATAATTCCCTCATGCTCTTGTTTTAGTCCAGGCATAAATCCAGGAACGTCGACAAACGTGACAATAGGTATATTAAATGCATCACAAAAACGTATGAACCGAGAAGCTTTATCAGCAGCATGAATATCTATGGCTCCACCTAAATATAAGGGTTGATTGGCTATTAAACCAACTGTTGACCCATCTAATCGTGCAAAACCTATAATAATATTCTTGGCCCAATTTCCTTGTATCTCAAAGAAACTAGCTTGATCAAGAATAATGTGCATTATTTCTTTGATGTCATAAGGATCATTCGATTGATCGGGTATAATTGAATAAATCTCCTCTTGCATATGTTCAGTTATAGCATAGGAAGTGGGAGAATCTTCTAAATTATTAGAGGGAATATAAGCTAGTAATTCTTTAACATAGTCTAGCGTTTCAATCTCAGAATCGCCAACTAAATGACAGATACCGGAAATGCTTTGATGTACATCACTTCCGCCTAAATCATAAAAAGATACATCTTCTCCTGTAACAGCTTTTACAACCGAAGGACCTGTTACGAACATAAATGCATTAGTTTTATTCATAATCACAAAATCAGTTAAAGCAGGTGAATAAACAGCTCCCCCAGCACAAGGACCAAGGATTACAGATATCTGGGGGATAACACCAGAGGCTTGTACATTTCTGTAGAAGATATCTCCATATCCCGCTAAAGAGTCGACCCCTTCTTGAATACGTGCTCCACCTGAGTCCAATAAACCGATAATAGGAACACCAGTTTTAATGGCTAAATCCATTATTTTGGTAATTTTTGAAGCGTGAGCTTGACCTAGACTACCCCCAAAAACAGAAAAATCTTGACTGTAGATATAGACATTCCGGTTATTGATCTTGGCATACCCTGTAATGACCCCATCTCCTAATGGAGCATTTTTGTCCATATCAAATTTAGTACAATTGTGTTTGACAAATGCATCAATCTCAACAAATGAACCTTCATCAACTAATAAGTTAATGCGTTCTCGGGCGGTTAATTTACCCTTTGCATGTTGTTTTTTCCACTTTTCTTTTCCTCCATATGCAAGTTGCTCTCTGAGGGAAAGAAAATCATCTTTTTTCTCACTAATAGATTGTTGGTAATTTCTACTCGAGTGCTTCATAAAGAAAAAAGCTCTATCGGTTTATTATAAAAAGCACTACTTTTTATCTTCATATAATTTTATACAGATAAAAACTAAAAAATTTTATTAACTAGTGATAAAGTTTCCTCATATCTAATTAACAAGGCATTTAAATATTTAATTTAACTAAACTTATCATTTAACCTAATACTTAGAATCTTTATTGTCAATCGTTTTTCTGTTTTTCACCACAAATTATGCAACAACTATTGTTTATATTTGAATGAAAAGATTTTAATAAAAAGCGTAATTATGTATATGGAAAGGCATCATCTATGTCAAGCTGTTTCGTAGTCTTTCCATTAGTTATTTCAAGAAATCCTTGTTCGTTAATTCCAATAATTTCGTAGAAGGCATTACCATGAATAAGCTGAGATGTTGATTGATTAGTCTTGAGTTTTTTATTATATTGATTTCGTATTTGATGTATATCTGTTTCTAAATTCCCGATGAAATGTTTCCAATTGTTAGTTATATAACTTAAAATTGCATCTAGACCTATTTTTTCTTTTATTATTTCTTTGAGAGAGATAGAATGGCTTTGAACTTCAATAGGCATATTCGTACTCTCATTATTTACATTTATTCCTATGCCAATCAAAAGATAATTCATTTTTCTTTTTTTTATCCATTCGAGTAAAATACCTGCGAGTTTTTTGTTCTCATACAAAATATCATTAGGCCATTTGATTTGGCTTTCTACATTAAATTTAGTAAGAAGTATAGAGTGTAAAATATTTGCGATGTTATAATGTAAAAATCGTAAAAATATTTGATCAACAGCTATAGTTGTAGGTATACAATAAGTTGTATATAACCCCCCTTTTACAGAAAACCAGCTGTTGTCACCTCTACCTCTTCCTTTAGTTTGCTTTTCAGCAATAACTACAAATGGAGTTTCATTCCATAAATCTATAAGATCAGAAGCCACATCCATTGTACTGCTTACTTGGCAATAATGGATTATTTTTAGATTTTCTTTTTGAAACATAATCTCACATGAGAGATTTAAAAGTTTATTATTGAAATAGTTATTGCTGACCAAATATAATATTATCTAATGACGGGTTAATCTTTTTACCTCTTTCGAGAATTTTTCAAAAGATAGCATAAAACTAGAGCTGAAATGCCCATTGAAATGAATTTTACACCTCAAAAAAGGACAAGAGCTATTTTCGCTCAATTACATTCGTTTTTAGGTCAATTGGTTAATCTAGGCTATTATTTGTGAAAATATCGTACTGTTTAGAATCTGTTAAAAACAAAATAAAAAAGAAAGTAATAAGAATAAATGTTTATTGGCTATTCTTGTTTTGCTTCTCTTTTTCAGCTGCCATTTTAGCTGCCGCTAGTTTTCTTCGTAATCTTGTTTCACCCAGCTTACTATTTATATACATAACGAGCTTAAGCAAGAGGAATAAGATGATGCCCCATACACCCATTGTAATAAACATTGAAATTAGTGGATTTAATTCAGTAACCATTTTTTATCTCCATTATGGTGTTTTTTCAAACATTTTTAAAATTTTGTGTTTGAATGAAGGATAAAAATACGGCAAATTTTTAGCAAATTTTATTTGTATACTCAAGTTGGAATCATAGAATCTTTTGATCTATCCAAATTAACTATGAATATTAGAGAAATTCATAAACTTCATTAAAAGAAGATAAAAATATATTGAAAGATGAATGGTCAGAAATAGAACGCTCTTCCAACAATGAGTTAAGTATAAATAATATTTCATATAAAATAGATTAAATGGTTTCCACGGTCATATCATTTGTTCCTACACCCAAACCTATAAGTGAACTGATGACGTCTTTAATATCTAAACCAAAAAATGCTAGGATCTTGGATACTGGGTGTGGAGAAGGCGCTTTTCTAGAGTCTCTAAGACAATCCAATTATACCAGTTTAACAGGAATAGAATTGAATCAAAAATTATTCTCACGCTGTCAAGAAAAATCTGACAAGGGTACTATTACTTTGATTAATGAGGATTATTTAGATTGGTCATCGTCTACTCTCTATGAAGTAATTATAGGCAATCCTCCTTATTTGCATTTCAATTCTTTACCTGAAACAGTCCAAAACAAAGTAGAACGAATAGTTGGGACTCGAGAGAGTGATATTTATTATGCTTTCATTATAAAGTCTATAGAAAGATTAAAGGAAAAAGGTGAGTTAATCTATATCGTCCCATATGGCTTTATGTACGCTACGTATGCAACTAAATTAAGGCAAAAATTAGCTACAAATGGCTATTTTGAATGGATAATCGATCTAGATGAAATGAAAATATTCGAAGGAGAGAACCCTGAAACATTAATTTTCAAGTATGTAAAAGATAAGGCAAATAAAAATCAAAAGACAAAAGTTATAAGATTAAAAACAAGAAATTCTACTCTTGAATTGATAACAGAAAAAGCCCATGAAGTAATAGAAAAAAGAAAAAGTAATAAGTTGTTTGAGTATTGTGAAAAAATATTTGACTATCCACAAGATCCAAGCACTATTTGGTCAACATATCCCAAGAAAAATATCCCGAATTATCAAAGACTGAAAGACATAGCCTATATCGGTGTGGGGATGGTATCAGGGTATGCTAAAAGTTTCAAAGTTGATAAAATATTCAAAGATAAAGTATCTGATAGAGAAAAAGAATTGATTGTTCCTTTCATCAAAGGTGCAAATTGCAAAGGATATTGGACAGAAGGATATCAAAATTATATTCTCATAGATGATCATCTAAAGAGTGAAGAAGAACTCAAAAAACTCTATCCTAATATTTATTCTAAACTTGTGAGTAATAAAGAATATATGAAAACGAGATATTTAGCTAAATCAAAAAAATGGTTTAATTGGCAAGCATTAAGAAACTATGAAGATCATAAAAGATATTTAAACATGAAAAAAATATATGTACCTACTCTAGATCGTAGTAAAAAGAACCGTTTTAGTATGACTGATGAAGAAGTCATGCCATCAGGAGATGTTTTAGCTATCGTAGCTCTTAAAGAAGATCCTTATTTCTTATTGGGTTACTTGAACAGTTCTTTCTTTAGAGAATATTATCTTTCAGAGGGAGCAAGAAGGGGACATCGGATATCATATACACAAAAAATAATATCAAATGTAAAAATACCCTTATTTAAAGATGAAAGAAAGAAAGAAATAAGTAAAATCACACAGCGAATAATTGAAAAAAAAGATACAGCATATAGACATGAGATCGATTTAATAATAGAAAAAGCACTAAAAAAAGATACAGCAAAATAAGGACATTCTATCTATGTACTTTTAGGAGGATAAAGGATATTATCTTCTTTTCTTAATCCTCTCTTTTTGAACTCTTCTAGCTTTTCTCTATATTGTAATAGATATCTATCACCTTTCAATGCTATTCCTTCGTCAATAACATCTATTGCAGTTAAGCGATAATTGGTAAACATCTGATCAAATTCTTCAGGAGTATAGCAAAAAACATCCATGGCAAGTATTGGTGCTGTCTGATGTATTATCCATTCTGAACGATCTAAATACTTTTCTTGGAAATCAGCAATGATAACAATATCATAATCACTATGCTGTAAGAAATCTCCTCTTGCTCGAGAACCAAAAATAACAAATGCATATAGTTTCACTCTCTCTTCTATTTTAGTAATCATATTATTGAAAATTTTTAAGAAATCTTCTTTATTCATCTTTACTATCCTCTTTTTTAAAAATATGATTCTCAACATAATCTAAGAAAATAGAAACTTGATTCTTTATTCTTTCTCCAAAAGAATGTCATAAGTATCCTTCTTTTACTTTCTTAACAAATAAAGAATCAGCTTTAATCCAGTCATCTTGAGCATCCAAACAAACCTTACTAGCTCTTTTATTTGCTTGTTCAATGATATTTTCTTCATCAATTTTAGTGAATCTATTGTTGTGAAGAACTAAATCACCGTTAATAATAACGTTATCTACCTCAAAACCTGTAGCTGAATACACTAAATTGGGAATGAAATTATGAAATGGCGTAGAAATAGTAGGTGTCATATTACATTTCTTAAGGTTAATGGTGATGATATCTGCTTTATTGCCTTCTTTAATAGAGCCTATATGATTATCCAATCCTAGTACTTTTGCACCACCTAATGTGGATAATTTAAGTACATCCCACGCAGGTAAAACAGTAGGATCTTTGTGAACAACCTTTGAAATTATACTTATTGTACGCATCTCTCTAATCATATTGTGAGTACCTGGTCCGGGTGCTTGGTCTGTTCCTAAAGATATTAAACCTCCCAGATCCATAAATTCTTTTACTGGAGGAACTATCCCATCTATCATTGAAATGGAACTCGGGCAACAAACAATAGATGAACCATTATTTACTAATAACTCTTTCTCTGGGATAGTTGTGTCATGACAGTGGGCTGCAATTAACCACTGCCCTAACAGTTCTTCTTTATTAAGAACTGTGACAGTTGATTGATCTTCACCATATCTACCTTGAATTTGTAATCTTTCTCTGCCTCCTTGAGCTACGTGCATATGGACTTTTCTTTCTTCATCTATAGCTCTTTCTTTTATGGTTTTCAGTAAATCTAAAGATATCATATCTAAAGCTTGAGGGCCATAAGCACAAGTTACTAAAGGATCAGATGAATACTGAGTAAACAATTCTTCCGTCTGCGATAATGCTTTTTCTCCTTTAGAAGGGTCAAAATCGTATAAGTCTGATGGTTTTAATTGTCCTCTATTATAGCTTACTTCATTAATTGTTTCCGTAGCACAAACTCTCGCATTAAAAGGAAGATGAACTTCAGAAATTAATTCAGAAACATTTTTTGCATATTCACAGAAAGTAGTAGTACCAGTTCGAATGCCTTCAATTAGACCTATTTTTGCTCCTAGCATCAGATCTTCCTGAGTTAGATGCATAGCTAACGGACCTAATGCCTTATTCATCCATTCTAGTTCTGGAACATCTTGAGCAGCTCCCCTAAGCAAAGTTAAACCTGTGTGGGTGTGAGCGTTAATAAAACCAGGAAGAACGAGATGGTCTTTAGCATCTATAATAATATCAGCATGATGTTCGTTTATACCAGTAGATTTTCCAACATAAGCTATTAAATCATCTTCAATAAGGACAGCCCCATCTTCAATAATCCCCAAACCATTATTGGCAAAAGTTATTACCCAAGCATGATGGATTAAAATCGACATAAAAATAGACTAGAAGTATATCTAAAAAAGTTTATGTAATTAAATGGAAGACCGACCTAAGAAATAGACTAATCGTATCATTGGATGATTATTTGACGATAAAGTAGCAAAATTTTCGCAGAACTCCAATTATTTTCTATCAATATAACTTTGTTTTGTCTTCTTCTTTATTTTCTTTTTGTAACTTTTTTATTTTCTTGTGATCAAAAAAGCTTACTTTGGGATAGGTGACTTGTCACCCGCGAGGTTTTATAACTTTTTTATTTTCTTGTGATCAAAAAAACTTACTTTGGGAT